>CAZAUL010000007.1:0-5827 GCA_964488545.1 uncultured Gammaproteobacteria bacterium
TACCCCATGCATCCTGATGAGCGGAATATGGCGGTGGCAATCCAACAGTTACATTGTGATGTGTTACGAGTTGCGAGTTTCGATTTTCAAGACTGTTTGAATCCCCATTTTTTTGCATACGGACAGTTCCCGTTATATATAGCCTATGGCGGAATCCAACTTTTTCATACTCTTTTTGGAATAACCGGACCACCAACATTTGTTGAAGCAACGGTTGCATTACGGGTCATATCGGCTATGAGCTCTATTCTACTTGTTTTTGTCTTATTAAAAATAATCGGGTTGATATATAAGCCAAAACAACGACTTTACGACTTTACGACTTTACGACTTTTCGCTCTTACTATACTTATATTCCAGCCCTACGCGATCCAGTTTGCCCATTTTGGCACCACCGAATCACTCCTCATGCTCTTCTTTAGCATTTCTGTGTATTATTCACTCCGGATCCTCCAAGCAACAAAGCACACACTGCCGGTTATGGTAGTTGGAATAGTTTTGGGACTAGCGCTTGGCACAAAAACATCATCGTTACTTTTTCTTATTCTCCCAACGATTATTCTTATGTACAAAAGAAGGTGGTGGGACATTCCGCTTTTAATCTGCATAGTTATTGCATTCACATTTCTTTCTTCTCCTCAGAGTTTTATTCATTGGAACGATTTTAAAAGCTCAATGGACTATGAATCAGCCGTTGGACTTGGTACATATAAAGCTTTTTATACAAGACAGTTTGAAAACACAACTCCCATCATGTTTCAGCTCATACACATACTTCCGTATGCACTTGGCCTTCCCACAATGATTGCTGGAATGGCGGGATTGTTTCTATTGTCATGGAAGAAAAAAGAATATGTAGTGCTTCGTATAGCATTTATCATTGCATTCTTGCCTTCGGCTTTCTTTTACGCAAAATGGACGCGGTTTATTGCTCCCGCACTTCCGATCCTCACAGTTATTGGAATTGTGTGGTTTTTCCATTTATTCCAAAGGTTTGGCGAGCACAAATTTGGCTTATTGAAACTAATGACCGTTGTATGTCTGATGTGTATACATGGAGTTGCCTATTTGTCGGTTTATACAAATCAAGATGTCCGATTTACCGCTTCTGAGTGGATATATAGAAATGTTCCGGAAAATAGTTCTCTCCTTTCTGAAACCGCAAACGTTGTCGATATTCCCATCCCTCCACCAGAATACAACAACCAAGTACCCAACTATCTTGTTATGTCATTTAATTTTTATGATCTTGACAGCAATCAAGACCTCCGTTCAACATTAAAAAGCGCGTTAGAAGAAGCTGATTATATTTTGGTTCCATCACGAAGAATTTTCAAAAATCACCCATCTCATACATTTCCATTAGTCGCACAATACTATGATGATCTTTTTTCTGGTAGAAGTGGATTTACCCAAATCGGAGAAATATCGTCCTATCCAAAAATCAGCCTTTTTGGAAAAACCATCTGGGAATGGAGGGATGAAGATGCTGAAGAAACATGGACCGTATTTGACCACCCGGTTATACGGATATATAAGAAAATCACAAATCTCAAATCACCAATCACAAATCAATCTCAAATTTCAAATTACAAATTTGATTTTTCAAAATATAAAACCATAGACTTTAGACTTTCAGACATTGAGACTTACAGGCTGTTGGTTGCTGATACTCCGGAAAAATGGGAGCAGGGTCTTATGTATGTCCGAACAAAAGATGATATCAGTGGTTATGACGGCATGCTCTTTCAGTTTCCTAATGCAGAACAACGGATGTTTTGGAACAAAAACACATTGAGCGACCTTACGCTCTACTGGATGCACAATGGAAAAGTTATTGGAACTTCAAGTCTTCACTCAATAGAAAAAACGGGTTCAATTACCTCGGTGTTTTCACCAGGACCTGCTAATCAGGTGATTGAAATTCTACCCTAATCTGCTGTACTTAGTGCATCAAGTCCCGGAAGTGTACCCTTTTCAATAAGTTCAAGCATTGCTCCACCTCCTGTTGAAATATGACTTATTTTTTCTTTTCCAGGTAGTTTCTTTATAACCGAAAGAGTATCCCCTCCACCAACCACGGATACTGCATGAGTATTGGCGATAATGGCTTTAAAAATCGCCTCACTCCCTTTGGCAAACTGTGGATTCTCAAAATAACCTACAGGTCCATTCCAAATTATGGTTTTTGCTTGGGAAATGAATGAGGTAAAAATCTTCTCGGTTGCTGGACCTATGTCGAGTGTCTCATCTGTATCAGCAATGTCATCAACCGACTTTACGACAGCCACAGTTTGCTCGTCAGCTTGCGATCCAATTCGGCGGTCAACAGGAAGCACTATTTGCTTGCCTTTTGTCTCTGCAAGAAGCAGCATAGCACCCGCTTCATCTATAAAGTCATCCTCAACCAAACCTTTGCCGATATTTCTTCCTTGTGCCTTAAGAAAGTTGTTCGTCATAGCTCCCCCAATAAGAATAGTATCCGCGCTATCCATCAGCTTTTCGATTAGACTTAGTTTTGATGATATTTTTGCACCAGCAATAATGGCAACAACGGGTCGTTCTGGAGCCTCAACAACCTTCTTTATCATTTGCACTTCTTTCTTAAGAAGCAGTCCGCCATAGTGAGGAAGATATGATGCGACTCCAACGGTTGAGGCGTGTGCACGATGAACACTTCCAAACGCGTCGTCGACATATACATCCGCCAAACCAGCCAACTGTTTTGAAAATGAAGGGTCATTCTTTTTTTCTCCATCGTAAAAACGGGTATTCTCAAGTAAAAATAACTGCTTTCGATCACTACTATCTGGCGCGGCCATCTGAGGCGGGTTTGAGATAAAGTCATCTACAAGCACTACCTCATATTGTGGCATATATTCCTGTAGACGCTTAGCAACCGGAGCTAATGAAAAATGCACGTCGCGCCCTTTTGGTTTGCCCAAATGAGACATGAGAATAAGAGTGTTGCCTTGTTTTAAAAGATGTTCGAGTGTGGATAGGGAGTTTTGTATTCGGGTGTCGTCATTAATACTACCGTCTTTCTTAAATGAAACGTTATAATCCACTCGAACCAATACTTTTTTGTTTGTAATCTCTACCTCATCTATATATTTGATCATTTTAAGATTATAAATGTATGACTTTCGACTTTCAGACATTGAGACGCATTCGCATTATACGTAGTCTGATACCTTTTCTACCAAGTCTACAATGCGCGCCGAGTACCCCCATTCATTGTCATACCATCCAAACACCTTGACCAGCTTTCCATTCATCACTTTGGTGTAATTTGCATCAAATATACATGAATGAGTATCGCCGATATAGTCCGATGAAACAAGCGGAGCTGTCTCATAGCCTAATATACCCTTCATTTCACCCTCGGCATATTTTTTAAATATCGCATTCACTTCTTCTGCAGTTACGTCCTTTTTTACAACCGCTGATACATCGGTAAATGAAACTGTTGGGGTCGGTACACGAACCGACATACCATCAAGCTTACCTTTTAGTGCTGGTATAACTTTTCCCACAGCTTTTGCAGCGCCGGTTGTTGAAGGCCCCATGTTAAGAGCGGCCGCACGCGAACGATCAGGTTTTTTATTGGACTCATCAAGAAGACTTTGTGTTGCAGTATATGCGTGAATGGTAGTCAGGTATCCCATCTCTACTCCGTATTCTTTTTCGAGCACCTTAAACATAGGAGCGGCACAATTTGTTGTGCATGAGGCATTTGAGATTACTGTTTCATTTTTCCAATCAATTTCAGCATCATTGACACCCAGAACAACATGGGTAGTTTCCTGATCTTTTGAAGGTGCGGTAAGAATTACTTTTTTTACCGATCCTCGTACGTGTTTTGCTAGGTCTTCTTTTTTGGTAAACGCACCTGTCGCGTCAATGACAACATCTACCCCATACTGTTCCCATGGAATTGCGGAGATATCAGCCGTCATAAGTGCAGGAATATCGACTCCATCAACCGATATGGCATTTTCCTTTGCGATAACCTTTTTACCAAATCGTCTATACACTGAGTCATACTGAAGTAAATACGCCAGCATATCCGGTGCTGTTTTTCTTGTATTAATTGCAACTATTTCAAATGTCCCTTTTTGAAGGGCGATTCGTGTAACAGCGCGTCCAATTCTCCCGAAACCATTGAGACCAACCTTGATTTTTTTCATATAACAATATGAAAACATGTAATTTATAACATGTACATGTGTCTATATTTTTAGCTTTTAGCTGTGTTTATTATTTTAAGCTGTTCCAGTATTAAATCAACCTCTTTTTCAAGTTCGCTCATAACTTTTTTCTTGTGCTCAGGATCCATTTTCCATATTTTTTCTTTAAACGGACCATTTGCTTTTTTACGAGTTTTATAATAAAACTGTTCATCGGTTTGTCCCTGTTTGCGCTCTTTTGCGCAGTTTACATCAAGCCAGCCATATATTTCTTTCCTCAGAAGGTCTGGCATGTGGGTAAAGATTATGTTTTGAAAACCGGTTGCGAGGTGGATTTCGAGCGTATCTACTTCAGGAAACCTATGAAACAATGATGTTGGGAGCGTAGAGGCTCCATGTTGTACTGGTCCACCAATCCCATATTTGCTGCGAGCTACTTTACCAATTGACTCAAGCACTGAAAAATCTACAACTGCCTCCTTAATTGTTCCGTCTGCCAACACAACACCCCCATGACTTGTTCCTGTTTGCACACTCACCTTAGAAAGCCCTGGCTTGGTGGTATCACGTTCAGACTCGACAAGCTCCATATATGCTTCAAAATCAGCAACTGTACTGTTTACGCCTCCTATGTGTCCAATCTCACCCCCAATCGATACAGTTACCCCCGGAGGTTCGATACTTCGAATAAAGTCAGTAAGCACAGCCGTCATGTGTGCATTTTCTTTTTGCTGTACTTTGAGATCTTTTTGTGTAAGATCAACCAACGTTGATGCGTCTATATCAATGTTATAAAACCCCGCATCAATAGCGGTCTTAATAAATTTTTTTAATACCTCTTCTTGTCCTTTTGGGTCTGCGGCATATTTGTCAGCAGGAAATTGGGTGTGATCTGCCTGAATATATACCGGACCAATCCACCCTTCGGCTAGCGCAGCGGCGAGAACCGATGTAGCAAATTCATCATGAGGTTGCGCGGTATACGTGGCCTCACCTCGAGCTATCTCAAATATTGCCGCAATCATCTTTTTTTCCTTCATTTTACGGAAAATCATCCTCCCAAAATCATAGGTGAGATTGCGTAAATTAAATGCGGGTACAGTAAATCCCTTTACCTTTCCTTGGCCGTAGTCCATATAAAGGTCATGAATTGAGCCGGGAAATATGCCATTTTGTTGTGCGAGCTCTCGAATTTTTGAACGGGCAGTCAGTTTCTCTTGATCTGAAGAACTAAACACGGAGGTATACACTAGGTTTGTAACCATTTGCTCGTCAATCATAGTATGATATAAATACTATTTATAACTTGTACATCATTATACATAATGAAAACCGACTGCATATTCTGCAATATTGTCAGCCAAAAAATACCTTCATATCGAGTGTATGAAGATGAGTTGTTTATTGGCTTTCTCGATATTTTTCCCCTCAGTCGGGGAAACACACTCCTCATACCAAAAAATCACTACCGATGGGTAGATGATGTTCCACAGTTTGAGCAGTATTGGGGTGCTGCAAAAAAAATTGGAGCATCGCTCAAAAAAAATCTGGGGGCAGTTTCAATTTCATATCTTACACTTGGTGAAGAGGTACCACACGCTCACATTCGTATTATTCCCCGATACAGCGCTGAAGAC
>CAZAUL010000007.1:5927-8465 GCA_964488545.1 uncultured Gammaproteobacteria bacterium
GTCGTCATAAAGCTCGCGGGAATCTGAGGATACGATTGAAACAACTGTATTTTTTTAACCACCCCACTTGATGTACGGGCTTCCGACTCGACGGTTTTTCCCTGCGATGGTAGGTTATCTGTGAGAACATTCTGGATTCCAAGTTTTGTCCGACCACCCAGGACTTTAATGAGTAACAACGTTCCGTCGGTTATACTAATCGGATCGCGCGTTCTCCACTCAAACAGCGTTGAGTCTAGGGTGATAGGTGTCTGAATAGATGCATTGGGATCAACATTTGCTATCCACTGAGGCGCACATGTGTTATATGCATATCGTTCTAAAGCCCCAGATACAGTGATAACTGTTACCTCAAGACTAGGACACTGTCCTGCTTCTGAAACAAACGATATATTAAGAGCGCCGCTCCATCCGGGTGTAAGCGCGGGATAATTGGCAAGATAAAATGTATATTGTTCATCTTTCTGAAGCAGCGGCGAAATAAAGTAAGGACGTGAAACCGAGGTAACCTGTGCGTTTCCGGTAATACCCTGCTCATTAAATTGTCCAAGCGAAGCAATGGGTACAGATGTTCCCTGCTGGAGCGCTGCCTCAATACCTGCTTGAGCTGCGGCCAATGCCTTTTGAGAGTCTTCTTCAAGTTTTGCAACCTTTGTTTCAGATGTTGAGTTAAAGGTAATTGTCATTACTACAGTAATTACTGTTGCAAGAAGCATGACCGCTATTAATAGAACCTGTCCCTTGCGAATATGTGTATTATTGCTTCCAGTCATAGGTGTTCGTTGATAAATATTCAATGAGATTTACAAATATGCTTGGATCGTATACGACAAATAACGATGGCTTGCGCGCATCGGTATTAACACGGTATATTCCCACTGCATTCTTAACTGAAACATTTCCTTTCACTTTCAGTGGAGTCGTACCAACTCCTGTTTGAAGTGAATCGGCAAGAATAACTGCATTAATCTCAGATACTGACGGATCTATGTCAACACTACTACCAACAAGTGCCAGAGCTCCTCCTCCTAAATCAATATTATTGGTAATCGTAATTGAGCTGTTCTTAGCAACTAGTACAACTCGTTTGCCGGTAAAAACAGGTAGGTCAGCCGTACTAATTACGAGTGGAGATGTGGATATATATATTCCATCAGTAGTTATCTCAGATAAGGATGTAATTTTAGTTATTTGCCGGCGAGCTTCTACATAGTCAATATATTTTGATACCGAAACATCATCATTAAACGAGTAGCCATTGGTATACCAATTTTGTGCTGAATACACAGGGTTACCCGATGCATCAAGTCCGTTTGGACCAAGGTCAACTGGGGTACTTTGAACTATGCTCCCTGCAGTATTAATAAAAGGGTATCGCGTTGCAACGCTATCGTCGCTATCGTACGCTGACATCGAACTTGGTATAAAGTTTTGGCGACCATTGTACCTATTGACAAAGCCACTATTGGAGAGCTTAAACCATCCCCCTCCACCACCAGCACCTCCTCCAGGAGGTGTTGGTTGTACACCTCCACCACCATAGGTAAAGAAAATTGGGACATTCGTATCAACATTTCCAATACCGGCAGTAAGACTTACCGGCGCTCCACTACATGAATTGCCCTCTCTCCACCCGATATTTGAATAGCCTGTATATACACCACTTACAGTAAGCGTTGTGTTTGGACTTACACAAAGACCTGATTGATTATCAATAGTAACATTACATGCATAGGAGGTTGCAGTTTTCGTACAGTTTGCCGTGACGCCTATATTGGGACTCGCGCTTACCTGTAAATTGAGACTGTTTGGGTCAAGTATCATATTGGGTATACAGGTTCCCCCACCAAAATCTTCCTGGAATGTTCCTGCAATGTGGATTGTGGGATATGGCGATGGAACCGGCACTTCAATTGATGCGGTTGATGACCATGCAGACTGATGGTTTGTGCTGTCCAAGTCTCCAAAAACATCTTTCGATCTTACCCGTGCAGATATTACTGTCCCTGGATCATAAGATGATGTCGAGGTTTGATTAGTACTTGACTGCCAGGAGTTATACCACCCATTGAGTACGGTGTTAAAGGGGTCTGTAGATGCCTGTACCCAGTATGGGTTAGCAGGCAATCCTCCACATCCTGAGTCAACTACAGGTGCCCACGATACATCGACAAATGACTTACCCACACAGCTACCATCGGTTGTAAGTGTAAGGGTTGGTACCGGCACTGGAGGGGGGTTGGCATCCATAGTTACCACAAATGGATCCGAACAGTTTTCGGCAAATCCGTTATTTGCACACACCTGAATTTGGTGTGATGGAGTTTGGGTTGTTGTAATAGTAAATGTTCGTAATGCTGACGAAATACCAGCTGTGTTGACTACTCCGTCAACTTTTATAGTAAAAGAGTTTGTGTTGCCTCCGCATGTGTAACCCCAGTCATTACCACATCCGGATGACCCATTAAATGTCCATGTAACCGGAAGTGATGATGCAATACCACAAGTACCGCTTCCAACAGAAGTTATAGTTGGTTT
>CAZAUL010000007.1:8565-31111 GCA_964488545.1 uncultured Gammaproteobacteria bacterium
GCACAAAATACAAACAATGAAGACCAGATAAATCGGCGGATATACATTATGTTTCAGCGTATCAAAGATATACATCTAATGCAAGATGGTATAGTAAAGTCATGCCTCATATTTTTCTACAAACCGTAATTGGGCTCACCTTTGTGCTTTTGTTTTTAGAGGGTGTTGGAAATGTATTTGTTCATACATATTTTGTCTTTTTTTCCGCTCCTCTACTCATTGCGACAATTCTTCTGATCCTGCGAAAAAAAAATACTATCTCTCTTCCGGTTATGACTGTTGTCGGCTGGTTACTTCTCTTAACTGCAGTTTGTCTGAGTACTTTTGGGTTTTCCATGTTGAAGCATGAGTCGCTGTATTTGTCATTTCTCTTTTTTCACTACTGCGCGTTCTTTATTTTAGGAAATACATATAAACATGAGCTTACTACACAGATACCATGGTTTATTGTTGCTTGGGCTTTCGCAAATACTATATTTATGGGTTATGCAAACGTAATAAACATCGATATGAGAAATGCCTATCAGTTTGTATATCCTACGTTTGGATCACATAATCACAGTGGTGAACTTGCTGGGGTTGCACTTCTTACACTTATATTTCTTCCTTCACCGATTGCCTTACGCGCTCTTGGCGGATTGCTATTGTTAATTGTCGTGTTACTCTCGTTTTCCCGTTCTGCATACATTTGGTTGATAATTGACTACATATCGGTGCTCTTTTTGTATCGTCTCAAATTAAAACGTATTCATATTGTTACGGCTATAGTGGCTGTTTTAGGCATTGTGCTCTGGCTTACTGCAACGATTCGTCCACTACCCATCCCTCAGCTAACGCCTGTGCAAGAAACCTTAACAGATGTGTTTCACCTTGTTCCCCGTGGAATTATCTCGGGTAGAGATATGTACTTTACACAGTCTATTCATGCGATTTTTGATAACCCTCTTTGGGGTAGTGGGATTGGTTCATTTACCTTTGCAACTAGAAAATTCAGTTCAGGATTCAGCCTCCATACCGATCACGCTCACAATGTTTTTCTTGAGGTGGGTGTTGAACTTGGCATAATGGGGCTTATTGGATTACTTGGGATACTTGCTCCCATACTGTGGAATATTGTAAAAAATAAGCCCCCCATTCAAATCACCGCCCCTTTCCTGATGCTTGTGTTTACCTTTCTCACTGACTATATTTATGCGATTAACGGTGTGCTCCTGCTATTTTTCTTATTGGGAGGGTTATTAACTGCATCCAAACAACCTAAGGCAAGTTCTGTTCTGGTTGCAATCACCGTGGTATTTGCCATTATTCAAATAGTCTGGATAGATATGGTCATTGCAAGCATCGTGGCGCTTGGATTTAACCGGCCGGAGCTTGCTATTAAGTTGTATCCACTCTCTGTATCGGCATATCAAAAGGCTCTTAACACTTTACCTTATGAGACTGCACAAAAGTATGTGGATAGCTATCTGTATGCAAGTCCCAACACCGCAGCGTATATTGACGTAGCTCAGTTTTATGCAAAAAATAAAAACTCAAAAGAGGCAGTTTTATACTATGAAAAAGCCGTGCTATCTAATCCTTCGCTTGATCTTGCCTATGTTATAGACTATGCACGACTCTTGCAAGATGTGAAGACAACTAGGCACATGAACTTACTTAAAAAGACATTTGTCGATACATACAACTATTACGAAATCTATGAAATACCCACAGACTCATATCCAAAAATTCGTAAGGTGTGTGAGCTCTTAGCTCCATCATGTAACTCCATACGTTGGTACTCACAAATACACAAACCCGAAGAATGATCGTTGTTGTTTTTTGTATAATAACATTCTATGTTTTCAACCCTTTCACAGCTTGGCACGCTTCTTACCAAATCTAAAAAAATTTGGATCGTCCCCGTCATTCTTTTTCTTATAATCATCGCCCTTCTCATTATCGCGGCTCAAACATCACCCGTACCGGTATTTTTATACCCAATACTCTAATTTTCGGATATATAAGGAAATAAAATTTCAGAAAGGCGAGTATACCCTACACGATTATAATGACAGCAGTCATCCACATACACTGTTTCTCTATTATGTTGAAATAGCGCAGTTGCATCAACAATGGTAACTCCTCGGGTTTGCACTACTGCCGCTTTTTTCACCAATTCTGGATAGATTGTAGAGGCTGGTTTTGCATATGGATGATTTTGTTTTACAAAATATTTTTTTTCTGCATCAGAAAGTGGCTTGGAGCCCTTAATGTATTGGTTAGGATGGAGTATTTCAATATATCTTGCTCCATTTACTTTCGAAAGATTGTTCATCTGAATAGATGACTGTGCCCAGATGTCAATAATTACATCTTCCACTCGTCTTTTATCATTTACATCTGCAAATAGGTCGGGTCCACTTGTTTGATACTGAGCCTGCTCACGGAGCAGTGAGCGCTGAAGTAATGAGGTTAGTCCGTTGTGCAGGTTAATTACAAGACTTCTCACTTTCATGTTTCGTCCCCACTCGAATTGAAATAAATACCTTTGTAGGTGTGAAAGTCCAATTATGAGCCGGGTGTAAATAAGTGAGTTGCCACGTACAAAGTTGCGCGATAATGTATGCCAGTTGCGTGGATAATAAGACGTGACGCCTTGTTTATAGCTTTCAGTATATGATAATACTGCCTCATTGAATCCATCAATATTTATGACGAGATCAAAAGTGTAGCCGAGTGAATAAAGATACGCTAACGTCATAAGCTGTTGTGGTTGTTTATGTCCCGGAATCGCAAAAGAATAAATTTCTATCTCATGCGGAGATTTATTGAAATTTGAAGCCAAAAATCGTTGGAGATTGTCACCCTCAGATATTGCGTACATATACGCCACAGAGCCACCAAATATGCCCACCTTATATCCTGCAGAATTTTTATCCGGTAGTTTACCCCTAAAGCCAAGTCGATTGATATCTTTTTGGTAGTTTGGATTCAATACATATCCTACATATGGGTGGAGACTCACTTCCTGTTCTGATCGAAATGAAAGTATAAAAAGTAGACTTATGACAATGAAAAGAACGGCTATTAGAACACCAGCACAAATAACTGAACCCTTGACAAGTTTTTTCACGAGGACATTATATACTTTTTCGAGCAATCACTATAAGCGAAGACCCCCAGGGGAATGATATTTGAGGCAGAAAAGCAAATTCAAGTTTAAGAAGCAAGATTAAAATCTTATTTATGAATGGGTGTACTGCAAATACGTCTGATTGCTTTTGTGTAAACAACCTACTCCACACTACTCTCCGAACGAATATAAGTGGAAACAGGAAAAAAAAGAGATAAGAACTATATGTGGGGGTAAAACCCGCGTGTTGTAAATAATTTTTTATTTCAGACACATAAAATCTTCGCTTCCCCTGAACAGATTTGTCGTGCTCATTCATAAGATACGGCATAGCACTATCAACACAAATAAGTGTGCCATTTTTTTTAAGCACACGATTGCATTCCTGTAGTGCTTTCCCGATATTTTTTACATTTTTGTGATACAGAACATCAATTATTGCTACGCAGTCAAATGTGTTTTTCGCATAGGGTATGCGTTCAATCTCACCACTTCTCACCTTAACGCCTTTTTTACGTGCGTATGCCCGGGCAAGAGGATTTTTTTCGATTGCAGATACACTTCCATACCGTTCAAGTAGCTTTGTCACAGCGCCAGTTCCACACCCAACATCCAAAATGAGCCTCGTCCTTTTTTTTGTAAAGTATGTGTCAAGTATTTTTTTGAGATAAACCCTCTTCCCAACAAACCAGAAGTGGTCATCCTCGAGAAGATTCATCTTTATGTATTCTTCTTTTTTCATTTAGTTATCTTATTGATTATTGTTGCTATTTCGATCACCTGTTTTTCGGACATATCATAAAATGAAGGCACCAATAACCCGTGGTTAAGAAAATAATCCGCATTGGGGAAAGCCGCAGGTGGAAAGACACCCTTGTAGATAGGCTGCTGGTGAGCAGGTATAAAAAAATCTCGTGTCTCAATCTTTTTTGATTCTAATGCTTGCACTGTCTTTTTTTTCAAACCTGGTGTTGTAAATAACAGCGCAGGAAACCAATAATTTGGATTTTGTCCTTCTCCTGGCACCACAACATAAACCCGTTCGCTTTTTATATGTTTCCTGTACCATCGCTGAACTTTGCGTCTATATGCTAAAAGCATCTCAAATCGTTTAGCTTGAGCATATCCGAGAGCAGACTGGATACCAGACAGCACTAGATTGTATCCAAACAAAAGGTGTTTAAAGTGAGTTTTTTCGTTGAAATCAAAAAAAGCAAGTTTTTTTACAAGCTCATACATCTTTTTATCATTTGTACAGAGCATGCCACCATTTCCTGCGGTAACAATCTTGTTTGCATATAAGGAAAAACATGAGATAGTGCTTAAGGCTCCTGCACGCTTTCCAAAATACTCCGAACCCATAGCTTCTGCAGCATCTTCAATTACGGCAAGCGAGTATTGTTTTGCAATTCGGTTAATCTCTTTCATGTTGCTCATGTGTCCATAAATATGCACCGGCATGATTGCTTTTGTTTTTGGGGTAATGAGCTTCTCTAAATGAGCTACATCCATATTCCAATCGTCTTTTGATGCGCAGTCGACAAGCACCGGCTTGGCTCCTGTCCACACAATTGCATTTATGGTTGCAATCATGGTAAATGTGGGAGTAATTACCTCATGACCTGGTCCAATGCCGAGAGCTTTGAGTGCAAGAAAAAGCGCTGATGTGCCACTATTAAGTGACACTGCATACTTAGTATGCGCGATCTTTTTAGCGAATAATGTTTCAAATTTGTTTACCCACGGGCTTTGGGACGAGACCCACGTAGAACTCACTGCACGGGCCATTTCATCTTGTTCTTTTTGTGTGATAGACGGCTTAGTAAGGTGAATTCGATAGTTCATTATTTTTGACATTATATCGTAATTTACTATAATGTGCCCATGACTATTCCTACACGGGTACGAACGATACGGCGATGTAGGATATGTTACAACACAAAGTTAGTTCACCTCTATTCACTTGGCAAGCTTGCAATATCAAACTTCGTTTCACCGGGAACCCATTCTCCCAAAGCACCACTTGAAATGGTAATGTGTACAAAATGCCGACTAGTACAGCTTAAACACACTGCACCGCAGGAACTACTGTACGCCCGCTATTACTGGTATAAATCTGGAGTGACCCAAACAATGCGAGAGGGACTCGCAGATATCACGACACACATTTCACAACTTATCGATCTTCAAAAAAACGACGTGGTGCTTGATATTGGAAGTAACGACGGAACACTGCTTCGTACCTATACACAAAAAGATCTGATTACCGTTGGTGTTGAGCCCGCAAATAATCTTGTTGCGGAAGGTAAAAAAGGAGTGTCAATTTTTATTCATGATTTCTGGAACTTTGAAAGCTACATGAAAAGGGTACAAAAAAAAGCAAAGGTGATCACCGCAATTGGCATGTTTTACGACATGGACGACCCAAATATATTTATTCGTGATGCTTACAGTGCGCTTACTGATGATGGGATATTTGTAGCTCAGCTCATGTGTTTACAGAATATGATTGAAACCAATGACATTGGAAATATCTGTCATGAACACCTGGAGTATTACTCCCTTGAGACACTTATCTATCTTTTTGACAAACATGGACTTGAGCTTGTTGATATCTATAAAAACAGTATTAACGGGGGGAGTTATCGCTTATTTACACGTAAAAAGGGTGGTCAATTTAAACCTCCAACTAGTGCAAAAAGACGCATTCAACGCTATCTTGCAGAAGAAAAAAATCTGAAATATATCAAAACTCATAAAACATTTTTTAAGAAGGTGGAACAAAACAAAAAGAAAACTGTAGCTTTTATTACAAAAACTTCAAAACAAGGAAAAAAGGTGTGGGTGTATGGAGCATCAACAAAAGGAAATACGATACTCCAGTATTACGGACTTACCTCAAAGCTAATTGAAGCGGCGTCGGAGCGAAGCCCTGAAAAATGGGGAAAGATTACGGTGGGAACCAACATCCCCATTGTGTCTGAAAGTGAGGCTCGAAGAGCAAAACCAGACTATTTTTTAGTGTTACCATACGCATTTATTAATGAGTTTGTTCGGAGAGAGCAAAAATGGCTTGCTGCGGGTGGCACCTTTATCGTTCCTCTTCCTACATTTCGAGTTATAAAATGAAAAAAAAGGCACTTATATTGGGAACAACAGGACAGGATGGGAGCTACCTTGCAGAACTCTTGTTGAAAAAAAAATACGAAGTGCATGGGTTGGTAAGACGATCGGCAACAGGAAACACAAAAAATATCGACCATATTATTCCCAAAATAACACTTCATGCGGGCGACCTTGCCGACACCACTTCTCTCTATCGAATTATTTCATCTGTACAACCTCATGAACTCTATAACGAGGCAGATCAGGATCATGCAGGATGGAGCTTTAATGCTGTTGACTACTCATCCGATATTACAGGTGCTGCAGTTGGGCGCATTCTTGAAATAGTGCGGCTCGTCAATCCAAAAATAAAAGTATTTCAACCACTTACCTCCAATATGTTTGGAAAAACCCATATCTGTCCCCAAAACGAAGAGACTCCCCTAAGGCCCCAAAGCCCATATGCGTGTGCAAAGGTGTATGCATGGATGCTGGCACGATATTATCGAGATGTATACGGAATGTTTGTTGCATGTGGTATTTTGTACAACCATGAGTCGCCGCGCAGAACAAACGCATATGTAACTCATAAAATAACCGAGAGCGCTGTTCGCATTGCAAAGGGTATCCAAAAAAAACTTACTCTAGGCGATGTAGACTTGCCCATAGACTTTGGCTACGCTCCTGAGTTTGTGGAAGGAATCTGGAACATAATGCAACAAAAAAAGCCCGATGATTTTATATTAGGAACGGGCGAAGTACATACAGTGCGGGAGTTTATGGAGGTTGCATTTAAGCATGTGGGACTTGACCCTTACAAGTATGTGGTGTTTGATAAATCGCTTCACCGTCCCGGCAAGCCGTCAGTTTTACGCGCAGACATCAGTAAGGCAAGGCGCACATTTGGATTTAGTCCGAAGATAACGTTTGATAAACTAGTCAAAATACTTATTGATCACGATATGTCTGTAATCGGGTGAGTGCCCATGCCTCCGCAAAATAACTTAGGAGCATATTGAGTAGATCAGACTTACTTGATCCATAAAGACGCTTACCAAAAAACACCGGAATTTCGTGTATGTGTAGTTTGTGAACTCGGCTTACGTACCACACCAGTCGCATATGATACTCACCATACCCGGAATAAATATTCTTTAAGTTCATTTTATTGAGAGTTGACTTGTAGATAGCGTAGTAACCACTCAGATTGTCGTGTATGGAGAATCCAAAAACTATTCGGAGAATCGCGTTAACCACTCTACTCCCAAACGATCGAATAGCTCCATGCATACCTCCCCCTTTTACAAAACGAGATCCCACTATCATATCCCCCTTCTGTTCTCGTAATGCCCGAACTAGGGTGGGAATTGCCTCTGGAGGATGATTAAAATCTGCATCCATTCCAACGATAATATCTCCCCTTGCTTGAGTTATTCCATATAAAATAGCTGTCCCAAGGCCCCGTTCAGTATTTCTTATAAGACACCGGACCCGAATATCTTCTGCAAACTTCTTCTGGATATACTGTCCCGTGCCGTCGGGACTATTGTCATCAATAATGATAATTTCGTAATCAATTTTGTTGGTTGTGCATACATTACCAATAGCTGAAATAAGAGGGATACTATTCTCTTTTTCGTTATAGGTTGGAATAATAATTGAAATCATATCTTACAATCGTTTAAACGAGTTGTTATACATTGTATATGCCTCGCCAATAAAATTTGGTTTTTTGTGTATTTCATCGCAGAGAACAATGGTTATTGAATCGTCTTTGCTCCATGGTTTAAATAAAGTATCTAAATTGTTATTGTGGCGAAGTCGAATAATTTCTGGATTTTTATTGAGAATGCGTTTAATTTTTGAGTAATGGATATCCGTTGTTGGATAATGTTTTGAAAAATAGTATGACACAAAAACTTGACATGAAAAGTAGGGATCATACAATATTATTTTCGTTGGTGCTGTGCTACTTTCCATTATGTTTATGAGGGATGAACTGTTAATCTCGTTTTTAAATCCGTACATATCTTTGTTCCAGTTAGTCTCAATACCTGGTATGTTTGCAATCTGAAGGAAAGTAATTACAAAAATGGGAATAAACTTCCATCCACCACTAAAACTAGATATAAAATACAAACTAATAAATAGGACGAATACATGAAAAACCCAAAATGAGTTTGGTAGATAAAGCGGAAAAATATAGTGGTGAACAAGGTATAACAACCCAATATTAGATAAGAGTGATAATATAACACCTCCGAAAAAAGTTGGAAATGGGTTTTTACGGTTCAGAAAGAGTGCAAATAGCGTGGTCGTTATTAGAAAGACAATAAGCATGATTCCTATCTGTGATGGGTGTCTAAATAATAAGATCTGTCCAATATCTTGTAGATAGGATCGAAGAGTAAATTGTATATCACCTGGGACTCTCTCAAATAAGATAGTTATGTGTTCAAAATCTCTAAAAAATTGTATGAGTCCAGGAAGAGTTAATACAATTGTTATCACATATGCTCTAACTAGTTTTGACCACAACTTATAAACACTATGCGAAATAAATAAAAAAAAATATAAAAAAAATAAATAGAAAAAAGAGTAATCCGCGTACATACTCAAGGCGGTAGTAAACCCAAACAATAGATCAAGTTTTAACGAAGGTTTATCGCTTTCCATAATAGTGATCAGTATTGCAATTGAAGTGAATGCAAGAGGCATAACTAGGTTGTATGGAGATAATACAGTGCTACTATTTACAAAATACCAGTGTATGGAAAACAAAAAAACTCCAAACAGGGCAAGAAAATTGAATTTAAGTCTTTGTAGCAGTACGTATAACGTAGTTGCGCTTACAAGAAATAATCCAACGTTGCCAATACGAAGCGTTGGAATATCCTGAATAAAGAAGTGCTGAAACTTAATAAGCAAAAAATAGAGAATTCCGTGGTCCTTAAATTTATGAGAAATTAATATCAGCTGTTGAATCGTATTTTCTATCGATATATGGTAGTAGATCGTTTCATCGCCATTAATTTCTCTCGTTTGAATGCCTGTTAGTCGTAAATATACACCTGTCAGTAAAAGACAAAGTAGTAGTGCGTACTTGAAATATATTTGGAAATGAAATACCTTTCCTTTTACTTGTGTCACTCATCTATTATAATGCAGGGCATGAACATACTCCGATCAGTCATACAGAAGAGTAATCGACTTTTTAGTTTAATCCTTCTTACCCTGTTTTATCTTTTCATAATTCCTTTGGGAAAAGCACTATATCATGTGGTTTTATTGTTTAAAAAAAGGAATAAAAATACCTATTGGAATAATCCAGAAACGCAGACTGTAGATTTAAATTCACCATACTAAAAGTAAATTACAAATCACAAATTTCAAATTCACAAATGAATTATTAATTACAAATAACAAATTACAAAACTGTTTTAACATTTGTAATTGGTAATTTGAGATTGGTTTGTGATTTATCATTTGTAATTTGTCATTTTGCACTCTATGTATATCCTCGGCATTTCGGCATACTATCACGACAGTGCGGCAGTATTAGTCAAAAATGGAAAGGTAGTATGCGCAATTGAAGAAGAACGATTTACTCGCATAAAGCATGATAATACGTTCCCTATTCACGCAATACGGTGGTGTCTCAACAAAGGTCATATAACCATCGATCAGGTTGATGTAATTTCATATTACGAAAAGCCACTTCTCAAGTTTGAACGGACTATTGACATGTTTATTCAAACGTGGCCAAAAAGCCTTATGTCGTTTGTGCAAAACATGCCAGAACTACTCGGAGAAAAATTGTCAGTTGAGCATACCATTCGTAAAAAACTGGGTTTTAAAAAGAGAATTGTATTTGTCCCCCACCATCTGTCTCATGCAGCGGTGGCATACTACTCGTCACCTTTTACATCCTGCGCAGTCCTAACCATCGATGGCGTGGGTGAATACCAGACCACTGCGCTTTGGGAGGTAAACAATGGATCTTTTACTCTGTTAAAAGATATTCATTTTCCCCATTCTTTAGGGCTTTTCTACTCCACCTGTGCCGCCTATTTAGGGTTTAAGGTAAATGAAGATGAATATAAGCTCATGGGATTGGCCGCCTATGGCAATCCAAAATATGTTTCCCGCCTTAAAAAAATGGTGCAAGTGATGAACGACGGGAGCTTTAATTTAGACATGAACTATTTTTCATTTCGGGACTCAAGCCGGATGTGGTCTAATAAATTTGAAGAGCTAATGGGCAAATCTCGCCCAACAAGCGGAGCCATTACCCCTCGACATGCAGACATAGCCAAAAGTGTACAAACCCTTACTGAAGAGGTGTACATAAGCATAGTAAAGCATCTCTATACGATAACTCTGTCAAAAAATATCTGTGTCAGTGGAGGGGTCGCGTTGAATGCTCTTGCAAATGGGCTCATCCACATTCAAACTCCGTTTGAGCGCAGTCATATATTTGGTCCTGCGGGCGACAGTGGTGGCGCGCTTGGCTCTGCGCTGTATGCTTACTACAAATTACAGCCTGTAGCAGGTAACCGCTATCCAGTTGCCACCCTCTATCTTGGCTCTGACTATTCAGATGCTCAGATCGAAAAAGCACTAAAGAAATATAAATTGAGTTATATAAAACTATCGGAGAAAGAGCTCATTAACCAAGCAGCACAGGCCCTTGCGGATGGAAAAATAATCGGCTGGTTTCAGGGTAAGTGTGAGCTTGGGCCACGAGCGCTCGGAAATAGATCTATTTTGTGCCGCCCTTCCCCCCGTCTTATGAAAACAAAGGTTAATGTAATTAAGATTCGAGAACAGTTTCGGCCGTTTGCTGGCTCTATTTTGCAAAGTCATGTTCACGACTACTTTGAGGTACCTAAACGTAACTTCTATGCACCTTTTATGAACTTTTGTTTTACCGTACGACCCGAAAAACGCAAAGAACTTGCCGCAATAGTGCACAAAGACAATACATGTCGAATTCAAACGGTAAACCAGTCAAACGGACTCTACCACAAACTCATTAAAAGGTTTTACGCTCTAACCGGTACGCCTTGCGTTCTAAATACAAGCTTTAATCTTAAGGGAGAACCAATAGTCGAAACCCCCGAACAAGCAATAGAAGATTTTATAAAAACAAAAATGAGCTATCTATTTATGAATAGAATATTAATTGCAAGATGTTAGTAAGCTGTTTATCATTTTTTTTTCAATTTCAAAAGCAAAGTTTATGTGTCCTAAATGGTTAAAGTGTTTATCTGGAAGGAGATATTTTTTGTTTTGATTTATCTTTGTTATCTCGAAATATATATTATTACCCTTCACAACAGTCTCGATATCGTGCACGGGACTAATAATCATTAGTGATCCTCGTTTAAAGTAATTGTTTCTGAATTCTTTTATCTTTGATGCCTGAAATTGTAATAATTTATTGGCGCCGTATTTCTTAATAATTTCTTCTCTTGCAAGATTCCATTTCTGATGGTAAATGCCATTATTTTCATATATCTTCTCATCTATTTCCATTAAGGAAGTAATATTTATAAATTCTTCAGTTACTCTGTAGGGGTCAGTTATAAACCAAATAACTAAATCTGGATTGTATTTTTTACCACGTTTCTTATATCTTTCTATAGCATATTCTATGTCGTAACCTTCCATTCCTAAATTAATGACCTCAAACTTATTTATATTTTTACAAGGATTATTCTGATTTAATTGATCTTCTAATATTTCTGTCCAATTATTATTTGTTGATACATAAGTTCCAAACGTAAATGAATCCCCAAGTGTAATAATTCTGTACACTCCTTTTTTTTTAACAACATTGTAGTTATATCGATCGTGAAGAGAATCATTGTTGAATGAATATTTTGGGTAGTAATTTAACCAGTCGATATTTATATATTCAAATTGGTTAGAACTCGGTTCATAAAAATTTACTAATTTAGAATGAGATAATTTTTGAATTTTACTGAGAGAGGTTGACTTTACTAAAACAGAAATCGTGGTGTTATTCTTTATAAACATCATCAAATATGATATCCCAAGAATTTGAACTGCAATGACAATATAAAGAATATTTTTTTTTATTATACTTGCTACTTTTTCCATATTCTTAGTTGTACTTTATAATGTGCCATTTATAGCGCCCCGGTTTTGGATTTAATATGTAAGTTTCCTTTATTGAGGGTAAATTTTTATTCATCAGCTCTCTCAGTGTGTGTAAATCTTGATTCAGAAAAATCAACACAACTGTTTTTGGATGATTAGAAAAGGAACCGAGTATCGCTTCTGCAATTCTAATATCTTTAATAAATAGGGTGCGTAATTTTATTTTATTTAAGAATATTTTTAATTCATCTGAGTTTACAATTGAGCTTGAATTTAAATAGTCTTCTGAAAGATAGTATCTAAGGGGTTCAAACTTGTGTTTATTATCAATAACTAAAATCAAACTGTAGACTGCATCCTCCTTATTTTTCAGTTCATTTAACAATAACTTGTATTGTATTTGAGAATGTGCTATATCACCCCTTTGATTAAATTGATGTGAATAAACATAAACATATTGATTGAATATTGTAAAAATAATTATCACAAAGACGCAATAACTAAAACATTTCTTATGTATTAATATTACATTATGCATAAATAAACACATTAGAATGAACATTGACAAATATACTGACCAAAGTGCTCTTTCGATTATTACGTTTAAACCGACAATTGTTGTAAATGTAACTAATTTGAAGATTAATACCATTCCCACAATTGTTAACAATAGCAAATGTTTAATGTGTAAATTTATTCTTGATGATTTGTAGCTTATAAACAAGTAAGACATTACTGCAAAAAATATGAATATACCCCAAGATAAACTTGAACTAAACCTGAAAAATATCATTTTTAATAAATAATCAAATACTCTAATAAATGAAAGATTTGTAAATGGAGTCACTTCTAAAAATAGCCTTTGAATTAATGGGGCATTTGAAACTAAATGAACTAATCCAGGGGAAATAAGTCCAAATATTATAAGATTATCAATAAACAAATTTCTACGTAGAATTCTATTTTCTAATAATGCATAAAATAAAAAGACAAGAATAAGAGGTGTATAAATTAAGAAGGAATAATCACTATAAAAAGCCAAAACAGTGAAAATAATAAAACCAACACGCCATTGCCTGGTTTGATTTGACTTGTATAAGATCTGATTTATCAAAATTAAAGTTGATATCAGGCTAAAGGTTAAAGTCGCATTGTATGGACTAATTAAAGAAGTAGCAAAAACAAAATAGCGGTGAAAAGATATTATTAAAAGAATGAGATACATTGACATATTGTTATGTAGTATATTTTTGGTCAAAAGATATACACCAATATAAGCTATGCTGTAAAACAACAGGTTGATAAAACGCACATCTTGAATGTTTGTGGTAAATTGTGAGAGTACTTTTAATACTGCAAGATATAACATCCCATGATCTTTAATCCAATGATTAGTGGTAAGTATGTCTTTAAAAGAATTAGATATTGTGGTTAAAAAATATAAAACTTCATCTGTATATACATCTCTTTCAATAATTAACCAAACACGTAGTGCTATTCCTAAAATAAACATTATGGTGAAGTGTAGTTGTGGTTTACCCAACATTCTCAGGATTGTATTCATACACAAATAGCTGTTTTAATGCTTAATTTTTCCTTTTGCTGAATATTTTTTATTTCAAGTTAAATTGATTTGTATAATTCTATATATTTGAGTGGTAAAATACCCCTAATTATTCTAATTACTTTTATGGGATGATTCATTTTTTGTTCTTACTATCTTTTTTTCTTATTCGCATACCTAGTTTTTATATTATCCCGTTTATATCTAATCCTGTTCTAACCACACAGGGCATATCCAGAATAATACTATTTGTAACAGTATCTATTGTACTAATTAAACAAGGCAAAAAGTTTTATCTATCATTAAATGATTGTCTCGTACTTGGATTGTTTATGTTTCAGTCAGTTTCTATTATCATGGCGAGTGATACACTAGCCTACTTAGAGAGATACAAGGATTTAGTACTGGTATATATGTTATTTTTTACGCTTAAATTAATTAATTTTAGTCATAAAAAAGTATTTCAAATTATTGTAATTACTTCTGTTATTAATATTTTGTATGGACTTTTAATCATCTATTTTCCCTTTTCAAGGTCGTTTTTTCAAAGTATTACTTATCAGAGATACTTTGACCTTGTAATAGCAGATATTGAAAGAGGGAGATATTATTCAACATCATATGATGAAACCGTTTTACCAATATTGCTTAATTTTGGGAATATTTACATCTCCATAGCTACTATATTTATTACATTCGTATCTAATTTTAGAACAAAAATTCTCTCGCTATTATTTGTTATGATTTCATACGTATTGTTATCTAAAAAAAATAAAATATTAATTTCTTGTGTTTTAATAATAATTCCAATTATTGCAAGTATTTATACAATAAACCAAGAGTCTTTCATTGAGCGGTTTAACATTCAAGATCAAGTGCAAACTCAAACTATCTCATCAAGATTAAAACAAATATCTCTCGGTATTGAATTAGGCGATAGTACCTTTGGTATAGGTCTAGGGAATTACTATAATTATGTATCTGAATCCAGTAAAAATAATAGATCTTCACTCTTTTCAAACAAGACACATCTTAGAGAGGTTAACGATGCCATTCACAATAATATTGTGAGTATACTTGCCGAAAGTGGTTTAATATCAATGATATTATATATTATTTTAATATTTAGTTTTTTAAGTCAGGATTTAATCTACATTATAAAAACCGGGGTTAGAAAAAACGTTCCCAGCACGGTGCTTTTGATCCTTTCATTCTGGGGTCTTTTTATTTATGGGTTTTTAAATCCTGGGGTCGCATTAAGTTATCAATACCAATTCTGGTTCTATAGAGGATTAATACAATATGAATATCGTCATTGACGGACATATGATTGGTCAAAATGAAGGAGGAAATGAGCGATATACTAAAAACCTTATAAAAGCGTTAAACAACTTAACAACCATTCATGTAGTTACAATAAAAAATAATTTGTTGCGATTACTTTTGATTCCCTTCATTGCTTTGAAACATCAAAGTCAAATTGTTCACTCAAACTATGTGCTTCCATTTTGGAAGCCATTCCGAATAAAGTATGTTGTAACAATACATGATCTATCATTTCGCAGATTTCCAAATTATTTCTCATTTAGAGAAAAATTGATTTTTTTTGTGTTCGTTCCTTATTCGCTATGGTTAAGCGATGCAATAATTGTTCCAAGTAAATTTACATATCGCGAATTTATAAAATTTTTTCCGTATTATAAAAATAAAGTGAAGATTATATATGAGGGGGTAGATGATGTATTCCATAAGCTTTCAAACACTGTAAAAAATAGAAATCTTTTTTTATGTGTAGTTAGTCAAAGTAAGAGAAAAATATTAAAGCAAGTAGTTGCTTTTTTTAAAAAAAATAAAAATTTGAAATTAAAAATTGTAGGAAGTTTTAAACATAGTAAAACTATTAATTCAAATAACGTAAAAATTCTTGGTTATGTAGATGATAATCAACTTAATAAGCTCTACAATCAATCCAATGCACTAATCTATTTGTCCGAATATGAGGGATTTGGTCTTCCAATTATTGAGGCGCTTGCATGTGGGACAAACGTTATAGCATCAGATATTCCCACCCATAGAGAAATTGGTCAAAAGAATATTTTATATATAAGAGAACTAAATACAAAAGCTCTATTAAACAAAATAAATAAGTTGAATACTATTCCAAATACTGTGTCCAAAATGATAAAGGCAAAGTATAATTGGAGTGTTACAGCAATTAAAACAATGAGTGTTTACAACAATTGCATATGTCAGTAAAAGTTGCTTTTGTCGGTATTAGAGGTATTCCGGTTATATATAGTGGTTTTGAGTCATTCGTTGAAGATTTAATTCGCAATACTTCTGGACCTAAATATTACGTTTATTGTAGATCAAGATATACTAAAAAAAGAAGATTCTTTGGTGCATTACTTGTGCACACGCCTACCATATACATCTATAAGCTCGAAACCTTAATACACTCATTTATTTCAACTATGCACGCTACTTTTGTGTTGCGCCCGAATATTATATTTTATTTGGGTGTCGGTAGCGCTCCTTTTGTTATAATTCCTAAGCTTTTCGGAATAAAAACTATAATTAATGTGGACGGTATGGATTGGGACAGAGAAAAATGGGGGTATATTGCAAAAAAGTATCTTAACTTCTGTTCGGGTATAGCTGCTAAATTTGCTGATTGTGTGGTTACTGACTCCAATTATTCCTTTAGATATTACCTCAAAACATTTGACTTAAAAACATCATTTATTCCCTATATGTCAGATGGATATAAATGGAGAGTAGATTTAAAATCTTTAAAGCAATATAACCTTAAAAAAAATCGATATTTGGTATGGGCGGGTCGTATTGTTCCAGACAATCATCTTCATATACTAATTGATGCTTATAAAAACTCAAATATTCAACTCCCTTTAGTTGTTTTGGGGGATGATAACTATAACACAGATTATTTAAAATATATTAAATCTATTGTTAATAAAATTCCTTCAATATTGATGGTTGGTTTTTTACCAAGAAATAAATATTTAAATCTTTTAAGATCTTCACGGGCATATGTTGAAACAAAACAATCGGGAGGCACACATCCAACTCTCCTTGATGCATTAACGTATGCCCCAAATGTAATTTGTAATGACTTCAAATCAAATATGTTACCTATACAGAGGGAGGTCATTTACTATCGTAATTTAGATCCAATTTCATTATCTTTAGCAATTAAAAAGATTGCTAACAACTTAAAACATATTAAACTAGTTAAGCCAAAAATTCCTGTTCAATTCCAAACTAAGACAATTACAAAACAATATTTGAAGATATTTAGGTTGATTTTAACCCAATGATGACCAATTGGTTAGTAAGGTTAATTCATTTTGAAATACTCTCATAAATTGCCCTTAGTACTTCATAATAGGCTGCCTTTGGTTTAAAGTTTGCATCAAATAAATCCGCATTTCCCTCACCTCCAGTATCTTTCAGCCAATTTGATGCATCTGTTAATCCCCAGAAGGTTATATCATTTACACCTGCAGCAATGGCTGCTCGTACAAATTCGCCATAAACTTCTGCCTGTTTTTGAGCAATTTCTTCAGGAGTGCCCCCTACGTTAACCATATTTACATCAAACTCCGTTACAACAACGGGTAGTCCATATGATTTTAGTGTCGACGTAACATCACTCGAGTTTGGAAACTGAATCCAATCTCCTAAGTGAGCCTGTACACCTACCGCATTTAGAACAGGTCTCTCAACTCCATCTTCCCCTATCACTGTGATGTCTTTTAATTTTTCAACCATTTGTTGAGTGAGTTGTGTAGTAAGACCATTACGTGAATGATTGTCGGTATCATTATATATTAAAAATGCCTCTGGATCTGCTTTTCTTGCAGCAATAAATGCGTCAATTATATAATCGTAATTCCCATACGTCTCATAGAATATGTCTCCCTCTCTATAAATTGGTAAGTATGGTTCGTTTACAACTATCCATTCGCTTATTCCTAATTCTTTACCATGTGTAATTATTCTCGTAATATGGTCTTCCATTATTTGTTTTAGTTCTTCCTTTGTGTAGTTTCCATTATTCAACCATTCTGGGTTAGATGTAGGGAAAACTAACCCATGTCCTCTTACATCTAAACCATTCCGCTTCATTTCTTTGACTTCATTTTCAAAATTCGAGAGATCTAGTGTGCCTTGTTTTGGTTCTATTACATACCAATATAGTCCAGATGTTGCCTGATTTACTTGACTATAGAACCCGGGGAAAACTCTTGGCTCACTGCCAACTACCTCTAAACCTCCAGGAATATCTACCAAAAGTTTCAATGTAACAGGTTCCCAATGTGCAACACCATCTTTATGAATCAATATAAAAAGAGGGGTTCCATTTTTATCAACTTGAAAGGCATAGGGCTCTCCTTCAATGCTTTTAATTTCTATATTTAGTTTAATTGATGACTGTTCTAAGCCATCTGCACTAGCGTAATTCAAAATTGCGGTATTATAGGTTTCATTATTGTAAGTTGCAGATGAAAGTCTTTCTTTAAAGGTTGTTTCACTACCAACAAAGCCAACCTCACCAAGCCAATTACCCTCAGCATCATACATGAATAATATCCCCGTCTCTGAAAGTGATACTTTTTTTACGTTTTCAGCATTTTCAAATCCAACATCGCTAGCAACTTCTGATGGTGATCGAAATGCATGCCTAAATTCCTCTCCCTCTACAAGAGCTCCATTCGCATCTGTTATACCTATAAACAGTTTTCCTTCCGCGTCGATTGCTAACAACGGATAACCAAATTGTTTCCCTTGTTTACTTGGGACTATGGTAATTAGTATATTACCCTCACTATCAACCCATGATGTGCCATTTTTTGTAACTTCTGTACCGTCTGGCAGAACACCTGTGGTTATGCCATTTTTACCTGTTTCTGCTTTAAAAAGTTTGTCTAGTGTTGTCTGATCAAGCATTGTTGCAGCAGTAATTTCAGGGTTTGATGTGGGATAAAGTGTGTTTACAACATTAGTCCCATTTTCATCGCCAAATATTGTGTATTTTGTACCTGGATTGCTTTGTTCAAAATCAGAGCTGGTTATTCCACCTGTGATAACTGGTTTTCCGGCATCATCTACACCATAAGAACCATAAGCCAGTCCCGCTTGCTCAAAGGGGGACGGAATGCTCTGTTCAATATTTGGAGTAGGTGTCACGTCTAGATTTACCGGCCCTTCTACCGTGGGAATTGCTGTCGGTGGCACGGTTGTTGGCACCTTATCTGTTGGTGGTGCGGCTTCAGTCGTGCTCACTGCTCCATTAGGACCACATCCAGTTAGAATTGTAGTGAATGCCGCACCTGCACCTGCTAATTTAAGAAGATCTCCCTTTGATAGCTGAACTCCTCCAGATAATTTCGCGCCACCTTCTATGCCACCTATTCGTATTTTTGGGCCGGTTCGATTGGCTGAACGTGTTGCATTCATATAGTGAAATTTTATCCTATAACATTTATAATTTCAACAGCAACCTATAGTATTACATACTTAATATGTATAAATTGGCCTTAAAATAAATTATATGCTTCTTTCAATTTTTCTTCTCAAAATTACTGTTTGAAGCTTTTTTATAGCAATCCAGATAATCGAAGCGAGAGCTGCCGGATGAAAAAGTAAAAGCACTTTGCGATACAATGGCTCGGGTGACAGTGCAATAACAAGCCCAAATCGGATAATCCCCCCTAAAATGCGTGATGGTGTGCGAAATATATTGGTTTTATTCAGTACCCATTGAGTAGCCAAACGAGTCACAAGGTTTTTTGGCTTCAGTTTTACAATTAATTTTTGAGGAATTGGGGTATCAAAATATTTTAATAGCATAACGAGTGATGGGTAAATATATCCATCAAGCTTGAATAGGACAACTGTGTCTACAAACTTCTTCCAAGATATCGGCTTCATGGTTTTACGGATTACTTGATCTACTAAATGAAATCGAATACTATCGGTACAGTTGTTGTGAAATATATGAAGAAGTAAGTATAAAACTTGATCAGGAGGCGAACAAACCGGTACTTTGGTCCCCATAACAGAAAGCGATGTTGCGTTAGCAATAAAATGGTCTCCCAATTTTGAGCGAAGGGTATTTCTATACAATAAATCCATCCCCTTCATTTTTATCATCAAAAATACTGGCTCAAGATGAACATCAAACACCACATTTATACCTCGAAGTTTTTTTATGTAATCAACCTCAAACCGCTGGACAAGTGGAGTTGGCTCTCTAAAACTCAGCCAAGGATCATCATATCGATGATACCCCAATGCTGTAAATACGGTGTTGGTTTTAACTATATCCTCTCGCTTAATAAGTAAATCAATATCGCCATAAATGCGCGCTGGGAACCGATTAAGATATTTAAGCGAAGCAACAAGTCCTTTAATATATACGTGACGAATATTTGATTTTTTCAAACTCCGTGACACCTCTACAATTGCAGGTATGTAGGCAATTGACTGATTTGCATACACATCGTCAAAAGTAAACCACTTTCCCTTTCGTTGAAAGCGCGTTGCCCTAGCAATGACATGTTCCAAACTAACCCCCTCATCCTCCTTTGGGTTATTGTCACCCCGCGTAACAATATCATCTCCAGAACGATACACAACTCTATGGGTAATAAACGTTTCGTTGCAGTATAAAAGAACAATGTCGTTTATTTTTACTTGTTTGGGCGAGATATGTTGAAACTCAATGCTATCACCCGGTTGTAGTAATGGGAACATGCTCATTCCCTCTGATCGAATTCTGAAAATGTTTTTCTTAAAGTAATTATTCGATTTTGGAGACGGCATAGTCATTAAAGGTGAAGTTGTTTGTGACAAATCCAATTACTCGACCTGGTGATACTATAATTTCTTCACCGTATAACCATTGGTCGTTTTGTGGGCGCAACCTCATTTTTACTTTTAGGTGAATATATCTGTATGTTTCTGATTCAGTTGTGAGTAGTTTGCCAAGCTCACTTACGTATACTTCGGTCGTATCTCCCTTTGCTTTCTCTAAAACCTCCACTACGTTACTATTGCCATCATTAAAAAAGTCACCTATCTGTATAGCATCATATTCCCAAGGGTAGGTGAATTTTTTTGTGAGATAAACGGTCTTATCAGTTAGGTTTTGTTCAAAGGGTTTTTCGCTTAGTGCAGTTATTGTTCCAGAAAAATGTACGGTAGGAAACTCAAGGTCAATAGGAGTACTCACTGCAATTGTGTCTCTTTTAAAGTTATATGCCTTCTTGTTTCCTACTTTGGTTACTTTTAACTTGAGAGTAACATAAATATCAAATGTATTTGATCCATACCAGGGGTAATAGGCAACACGGAGAATTTGTGCGATGGGTTCGCCTTTTAAATCCCTCTCCTCCTTTGCGGTCTGTATTGCTCGCACATACCACATACTCGGCTTTTGAGTGCTTGCCCACCAGTACCCTTGCCCGACCTTTACACGAACATATATATAGGTTGGCTCTTGAAAAAAAGTGCGATATATACTTACCAAACCTACAAATCCAACACAACCGACGATCGCCAATACAAGTAGGTTGTTTTTTATAACAGTACTTATAACTTTAACTGTGTTTTTACTTTTTTTGAAATTAGAAATTTGAAATTGAAAATTTCGTTTCATATACCGGTAGTATACAACACCCAAACTTGTATAATGACGCTATGAAAAAGAAATTAAAAAGCAATAAAAATATTATTTTCCAAAAAATTGATAACAAACTTATAGGGTTTGATATTGAGCATTCTTCCCTCTACACACTCAATGAAACTGCAGAGTATATATTTAAAAAAACTCGCGCGGGAGTGCCAGCACGAAAAATTGCCGAGTCTCTTTCCGCCAAGTTTGATGTGGATATTAAAACTGCACTACAAGATGTGCTCTCTACAGTTGAACTATTGAAGAAAAATAAGATGATATGAATCTTTCTTCTCATGTATATTTATCTGTGGGTGGATATATAATCCATATCCAGCTTGGTAAAACAGATCGAGAAGACAAAATAAGTCACTTTAGATCACTCATTAAATCCCACTTTTCGGCGTTTGTTATACCACTTAAAAAGAGTGTGGCGGATTACACAATCCGTGTAAAAGATATAAAAGGGTTACCCTACCACTATCGCAATAAGACTGCGCATTCTTCATTTTTTATCAGGGAAAGCACAATAAGTTGTATTACGTATTTCTTTATTAGCCACTATCAATTTGCAGAACTACTCAAAATAATTGTAATTCATCTCCTAGGCGCTAGCGGCTTCCTTCTGCATGCGTCTGCGATTTCAACTCCTTATGGTGTAGTTGCCTTTGCGGGGAAAGAAGGAAGCGGTAAGTCAACAACCCTTGCGATGACTTCTGAAATATTTTCTTCTATTGCTGATGATTGCTTAATAATCAGAAAAATAAATAACAGATATCTTGCATATACAAGTCCCCATATTGAAAAGAATTCTGCAAACGTACATAAAACAATTAACGGGGCGCCCCTTGCCATGGTGCTTTTTGTACATAAAAATTCTCAGTTTAGGATCACTCAACCTCCTACTGCGCACCTCACGTCATATCTCCTGTCAAAC
>CAZAUL010000008.1:0-29378 GCA_964488545.1 uncultured Gammaproteobacteria bacterium
GCCTGTGCTGATAACACCACCTTTTCCTTTTCTGCACCTTTTTTCATAGCTATTCTTTCGATAATTCAATAAAAAAAACACGATCAGTCGACAAGTCAGTATTATAGATGATCTGGCTATTTTTAACAAGAGGAGAAAAGTTTGTATTCACAAGATGCATATTATTCGGAAGCGTAAGAGTGAAGGTTAGGTCATTCGAAAAAGCACCTATTTGTTTCTGAACAATGAGCTGATAAACAGCTGAACCTTTTTTAAATCTGAGTGATGAGGAGTACTGAATTTCAACAACGCTTGATGCTTGAGGAGGTAGATTGAGAAGAAATCCAACGACTTTTTGTTTTTCAGTTTGCGTGTCATACGACTCAAGACGTTGCCTATCTCGCGAAATATATAATATGCGGGCATCGCTGGGAAGGTGGACCTGCATATAGTTTGTGTAACTTCCTCCTGGATACACATCTTGAAGAGCATTATTTGTGTACTCCAAGGTAAGTGTAGTATATGCAAGCCCTGTTTCGTCTATTGTGGTTGCAGTTTGATAAGTTCTTTCTATAAATGCATTTACTTTATTTACTCCAAGGTTAGCATCCAGAACCATTTGGTAGTCCGAGAAACAGTTCTCTGAAACTGTTGGCGGACAAAAGGGAGTAGCTGTTCTACCAGTCCAATATAGATTGTCTAAAGTTTTTTGAATCTCAACGTCTTCCGACTGAGCAACGATAAATTTTTGGTCAAGCGAATTTACAAGCGCAGATGCAAGTTCCATGCTGTTTACCTGCTCCATTTCTACAAAAAGTTGTTTAACCAGATCAGAAAGGAAGCTTTTTTTTTGTGTTGACCCTGGAAAAAAATTATTTTCTGAGTGGTATTGAGTTTTGATATAAAAATTATCCTTCGTGATGTTTTCTTTATAGTCGGGGAGATAGAGAGATCCAAAAGCTCCGATTATATCTTTAACCGCAGAGGTGGTAATGAGTATACCACCATCCCAATCTGTCGCTCCAATTTCTTTTTGTAAGAAATCCTTTGCTTGCTGGTAGGTTGATTGAAAGTCTGGGAAAAAGGCACTATCTCTCAAAAACCAATGAGGCTGTCCTAGGTAGGTTCGAATAGGATGGGGTGGATCTATATGTGCAGTAAGTTGGCCATCAGCATCGTATACATCATATACCTGAAGATCTTTAACTCCAAAATGGGAAAGTTCAAGTATTCCAAACGAACCGATAAACCCACCACCTGGGCGAAGCTCCATATTATTGGCAAATAATAGGAGAATTTTTTGAGTTCGTTGTTCACCCATGAGTTGTGGTAGATAGGCAAAGAGACGACGAGTTTTTTTGAGCTGATTAATACGCATTTCGATATCTTTCTTTTGTGAGGATTCAAGAAGAAATCCAGGCAACTTTCTATAAAGAGCAACACTGGACTGCTCAATTTCAGATAAAAGCAGATCTATGCGGTCATACGAACTTCGTGTATCTTTTGCAAGTTGCTCATCTCTTTCTCGTTGAAATATGAGCTCGGCAAATCGTTTTGACTCTTTAATGACATCTTCAGTATTTTTCATAAGAGACGAAGCAGTATGGTTCAGAAAAAAAAGATCTTCAGGAATTTGTGCAAGGGAAAGGAGTAGATACAGAGGGCGTACTGGCATATACATAACTTCAGCTATCTGTAAATATATCCGAGCGGTTGATCCATGTGATCTAACACGACTAAAGTCATATTGCTGTGCTGATGTAACCGCCTTCACTGTGTAGTGAGATGAAAAAGCCAAGGGGACTGTATACCCAAAAAAGGCAATGAAGACTATTAGCCAGATCAAAATACTACGTTTTTTTTTAAAAAAAGAAAAGATGCGAAGAGCTGAAATATGAAAATGCGATGGATGATGAAGTTTAATGCGCGGCGTAACCGGTGTAATTGACTCAAGCATGAGGGGAGAAGGTGTTTGTTTTTTTTCCAGAACATACCACATGATTTGTTCTATCTTTTGTGAGGCATACACTGGATCACCAACCACAAAAACCGCATGCGGTGCAATTTTTTTTATTTTTTCACTCTCACGACGTGTTTTCATGAAAACAACATGAACCACGCTGCTTATGTGGTTTATAGAAGAATATGAGTCAACAAATGCCCGATTTCCAATAATAAAAACATATTTGTATCGAGATGGCTCTTGAACTTTTAGAGAGGTGTGTACACGCACGTCATGGTGCATAAAATATGAGCGGAGTGAGTCAGTAAATAAATTCTTTTCCTCCGAAACAATAAGGACAACATCATGAGATGGTTGCTGTATAGTAGTGAATGAGTTGCGTGACATTGCTTGGTATAATTGTACAATGTATTCAGACGGCAAAATAATTCGTTTAGATGAAATCGCCGTTTTACAGAGTAAAACGTTGGCGAATAAGCGCAGCGTTTTAGTTGGAGGATGCTTTGATCTGTTTCATTATGGACATCATCACTTCCTAAGTCATGCAAAACAGCATGGTGACACGCTTATTGTTTTACTTGAGAGCGATACGTTTATAGAAAAGGTAAAAAGTAAAAAACCAGTGCATACACAAACACAACGAGCAGAAATACTCGCGGCACTTACCTATGTAGATTTTATTGTACTATTGCCAGTTATGCATGATCCAAATAAGGAATACCAACAAATAGTTCACGATATTCATCCGAAGGTTATTGCATATTCAAAAGGCGACAAGGCATTTGAAAAAAAGAAAGCGATTGCGGAGACCATCGGAGCAAAATTAATCGAGATAAATTATTTAACAACATTTTCCAGTTCACAACTTATAACCTATGCGACTATTCTTGGGGATTGATCTTCCGGAAAAACAAAAAGAAAAATTATACGAGACAGTTTTACCGCTAATAAAAAAATATCCGCAGTATAACTGGGTTCATCCTGACAATTATCACGCAACACTTCAATTTTATGGAGAAGTAGATGATGTAAACGAGTTAGTTAAACGAATTGATCAAGTACTCTATGATAAGGAAACATTTTATTTGTATGGTCTTGGAATTGATCTTTTTCCGTCACAGGAACTTGTACTCCACATGACATATAGACGAGAAAAAAAAATTGACGGAATTGTCGATGAACTAGAAGCGGCATATCCGTCATTTGTAAAACAACGTTCCTTTGTTTTTCATACAACCATTGCCCGGGCTAAGCGATCGTCCAAACAACAGTATCTGCATTTGCGGAAACAACTAGATGCAATAGAGGTAGATATTGACTTTAAGGTAAGCAAGCTTACATTATTTGCAAGCTCCAAAAATTGGGAAGGAAGAAAGTACGAAATTATTAAGGAGTTTTCTCTCTTATAAAACAAAAACCATTCCGAAACGGAATGGCTTTTGTTTTGGATGATACAAGTCGATTACGCTGATCCGATTTTGTACATTCCTGTTTTGCAATCAGGACACTTTGCCTTCATTGCTGGTTTACCATTTTTCATGGTTACCTTTTCTGGATTTGCGACTTCTTTTTTTGCTCGACACTTTACGCAATACATTGTTGCCATAGTTGTTAGATGTCACCTCCTTTCATCATACACGCTGATAATAAACAAAATATAAAGCAATTTCAATCATAAATACGCACAGTGCAAGTAAAATACTTTTGAGGAGTTGTTTCCTGAAGGTTAATTGAGGCTGTATTTCAGGCATGGTGTAATTGTAATCATATTGACACATATTTGTAAAGAGGATACAATGGTGAACATGGTTGTCAACATAACGTTAGCGTTCTTTTTTGCGTGGATCTTTGTACTTACTTTTATTGTCCTGAAGACTAAAAACCATTATGAGAGGTTAACAAAACATTCTCATAAACTATCACTTGAGGCGATTCTTGACTCGCTCCTACATGAGTCTGAAAAGAATAAAGTTTTGGATGAAAGCTTGTTGCGGAAATTAACAGAACTTCAACTTTCATCACAACATGCATTTAGAAAGATCGGCATGGTACAGTTTCATGCTCTCGGCAAAACTGACGGGGAAAAAAGCTTTGTAATTGCGTTATTGAATGAATTAAACACCGGTATTGTGATAAATTTTATGTATATACCTGAGGGTGTACGAGTGTATGCTAAACAGGTAAAAGAAGGAAAAGGCCTTCAACATGAGTTATCATCGGAGGAGCGAGAGGCAATCTCGCAGGCGCGTTAACGATATTATTATTAGTTTTGTATAAAGTATGGATATTAAAAAAGTGGTTGTATTGTCTGTAGTTTTTTTTGGTGTGGGTTTTGGAATTGTGTTTGGTGCAAATGCAATTATGAACTCACAAAAAAAACAAGTGGTGGTAAAGAATACAGCAAATGAAGTTGATGAGGAGGATACTGGTGAACCACGGACGGAGGAGTGTCCTATTAACGGACGCATGATGACTAAAGCACAAAAAGAAGAATGGGAAAAGAGACGGCCGCTTGGGATTATGATTGAAAATCATGTAGAGTCTCGTCCACAATCCGGACTATCTGCTGCAGATGTAGTATATGAGGCAGTTGCAGAAGGTGGAATAACACGATTTTTAGCAGTATTTTATTGTCAGGATGCTCCAATTGTTGGTCCAGTTCGTTCAGCAAGAGTATACTTTATGACCATGTTGCGCGAATACGGTGCTTACCCTCTGTATGCTCATGTTGGTGGTGCAAACTGTGATCCAGAAACAGGGTCAGGTTGTGCTAACGGAGCAAAAGCTGACGCGCTGGGTCTTGTGCGAACATTAAAATGGGATCTATATAACGACCTCAATCAATTTGGAGTTCCCTTTCCTTATTTTTGGCGGGACTATGAACGTTTACCAGGTGTAGCGACGGAACACACAGTATATTCATCTACTGCAAAACTGTGGGATTATGCAAAAAATAAACGAGATCTAACCAATGTCGATGAAGATGGTGTTGCGTGGGATGACGAATTTACCCAGTGGAAATTTGTTGATGAGGCAAAAGCAGGTGACCGCGGAAACGTGTCAAAAATTAGTCTAAGTTTTTGGAATGCATTTGCAAACGATTTTTCTGTTGTATGGACATACGACAAATCCAAAAATTCATACCTTCGGACAAATGGAGGCAAAGCGCATAAAGATAAAAACACGAATAAACAACTCGATGTAAAGAATGTAATCATAGTATTTGCAGATGAAAGTCCTGCAAACGACGGCTATGAAGGAGGACATTTGCTGTATGATCTCGTTGGTGAGGGAGATGCCCTTGTATTCCAGAACGGTAAGGCAATCAAAGCCACATGGGAAAAAGAAGATCCAGAATCACGTATGAAGTGGTATGATGAAGACGGTAAGGAAATATCAATCGTACGAGGTAAAGTATTTGTTGAAATACAGCCAACTGAAAATAAAGTTACCTATTAAATGAGCCATGTTATCCGCATTAATCCCTTCAAAAACGAGGCGAAAAGTACTTGAACTCTTTTTTACGCATGTTGGTGAACATTATTATCTGAGAGGTATTGTTCGTGCAGTTGAGGAGGAGGTCAATGCAGTTAAAAGAGAACTAGATATTCTTGAGAAAGCAAAATTGCTCCATAAAGAGAAACGGTTGAATAAAGTTTTTTATTCACTGAACAAGTCATATATTTATTTTGATGACTTGCTCCGTATCTTTGCTAAACAAAGTTTATTCCCACGAACATTTGGAGAACAGGCGCCCAGACTTGGAAAAATCAAGTTTGCTGCGTTATCCTTAAAATTTGTAAAACATCTTCCAATAAAAAAAGATGAAGTATACTTTTTGCTTGTGGGATCAATTATTGTTCCAGAGGTTGAACAATTTATGAAGCAGATGGAAGAACAGATCGGTAGAGAAATCGACTATACAGTTATGTCAGAGGAAGAGCTTGTCTTTCGGAAGCGCAATAATGATCCTTTTTTATGGAGATTCCTCAGAACACCAAAGGTAATGGTGTGTGGTAGTGAAGAAGAGTTGATGAAATAAAATAATATATGAAAATACGACATTTTTTTTATGGCGTTCTTTTTGTACTCTTGGTATTGATGTGTTTGCCTGAAAATGTACCGGTACGGTTTTCGGTAAATAAATCCAAAGTTGATTTCACTATAAACCCCCTCACAATCGACACGCAGTTATTTGGTATGCCAATTAGAAAAGAGTTTAAGACAAAACTTGGACTGGACCTGAAAGGTGGTAGTCATCTTGTTTACAAAGTGGATACGAAAGATGTTTCACCAGAAGATTTAAATGACGCGCTTGCATCTGCACGAGACATCATTGAAAAAAGAGTAAATTTTTATGGTGTGTCTGAGCCTCTTGTTCAAAATGTTCGCTCAGGTAACGAACACCGTATCTCTGTTGATCTGCCGGGCCTTGAAAATGTGTCTGAAGCGATACAGCTTATTGGACAGACAGCACAGCTTAAGTTTTATGAGGAAGGGCCAGTAGATGAGAAAATCGCATCAACCGCCTCAATTCTTGATCGTCTTACTAAAGATACTGGGTTGAGCGGAACTAATGTAAAGCGAGCAAGTGTTGGATTCAATCCTGAGACCGGCAGTCCTCAAGTAGTACTTCAGTTTACACCCGAAGGTACAAAAAAGTTTGATGAAATAACAGCCCGTAACATAGGTAAACCGGTAGGAATTTTTCTTGACGCATTTCCGCTTTCTGCACCAGTTGTACAGCAACGGATAAGCGAAGGAGACGCGGTTATATCGGGGTCGTTTACTACAGATGAAGCGAAACAACTTGCATTATCAATCAACTCTGGCGCACTCCCACTACCAATATCACTTATTGAGCAAAGAAATATTGGTCCTTCACTTGGGGCAGAGGATGTACAGAAAAGTGTAGTTGCAGGAGGGATAGGGCTTGCAATGGTTGCATTTTTTATGATTGGATACTACGGCAGGTTAGGCGTAATAGCAACCGTTGCGTTAGTGTTGTATGGAATGATTTCGTTTGCATTATTTCGATTTATCCCTATTGTTCTCACTCTTCCAGGAGTAGCTGGTTTTATTCTGTCAATCGGAATGGCAGTAGACTCAAATATTCTCATATTCGAGCGTATTCGAGAAGAGCAGGCAAAAGGGCGTGACTTTAAAACTGCGGTTCGTTTAGGATTTGGTCGAGCAATGGATGCCATCAAAGATGCAAACGTTACCACAATCCTTGTCGCATTTATATTATTTAACCCCCTCAACTGGGAGTTTCTTCCTCAGTTTGGCCTGGTAAAAGGATTTGCGCTCACACTTGGACTTGGAGTCGCGACCAGTTTGTTTACAGGAATAGTAATTACGAAGCGGCTAATTAATACGTTTTATAAGGCAACATAACATATGATTCATTTTCACAAATACACCTGGTTGTATTTTGCAATATCCGCAGTTGTAATCGCGTTTGGGCTTTTTTCACTCGTGACGCATGGATATCGTTTTTCAATTGACTTTACCGGAGGCACCAATCTTTTGTATAAGGTTGAGAAGCAGATTGAAAAAAAGGATATTGAAGAGGCCTTCAAGACAGAGAAAATTCGTATTGTACAACTAACGGTAAATAAAAACCAAATAGCTGCACAAACGACACCTATTACAGATTCACAAGAGCAGTTAGTACGGTCTGCCATCCAAAAAAAGGCAGGCAGTATCACTGTACAGCGCTACGAAACAGTGGGTCCGGTGCTAGGAAAGGAAACAGGGGTCAAAACTATAACTGCTTCAATTATTGCGATCTGTGGAATCCTACTCTATATGAGTCTCGCATTTAAGGGATATACCTATGCGGTTGCCGCTGTACTTGCGATGACCCATGACTTTCTCGTTGTTCTCGGTACATATTCAATTCTTTCCTATTATTTTGGCGCAGAGTTCGATCTTATGTTTGTCACTGCACTCCTTACTACAATGTCATTTTCTGTACATGACACCATTGTAATTTTTGATAAAGTGCGCGAATACATTAGACAAGGTGGTAAAAAATCAATTGCTGAACTTGCAGACCGTGCGATTACCGAAACAATGGTAAGATCGCTGAATAACTCGCTCACCATTATATTCATGCTTTTGGCGCTGCTTCTTATGGGAGGAGCAACAATTCGTTTCTTTGTGGCTGCACTTTTGATCGGAACAATAACCGGAACTTATTCGTCGCCCTTTGTTGCAACGCCATTACTCATTCTTCTTGAAAAGAAGAAGCGATGAGGCATACTCATTACTATCGCGTTAAGGCACAATCACACTTCGAACTTGGATACAAATTGGGAAAGTTATTTAAAGCTCCTTCACTTGATACCTATCACGCAATACTGAAGCAAATCTCGATTAAAAAGCCAATATTGAATCATGCAAAAACATTTTTACAACTAACTCAAGACAGATTTCCTCACTACATTGAAGAACTAAAAGGGTATGCAAAGGGCATAGACGTTGATTTTGCAAGTTACTGGCTTGTTTTCTTAAATGAAGAATTAGACGTATATCCTGAAAAGTGTTCAACAGTTATTACCAATAACGGTAGTCTAGTTGGTCATAACGAAGACTTTGATGATCATTTTAAGAAGAGAATCACTGTATTAGAAAAAACAATTGGCGATGTATCAGTGCTGGAGCTATTTTATTACACAAGCTTGGGAGGAACATCGTGTAGTATTAATTCTCATGGATATGCACAAACAATTAATACCCTTAATCACACTGATCAGCGTATAGGTATACCACGTAATGTAATTGGAAGATGGTTATCAGAAACAAAAAACATCGTATCAGATTATTCTCAAATGATCCATATGGTGAGAAGTATGGGATACTGTCATAATTTTGCACATACAACGAAAGGTATATCGTATATTGAGTCATCGGCTCATTCTGCTCACTTACAAGAAGCATCATCACCACACATACATACAAATCATTACCTTACTCACTTACGTACCTATGAAGAGAAAGAAGGGGAGCCGGGAAACAGTGAAGATCGGTTTCAGCTTGCATGTAGTAGAGCAAAAGCGTTTATGACCGTTGATGAGATGAAGCAGCTACTTGAAAATATTACGTCACTCGCCTCAAATAAAGAGAGGCAAAGTGAGACAATTGCAAGGGTAGTAATCGACCTTCACAATAAAGATTGGTGGTGTTGGCTTGCTCGTGAACAGGCAAAAGGATGGATTCGCTATCCTATTCATTTTTTATGAACACACATACGTTTCAACTGGGTGATTTACAAACAAACACATATTTAGTTGAGCAGAATGGAAAAGCGATTATCATTGATCCCGCAGATGATGCTGCATTTTTGACGGATGAACTGTTAAGAAGAATACTTACTCCTGTAGGGTTATATGGTACACATGGTCATTTTGATCACATGCTTGCAGCGGGAGAGCTGCAGCTTAACTTTTCTATACCTTATTATCTCCATGAAAAAGACATGTTTCTTGTGAGGCGTGCAAACAAAACTGCAAAACATTTTCTTGGGTATGATCCTGTTTTTATCTCACCACAGAACATATCCTATTTAGAAACAGACACACACACAAATAATTTATTTACCTTTGATGTACTGCATATTCCAGGACACACTCCCGGAAGTGTGGCATTTTATTTTCGGGATGAACAAACGCTATTTGTAGGCGACACACTTTTTGCAGGATCAATAGGGAGAGTTGATGCCTCATATTCGGATAGGTTACTAATGAAAGATTCACTTGATACACTTTTTCAGCTGCCTCCAGAAACAGTTGTATATCCCGGTCATGGTGAAATTACCTCGATCGGTTTTGAGAAAAAGAACGCGAAAAGCTACTATCAGTTACTACTGCGATAAGATTCAAGTTCTGCAAGGAGCACTTCACGTGAATTATCAATTTTTTTAGATTCCACCTTTGCAAAGAGGTCATCCAGAATTTCACCCACCCTTCTGCTCGGCTTAATATCTAATACCCGCATGACATCGTGGCCAGTAATTTTAAGGTCTTTTATAGAAAATGGTTCGTACTGTACTTCTATTATTCTTTTTTTGAAGAGCTCATATCTCCACGAAGTTGGTGTTGCACCTGAGCCAATTCGATCTCCCGTGCGCAAATCAAGCATGTCTTGTATATACTCCTTCCCAACATCCCGAATAAATCTACGTACGGCTTTATCAGTTTGATCTTCGAAAACGGTAAACTGATGGTGTTGTACTAATGTAACAAGTTTATGTTTTTGTGACTTAGATAGTCTCAGACGGTCTGCAATATCGGCAACCTGTCGTGTGCCTATAACTTCATGATTATGAAAAGTGATAATTCCTGTTTCCGGATCTTTTCTATACGTCTCTACTTTGCCTATATCGTGCAAGAGCGTTGCAAGTCGTGTAATACTGTCGGCTGATGGACATGCTTGAAGCGCCTTAACTAAATGGGTTCCTACATCGTAAATATGATGTCGCTTTGGACTCTTTTGAGATACTGCAAAACACGCGTCAAGTTCAGGCAGAATGTAGTGTAACAACCCCAAGCTTCTCAGAAATAAAATACCCTCAGACGGATGGTCGCTTGCGACTATTTTAAGCAATTCATCTCTAATTCTTTCCCACGAAACATGCGTAATAAGTTTTGCGTTTTTTTTAATGGAAGCATGCGTTAAGTCTTCTATCATAAAACCTAGCTGTGATGCGAATCGAACTGCTCGCATTAGTCTCAAGGCGTCCTCACCAAAACGTGTATCCGGATCTCCGACTGCGCGGATAGTTTTTTTATCAAGATCACTTTTTCCGCCAAAGATATCTACCATTTCAATTACCCCCTTAACGCTTCGGATCGCCATTGCGTTGATTGTAAAATCTCGACGAGCAAGATCTTCTTCTATACTTTTTGCCCACTCTATATGTTCAGGATGGCGTTTATCTGCATATTTTCCTTCTATCCGAAACGGAGTTATCTCAAAAAGATATGGATCCACCTTTACGGTTACTGTTCCGTATGTATTATGATAAAAATTGTTTGGAAACAGTTTTTGAATTTGTTCCGGTGTAGCATTTGTTGTGAAGTCCCAATTTGTAATGGGGTTATTCAGAAGTAAGTTTCGAACAGCTCCACCTACTACATACACATCAAATCCAGCATAGGATATCGACTCCATAAACTGCATTACCTCTTTTGGAAGCTGTGTCATGAATTCAATTATACCTCGAGTAACGACTTGAGGATGTCTAGATTTTTCTTATCCGGGCCGTTTCCATCAAAACCCGGTGTCTCGATAATACAAGGAACTTCTGTTAATCTTTTATCATTTACGAGATGACGAAACGGATCAAGAGTGAGAGTGCCCTCTCCAAGATTTTCATGACGATCGCGCCCAGATCCGAATGGGTCTCGACTATCGTTCGCATGAATAACCGCCAATCTATCTATGCCAATCTCACGATCAAATGTCGCAAAAAATTTTTGATATGTGTCGATGGTAGTAAGATCGTATCCTGCCGAAAACAGATGACATGTATCAAGACAAATTCGTACTCGCTCATCGTTGAGATCGGACACTATTGCTGCAAGTTCTTGAATATTTTTTCCGATTTTATTATTGCCGGCATTTTCAATAATAAAATAAACATCATTAGGGATCGATTGAAGCACCTGTTTACAGTTTGCAATAAGAGTTTCGTAATGTTCATCGGTTGATGTGTCAAAAAGTGAAGGAGGATTTTTCTTGTATGATCCTAGATGAATTATGCTCCCGCGAATGCCAATTTTGGATGCTACATTCAGTTCTGCGATAAGTGCTTGAATTGAATTTTGCCCGATGCGTGATTTATCTGCAAGGTTGACCAAATAAGACGCGTGAAAAAAAACCGAATTCACTTTATATTTTTCTTTTTCCACCATGAACTGTTTTGCCTGTTCGTTAGTGATGGCTGCAAAGTTCCATCCGCGCGGGGATGCAGAGAATATTTGTAGTGAATTTCCACCCATTTGTACGAGTCGCTCAACTGCCTTGTGATAGCCTCCCGAAATTGACACATGTGCTCCAAAATATTTTGTCATTGTTTTTTTATCCAATTAATAATTGTCGTAGCGATAAATGTTATGTTATCGTCTGTATCTAGTCCATGAGTCAAACCCGGACCAATAACAAGATCCTTATGTATTTTTCCAAGACTCATATACAATTCAATACCATGGTTGGGGTCAAGGATATTGTCATTTTTTGCCACGATTACAAGTGTTGGGATGGCAATTGCCTCTGGTCTGAGGTTTTTAAAATAAAAATCAACATTTTCCCTCATTTTTTTTACGAAGGGATAGGACAGTAAACCGAGAAGAAGTATCTTACGATACTTCCAGGAAATATGTTTTCTAATATCAATCAGTGGGTTAATCAGAATAAATCCATCGCAATGTTTTATCTGTGATGCGCTTAAAAGCGTAGATAGTCCGCCGAGGCTATGTCCCACGACATACACCTTTTTATATTTTTGAATAAAAAAATCAAGAAGTGTTTGAATATTTTTTGATTGTGTAGGCAAGTGAGGCACAGTGTCACTAAATGTAAACCGAAATACATCGTAGTGGGGGGATATGAATTTCGCAAGCTTTTTTATACCTAATGCATCTTTTGTATCCGTGTACCCATGACAGATGATAACCAGAGTGTCAGATTGACTCGGTGAATGAAGCGTGCCTTTTATATACGTTTGTTGATCGAAAGGGATTGATAAATCAGAGGTCATGAGTGCCATTATAGATTTCTAAAACTCTTTTTCTTAGGTTATGAGGCATTGCGTATTGGTCAAGTGTTGTGCGTTCAAGCCAGGCATATGATTCAAATGTATGTTCAAGTGTAATAGGAATAGTAGCATGAACACCACATAAAAAGTGCTGAGCATGAAAATATCGTTCGCCAGAAATAAAGACATCTTCTCCAATCCACTGATATGATACGACGTTAAGACCAGTTTCTTCATGCACCTCGCGCTGTAATGATGTTACAATTGGTTCATCAGGAAGCACTTTTCCTCCAGGAACAACCCATAGCCCGGGATCTATTTGCTCTTTATCTGACTTTTTTACAATAAGAATCCTGCGATCATTGTCTACAATAAATGCGGCTGTTGCAAGCACAATAGGATATTTTTCGTACATGGCTACAGTATAACAAAATACCTCTTGACTTAACTTAGCAGAGTTGTTATATTATTGCTAAGTATGGAAGAACTAACACCACGACAAATAGAAATCCTGAAGGCTATTATTCACGAACATACCGAGACCGGTGAGCCAGTTGGATCTGAAATTTTAGAAAAGAAATTTAAACTTGGAGTTTCACCGGCAACAATTCGAAATGAAATGGTTGTACTTGCAAAAAAAGGATACATTGTTAAGTCTCATTTTTCTTCAGGTCGAATACCTTCAGCAAAGGGATTTCGTTTCTATATCAACAAAATAATGAAGCAAAAAGAGCTTTCGACAGCTGATGAAGTTGCGTATAAAAATAGCGTGTGGGACGAGCGCAATGAAATGCACAAACTACTAACACAGGCAACACGGGTTCTTGCACATAAGACAGGCCTTGTTTCGCTTGCGGCAACAAACACAGGAGATGTGTATTTTTCGGGTCTTTCAAATGTACTCAATATTCAAGAATTTATTAATCGCGAGATTGAACGACAATTATTTGAACGACTTGAGCAAATTGAGTACTGGGAAAGACTATTGTCACGAATCTACTCAAGTGGCGACGCAGAAATATTTTTCGTACTCGGTGATGAGGGGTTTGCTGACTCAATGTATGACTCATGCGCAAGTATTTTTGGTGATTTTGAAGGTCAAAATATTAAGGGGATTATTGGGGTTGTAGGTCCAAAGCGTATGCATTATGACCTGCTTGCACCGCAAGTGAAGTACTTTTCAGGTTTACTTGAGGATCTCATAAAACAACAGGTCGAATCGCCACAGTCATAATTTGAATTGAACACATATGGACAAAAAGAAACAAGACGAACAGGTAGTAGCATCTGAAGACTATAAAGCAAAATATCTGAGAGCACTTGCGGATTATCAAAACTATGAGCGGAGAGTGCAAAACGAACGGATTGAACTTGTAAAAAATGCAAACAGGCAACTCATACTGAAGATCATTACGTTTCTTGATGACCTTGATAGAGCTGAAGAGTTTGTCGCCGACAAAAATTTAGCACATATAAGGAATTCATTCCTCAAGGTCCTGGCAAATGAAGGGCTAGCAGAGATTGAGGTGTTACACAAGGAGTTTGACCCTTACACCTCTGAGGTAATAGATATGGTGCAGGGCAAAGAAGACAACATAGTTGTTGAAGTGCTTCGCAAGGGATATATGCTCAATGGTGTGGTATTGCGAGTTGCACAGGTGCGTGTAAGCAAAAAAGGATAAAATCATTACAATTTTTTATATTCAAATATGTCAAAAATAATTGGGATCGATCTTGGTACAACTAACTCATGTGTTGCTGTTATGGAAGGTGGACAACCTAAAGTAATTCACTCACAGGAAGGAAGGAATGTTATACCTTCAGTAGTTGATCCGGTAAAACGAGTAGTAGGTGATATTGCAAAGCGTCAAATGGTGGTCAATCCAAAAAATACTGTATTTTCAGTAAAGCGTTTAGTGGGAAGGCGGTTTTCAGACCCATCGGTACAACAAGATGCAAAATGGCTTCCGTATGGAATTAAGGAAGGCCGCGAAGGTATGGCTGTAGTTGAGGTGGACGGTAAAACATATACGCCTCAAGAAATCTCAGCACAAGTACTTCAAAAGATCAAGGCAGATGCCGAAGCTTATTTAGGTGAAAAAGTTGAAAAGGCAGTTATTACAGTACCAGCATATTTTGATGACGCGCAGCGTCAGGCGACAAAACAAGCGGGTGAAATTGCCGGACTTGAAGTTGTGCGGATAATTAATGAACCTACTGCAGCGTCACTAGCTTATGGACTTGATAAAAAACACACCCATACCATTGCTGTCTACGATCTTGGTGGAGGCACATTTGATATTACGATTCTTGAACTTGGAGAAGGGGTATTTCAGGTTAAAGCCACAAATGGTGATACGCACTTAGGTGGAGATGACTTTGATAAAGTTATTTTAGATCATCTCGCAGATGAATTTAAGAAAGAAAATGGAATAGATTTAAGACAGGATAAACAAGCACTCCAAAGACTGCGTGATGCCGCTGAAAAGGCAAAAATCGAACTTTCATCGTCATTGGAGGCAGAAGTAAATCTGCCGTTTATAACGGTTAAGGAAAATCAGCCCCTTCACTTTGTACTTAAGTTGACCCGAGCCAAGCTCGAACAACTTGTAGGCGGTCTTGTTGAAAAGACATTTGAACCGGTAAAAGCATGTTTGAAAGATGCGGGGGTTGAAGTTGCAAAGATTGATGAGGTTGTTATGGTGGGTGGAATGACTCGTATGCCTAAGGTATATGAACAGGTAAAGGCCTTTTTTGGAAAAGATCCAAATCGAGGCGTTAATCCTGATGAAGTAGTTGCTGTTGGTGCGGCAATACAGGCAGGAGTTCTCACTGGTGAAACAAAGGATGTGGTTCTTCTTGATGTTACACCGCTGACATTAGGAGTTGAAACATTAGGAGGAGTTGCAACACCACTTATCCAACGAAATACCACAATTCCAACTTCGCGTTCTGAAATATTTTCAACTGCAGGAGACAATCAGACGCAAGTTGAAATTCACATAATTCAGGGAGAGCGTCCATTAGCAAAAGATAACAAGTCGCTTGGGAGATTTATACTTGATGGTATCCCTCCAGCTCCCCGGGGAGTACCACAAATTGAAGTGGTCTTTGATATCGATGCAAGCGGTATAGTTACGGTGACCGCAAAAGATAAGGCAACGGGAAAATCTCAAGCAATTAAAATAACCGGATCAACAGGGTTGACCAAAGATGAAATTGAGAAAATGAAAACTGAAGCCGAAAAAAATGCAGATAAGGATAAAGAGGAAAAAGAAAAGATTGAAACAAAAAATAAAGCAGACAACTTAATTTACACGGCAGAAAAGTCATTAAAGGATGTGGGTGACAAAGCGCCTGCCGACTTAAAAGAGTCAATTGAAAAAAAGGTAAAAGAGTTGAAAGAAGTCGGCGAAAAAGGAACAAAAGCAGAAATTGAAACAAAAACACAAGCCCTTTCTGATGAACTGCAAAAAATTGGCCAGTACATGTATAAAAAAGAAGAAAAACAGCCAGGTGCAACTGATCCATCACAGAAAGACGAAAAAGCAAGCACAACAAAAGATGACAAAAAAAACGCTGAAGAAGGACAGGTAGTGGGTTAATTATTTACAACTGAATGGATCATGGACTACTATGAGCTGTTGGGATTAAAAAAGGGTGCCTCCGATGCTGAGATAAAATCTGCATATCGTCAACAGGCGCTGAAGTGGCATCCAGACAGGAATAAGGAGAAGGGAGCCGCTGAGCGGTTTAAAGAGATAAATAAAGCGTATGAGGTGCTTTCAAATCCTGAAAAACGACAGATGTATGACCAGTACGGCAAAGATGCATTTGAACGAGGTGGGTTTGGAAGACAGACTGGACAACAACAAGGACCTTTTTCATATACATATAGCTCCTACGGAGGGCAAAACCCCTTTGAAGGTGTTGACTTTGGGGGATTTTCTGACCCATTCGACATCTTTGAACAGTTTTTTGGATTTGGCGGAGTGGGTGGAGCCAGATCAAGAAAGAAAAGAGATGTATACCAAATGGAACTTTCATTTCAAGAGGCGGTGCACGGCGTAACAAAAGAGACAGTTATAAAGGGGAAGAGTCATTCAATAAAAATTCCAGCCGGTGTAGATGATGGTATGAGGATTCGGTTTAGCGACTTTGATGTATTGGTACGTGTCAAGGCTGATAGCCAATTTAAACGAGAAGGCCAAGATGTTTATGTTGAGCATACTATTTCATACCCAACTGCTGTACTAGGTGGTGATACCACAGTTCAAACATTAGATGGTCCAGTAAAACTGAGAATTCGTCCCGGAACAAAATCCGGAACCCATGTACGGCTGAGAGGGCGTGGTATTGTGTATCCTCAACAGTCACACAAAGGAGACATGTATGTTGTTTTTAATATCAACACACCCGACTCGGTTTCACATAAGGCAAAAAAATTACTTGAAGAACTTGAAGGCGAACTTACAAAATAGGCGACTATGCACATTGTCACTCATCCCGAAAACCTAAAACATCATATCGTTGTTCAAAAACTGAAACGAAAAACGAGAGAGTTTTTAGATAGCATGGGTCTACTAGAAGTAGACCTGCCCGTTCTTTCACCCGCACTTGTTCCAGAGTCATACCTTGAAGTGTTCCAAACCACTTTTATCCTGGGAAATTATAAAAAGAATTTATATCTCACCCCTTCGCCAGAACTGTTTTTAAAACGACTACTTGTACATGACGTTGGAGATGTCTACTATCTGGGAAAGTCATTTAGAAATAGCGATCCAACATCAACACTTCACTCGTTTGAGTTTACTATGCTGGAACTGTACCAAATGGGAAGAACATATCTTGATATTGCAGACACCGTACTTGGACTACTTAATCATCTTTCACAGCACAAAGAAATTGCCTACAAGGGTAAAACTTTATCTCTGGAAAAGTGGGAAAAGATATCGGTTGCCGAAGCGTTTCAAACGTATGCGCATATTCAAAAAGAGACGTTGTTTAACCACAAAGAATTTCTCAAGGCTGCGCAAAAAAAAGGATATACTACTGATGGTTTTACGTATGAGGATGTTTGGTCGCAAATGTATACACAAGAAATTGAATCTCATCTCGGCATGAATGGGTTTCCCACGCTCTTGTATGATTATCCTAAAGAGTTTGCGGCGCTAGCGCGATTAAATCCAGATGGACAAACTGCACAGCGATTTGAGTTTTACATGTTTGGAATAGAACTTGGTGACTGTTACACAGAACTTACCGACTGGAAAGAGCAACAGGAACGCTTTATTGAAGAGCAAAAAAAGCGTGAACAGAGCAACAGAATAACGCATCCAATTGACAAAGGGTTCATACAAGCGTTACAATATGGTCTTAAACCTTGTGCAGGAATAGCTATCGGTTTTGATAGATTGGCGACTATTTTCGCCAATGTTTCTTCACTTGAGGATACACAAGTTATTACAATTTCAACTAGGGAGCAACAATGAAGACTAATGCGGGCAATCTTAAAAAGGGTGAGTTTATAATGTACCAAGGTGCAATATGGCAAGTACAGAAAGCTGATTTCTATTCACCTGGAAAGGGATCTGCTCTGATGAAATGTAGAATCAAAAACCTTCTTACAAGTAAAAATATTGAGTATGCATTTAAGTCCAATGAACCTGTAGATGTGCTTGAGGTTACCTGTGTTGAGATGGAGTATCTCTATAAAGATGCTGAGAGTCTCTATTTTATGGATCAGCGAACGTACAATCAGTATACATTGGCTCTCGCAATAGTAGGCGATGTGGCACAGTTTATGAAAGAAGGAAATACATATTACGTATATGTCTATGAAGACAAACCATTAACCATGCGACCTCCCACATCAGTAAAGTTGCGCATAATTGAAACAGAAGATGCGGTGAAAGGTGATACTGTATCCGGTGCAAAAAAACCAGCGAAAGCCGAAACTGGAGTCACCGTAATGGTTCCATTATTTGTTAAAGTGGGAGATGTTGTCACTGTAAATCCAGAAACCGGAGAATATGGAGAAAGAGTGAAAGAATAACGACTATGCTTTCAGTCGGCACACTACTCAAACAGACAAGAGAGAATAAAAAATACACTCTGAAAGACGCCGAAAAACATATAAAGGTTCGCCATAAATATATTGTCGCAATTGAGAGTGACAACTGGGACTTTTTCACTTCAAAAATATATATAGAAGGTATACTCAAGAATTATGCGCGCTATCTTGGTCTCGATGAGAAAAAAGTAATTGCCTTTTTTCGCAGAGAGTATGAAAAAAACGAAGAACTGCGTTTCAAACGTCGCGTTCATGAGGATGAGTTTGCCCCAGACTCAAAAAGAACCGCGCGTTCTCTATTCTTTGGGATAGGTTTTCTTATTACACTCTACGTTGTGTTTCAATTTTATCTCTATCTAAAACCACCGTCATTATCGGTTGTAATACCACAAGAGGAAGTAACAAAAAATGTGGACAGAATACAAATATCTGGATCGACGGAAAAAGAATCAGTACTCACTATTAATGGAGAACGGGTATACCTTAACAAGGACGGGGGGTTTGCATATACAGTGCCAATCAAACAGAGAAAAAACAAGATTGTATTTGAAGTGACAGGAGCAAATGGAAAAAAAACTCAGCTTGAAAAAGTTGTTATGAAGAAGCAATAAGCTTCTTCAGTGCTCCAATAGATGGTACAGTTTCTGGAGAAATGGGCTTCATTTTTAGTCGCCGTGCCTCGTGTACTGTTTTTTTTGAAAGATAATGTGGTCTAATTTCTCCCAACAGACCAACTTCGCCAATAAAGACCGATGCTCGTGAAAGTGCAGTGCCGGTAATTGATGAATAGAGGGCGGCAATAATACCCAAATCTGCGAGTGGTGAGGTGATTTTCATCCCTCCCACTACGTTTATATATACATCAAAGACATCGAGTTTAAGAGAAAGATATTTTTTGGCAATTGCGAGTAAAAGTTGGATTCTATTATAGTCCACACCTTTAGAAATGCGCCGTGGTACCGGTAGGACTGTAGGTACAACCAAAGCTTGGACTTCAACAAACATTGGACGCATGCCTTCACATATGCCTACAATAGCACGTCCGATCTCTTTTACTGATCCATGTGATAGTAGTGCTGTTGTAGCATCCACCTCTTTAAGGCCAGTATCATTCATCTCAAATACGCCAATTTCATTTGTATTTCCGTATCGATTTTTTGAGCTTCTCAATATGCGAAATTGTGTTTCGTTGTCACCTTCAAGTGTAAGAACACAGTCAACCATATGTTCCAGTGTCTTAGGCCCAGCGAGGTCGCCATCTTTTGTTACGTGTCCGATAATGATAAAGGGGATTTTATTTTGTTTTGCAAAGAAAGTGATTCGTGTAAGGCAGTCCTTGATTTGATTTATGCTTCCAGGTGGGGCGTCAATTGAGGTTGAATACATCATTTGAATAGAGTCAATAACAACAAGCTGAACATCCTTAGTTGCTGATAATCCGGCCAAGATGTTTTCGATTTTAGTTTCGTCGGAAAAAAGCACCTTTTGTTCGGCAACTCCAAGTCTTCGCATACGGTCATGAATCTGATCCGCCGCTTCTTCACCTGACACATATGCAGTTCGGACATTTTTAACTACCTGCATAAGTAGAGTAGATTTGCCGATACCCGGCTCACCTGAAAGTAGTACAATCTCACCTGGTATAAGACCACCTCCTAAAACCCGATCAAATTCAAAAAGCCCCAAGGCAAGTCGAGGACTGGATGTGGTTTTTTTCTTCAAAATGCGAAACTCGGTGGGTGTTGCGTGAATAGACTGTTGAGAGCCTGTTTCTTCCTGTTTTTGTACCAGTGTGTTCCATTCACCACAACCGGGACATTTACCGATCCAAGTAGCACTTCCAAATTGACATGTTGAACACACAAATAATGCCATAATTACATTTTCTGCACAGTTTTAATTCCCAAGAGCAGTAGTCCGTGTCTAATAATATTCCCAACAGACTGTGTAATTGCCATGCGCACCTGCTTGTGTGACACATCTGCTTTTAGAATTGGATTGTGCTGATAAAATGCACTATATTCGCGAGCAAGATCGTATAAATATGTAGCAATAATATGGGGAGACAAATTTTTTGCCGCTTTATATATGTGTGTAGGATATTGATAAATAAGACGCATCATCGCAAGTTCCTGATCGTCAAGGTGAACAGTATCCATCTTCATGGTGAGATCTGCCTTTTCTAAAATACTTTGAGTACGTACAAATGTATACAGTAGATATGGTGCTGAGTTGCCTTCAAGTGAAATAGATTCATCTATATCAAAAGAAATTACAGACGATGTGGAATTTTTAAGGAATGAATATTTAACCGACCCAACTGCAAGAATTTCGGCTGTACTTTCATCTGTATTAAACTTTGATTTCAATTTTTCCTTAATCTCGTCGATGAGCCACGTCGCTTCTATGATATTTCCGGTGCGAGAGGACATTTTTCCATCCTTTAGCTTGACCCATTCATACGCAAGATGATACTGCTTCCCAGCAAACAAGGAAGGATTCATTAACTCTTCCACCTTAAATGTAATTTTAAAAAAGCTTGTTTGTTCGGGAGTAACCACATGAATACATTTATCTATTGATCCAAAATCGGCAAACTCCTTTACGGCTAGACCTAGCTCTTTACCTTCATATGTTGGAAATCCCTGGCTATTGATAAAAACACGTGTATCAAGCGAATACTGCGTGCCATCAAACACAATTGCTCCCTCGCTTTTTGTCAGAATTCCTTGTTTGAGGAGAGTTTGCGCAGTTTTTAAACCTGCTTCATGTACTTCGCTCTCAAAATAACATCTATCAAAATGTGAATAGAGACGTTTATATATCTCTTCAAAATATGCAACACTCCAACCTCTTGTCTCGGTCCACAACTCCATAATGGATGGATGTTTTTCGTAAATGTGCTTATTGTATGTAATGATTTCGGTTTTTGCTTTTTCATCAGATTCATATGCCGTTTGACCTTCAGAATAAGCTTTTCCAATGAGCTTAATTTTTTCAGACAGCGACAGGTCCTTAAAAAGATCTTTATTATCATTGAGCATTTTCTGAATACCCCAAAGACATTTAGCGATATGCATCCCAACATCTCCCTGATAGTTCGTTCGGATAACAGTATTACCAACGGCCTCAAGGAGTCTTACAATAGACTCACCCGTGGAAATATTGCGAAGGTGACCGATATGAAAAAGTTTATGCGTATTTGGGTGGGCAAACTCAACCATTACTTTTTTTTCAGTTCCAAAATGGAAGGGCTCAATAGAAAAAGTCTCATTGACCGCATTATTAAGAGCTTCTACTAATTTTGAAGTGTGAATAAAAATATTGACAAATCCTGGACGAACAGCAACTGCTTTTTCAATACAGTCATCGCTTTGGATATGGTTTGCAATCTCCACTGCAAGATCAAATGGATTTCGTTTCAGTTTTTTTGCAAGAATCATTGCAATATTGCTTGAATAATCACCAAACTGGAGCTGGGGAGTAGAAAGAGCTATAGAAAGCTCTGACGTTTCAATTCCCAAAGTGCTTAAGGCATCTGCAATTCTTTTAACGATAAGTGTTTCCATAATGTGCATCATTCTATCTTATATTCTGTAAAAAATAAAATAGATCTTACAATTCGTTTTTTAGTGAATTGGGATATATAAATATTGTTGAAGGAATATCCCAACCTTCAAGTACATCAGTTTTTAAAATAGTCTTAGATTCTTCATGCGTTATCGGAATCCATCCAGATTTATAATTATTCTCAATAGAAGGTGTATTGGTATTGGTTACGACCGCAAAAAGTGGTAAACCAGGAAAAGTATCTGTGATATATTCAGCAAATGCAGCTTTCATATCGAATGCAAGATGTGCTTTTTGATAGTGAGGTGAAACAACAAGACTACCTGACTCCAGTGCAATCGGAGCCTTACCATCATCAATAAGCTTGAACACATCGGCTTCAGCCGGTTGTGGATTATTAGGAAACCAGGGAAGCGCTTTTACGAACGAAATAAGCTCATGAACAGTGTAACTTTTAGTTACTGGAATAGCTAATCCTGCATACATATAATCCATAAGTAACTCTGGGGTGGGTTGAAACATAGTTTTTTCACCTAAGGAGTGAATCATGGCACTTGCTTGAGTAGCAATATTAAGAACGTCACTTTTAGGTAATGTGTGAATAATACTCGGTCCCATAACATGGGGAGTAAAGTTAAACTTTTCTTGGAATATTTTGAACTCAGGTTTTTTAAATTCTACGTTATGCATAATAAAAAATTAAATATTTAAAAAGCCCCCGATCGTTTGTCGGGGGTTCGGGTATGCGTTTATGAAGAAAAACTTACCTCATACGGCCACACCCGCAGATGGAGTTTCGCCTGAGCACCATTTTTTGGGTTGGAACGTAATTCATACTATAGGTATTATAGTGTACTTATCTACAAATAACAAGTGTTTTTTTGGTTGGTTGCATGAACGAGTGGTAGGATATACAATAGTGTTGATATGAAGGGAAAGATAATTACCATTGGTATTATAACCTTATTATTCATAGGGTTTGTAAGTGCGAAGCTCTTATATGATGTAATGAATAAAAAAGAGGGTAGGTTGAGGGTAGTAACCAATCAAGAGGCGGTCTTTTTTTTAGACAACGTTATGAAGGGAAAAACTCCATTTGAAGACGTTGTACGGGAGGGGAGTTATACCCTCAAGATTGTACCCGAACAAACAGCTACATCTTCGTCAGTTACCTGGGAAAAAAAGATAAGCATTGGTGTAGACACCCTCACATTTGTTGATGTAAGACTTGCTCAAACCGACATTGAGTCGTCAGCAGAAACCTACTGGCTCACCCGAAAAAAAGGATTTGGTACAAAACCTGCAGGATTGGTGGTAGAAAGCGAGCCATCTGGGGCGCTCGTGTATCTTGATGGTGATGAAAAGGGTATTTCCCCAATAACCATCGACTCTGTACCAGAAGGAAGTCACGAGCTATCCCTTTTTATGCCGGGATTTGTACGTAAAACAAAAAAAATTAATGTAGTAAAAAATTCAAATCTTCATGCGTTTATGAAGCTTCCGGTTGATCCAAATCAAGCTCCAAAATACTCACCAATTCAAGAGACAATTGCAACTGCAGCAGCAAACTTGGCCGCTCCCTCAAAGACAGTGCGTATTCTTGATACTCCAACAGGGTGGTTGCGCGTACGGGAAGAACCAAACCTTGGCGCGTCCGAGTCAGGTAGGGTTAACCCTGGCCAGGTTTTTGAATATCTGTCAGAGGAACAGGGTTGGTATCAGATACGCTTTGACACCAGTAAAACTGGTTGGATATCAAGTCAGTATGCGCAAAAAGCAGAATAATCAATTATTTCTTTCTCCAAACAACCTTATTGTATAAGATATAAGAATACGGGATGATGATAAATCCAATAATCGCTACTTTGTACAATATCCACGAAGATAGTGTTACAAAACCGATTCGAATTATCGAGTCTCCAAATATTCGCAGTAAACTGGTAATTCCCACATATTGAATCAGAATTGAGCCCGATGAAATCAGATTAAAAAAAAGAAATTTTGTCACATATTCAAAAACACCTCCTGTAATTTGTTTGCTTTTAAAACTCCAAAAGTTGTTTATTAAAAAATTTGTGATAATTGCACACTCTGCGCTAATAATGGTCGCAGTTCCTTTAGAAATACCAGAAGAAATGAGTACGTATGAAATTCCAAAATCAACACCAAACCCCATAAAGCCCGTCATAACATATTTAATAAACGAAGACTGAGTTAGTACATACCAAAACGTCTGGATTATATACTGCATCGAATTTATTTTCGATTTTCCCTCCGTACGATCGACAAAGGCAATAGGAACCTCTGCCATTTTTGCCCCTTTTTGGTGGGCAAAGTCAAGAAGAGCTACTTGAAAAACATATCCCGTATACTGAGAGATATGGGTCATGGCAGATGTGACAACCCATGACTTTATTGCCCGAAATCCGCCTGTCCAGTCGGTTGTAGAAAGCTTCATAAAACCGAAACGTACAAATAAGTTGGCGCATATAGAAAATATCTTGCGATGCAGTCCCCAGTTGCTCGGAATAGAACCTCCTTTTATATAGCGAGAACCAATCACGAAGTCAGCTCCAAGCTCTATTTTTCTTAAGAAATGGGGGATATATTCTGGGTTATGGGAAAGATCTGCATCCATCTCAAAAAGTACAAATGGTTTAAGATTGGTCATTGCATACGTAAAACCTTTTACATATGCTCGTCCCAACCCTTCTTTTGGTGTTATAAGCAAATGAAGATCGGGGTATGACTCTTGCATTTTTTTTACTTCTTCGGCAGTGTTGTCGGGTGAAGAACTATCAACAATAAGAACGCCTATAGACCAATGAGGCACCGTTTTGGCAACATGAAATATTGACTCTATAAGCGATTTAATATTGCCAATCTCGTTATATGTTGGGATAATAATCACTGCTTTTTTCATAGTTGGGCTTTAAAGTACTCAATAGTTTTTGTAAGACCCGTCATAAGGTCGACGGTAGGGTGCCAATCAAGTATTAATTTTGCTCGAGAGATATCAGGTTTTCGTTTTTTTGGATCATCTTCATCTATGGGCTGTTCTATAATTGCGCTTTTAGATTGTGTTAGCTCTTTAATAATCTCTGCAATCTCCTTAATTGTTTTTTCATTAGGATTTCCTAAGTTTATCACCGATCCATTTTCACAGTTCTTTGTTGCGAGACGCCATAGTCCATCAACTAAGTCATCTACAAAACAAAATGAACGGGTTTGTGAACCTGGACCGTACAGTGTAATTGGTTTATTTTGTAAGGCTTGAACTATAAAATTTGATACGACTCGTCCATCTAATACATCCATGCGGGGTCCGTATGTGTTAAAAATGCGAGCTATCCTTACTTTTACCTGATGCGTGCGAAGATAGGTCATAGCCATTGCTTCACCAAACCGTTTTGCCTCATCGTAACAGGCGCGAACACCATTGGGGTTTACATTTCCCCAGTAAGTTTCGGTTTGTGGATGTTCAAGAGGATCGCCATACACTTCTGATGTAGAAGCATACACAAATGTAGCGTTGTGTAATTTTGCGATTTCCAGCGCATTTTTTGTTCCAATCGAGTTTACCTCAAGCGTTTCAATTGGATATTTTTTATATTGGATTGGAGAAGCGGGTGACGCAAGATGAAACACAATGTCGACCTCATGCTGAAGTGATGTGGGATCAAAAGTTATAAGGTTTTTATTTATAATGCGGAACTGTGGATTATCCGTGAGATGTGCAATATTTTTTTGTGAACCAGTAATAAAGTTATCAATTCCCAGCACACTGTGGCCATTTTTTAAAACATTGTCGCACAAATGAGACCCTATAAAACCCGCGACACCCGTAATAAGTATATGCATAGTATTTTAGATGACTGGGCTCCTTCCGGTAGAATAATAGATAAAACCTTCGGCCTTCATAGCATTCATGTCAAATATATTTCTTCCATCAAAAATAACTGCACTTTTCATAACTGATTTTACCTGTTTCAAGTCAACCTGTTTAAATTCATTCCAGTCGGTGAGAATAACAAGTGAATCGGCATTCACAACCGCATCAAGAGCTTTTTTTGCATATGTAATTGTCTCACCGAAAACCTTACGGATATTTTTCATACCCTCTTGGTCGTATACGGTAAGAATATATCCCTTCTCAATAAGTGCTTTGATTATGTCAACCGAGGGTGCGAAACGAATATCGTCAGTATTAGGTTTAAAGCTTAACCCCCAAATTGCGATATGCTTACCTGGAGAGAGGGTAAGAATTTTGTTCAATAAATTCTGCCGTGCAGTTTCATTTATGGTGTCAACGGCAGTAAGCAACTGAGTATCAATTCCCAACTGCTTACCTGTTGAAATTAGCGCCTTCACATCTTTTGGAAAACACGAACCGCCATACCCAACGCCCGGATCCATAAACACTCTTCCAATTCTTTTATCAAGCCCAACTGCATCAAGTACCATCTCAACATTAGCTCCAGTTTTCTCACAGTAAAACGAAATAAGGTTTGCAAATGAAATTTTTGTTGCTAGGATGGAGTTGGAAGTATATTTAATGAGTTCAGCAGAAGCTAAATCGGTCACTACTTTTTTACCAGGAATTGGAGCATGCAACTTAAGCAGTAAGTCGATTGCACGCTGAGATTCTGATCCTATAACTACTCTATCTGCTTGAAATGTATCATGAAGGGCGCTTCCTTCTCGTAAAAATTCAGGACAAGAAGCAACGGCAAACTCAACATCTTTGTGCTTATTTTCATCAACAATTTTCTCTATTTCCTTATTTGTGCCAACAGGGACAGTGCTTTTACACGAAACAACTGTAAAGGGGCTGGAAAGATTTACTGCAATTTGTTTTGCAACGTAAAGAACGGTTGATAGATCAGCGTCTCCATTTTGTTTTGGCGGGGTGCCAACCGTAATAAAAACAACTTCGGACTTTGATACGGCTTCTGGGTACTGTGAAGTAAATATGAGACGTCCTGCATCTAGGTTTTTTTGAAGCACTTCCTTAAGTCCAGGTTCATAAATAATAGGATCTCCACTTTTTAGTTTTTCTAATTTTTCAGGGGTGTGACCAATAACATACACTGTGTTTCCAAAATCGGCAAAGGCACATGCAGAAACGAGACCCACATATCCATGTCCAACAATAGTGATTGTCATAGCGATTTCATCTGATTTTTAATAATGTGTAAACCTTCCTCAAGCGAACTCATACGGCAGAATGTATTTTTGGTGCTCACAATGTCGCAATACTTTGGACGTTTCGCTTTTCCAGCGAAATATGATTCGTATGTTGTTTTAGAAATGAGAGATGAATCAAGGTTGAACACTTTAGCAATCTGCAGTGCTAAGTCATAGGGTGTTACCGTTTGTGTTCCAACAAGATGAAATACGCTTTTAGTGTAATGGGAAAGCAGATAGTTTAGTCCTGTAGCAATATCATCAATAAAAGTTGGAACCATATGAGAGTCAGATACCATAGTGAGTGGTTTTTTAGCTTCTAGGACTGATTTGAGAATTCTGACAATATCCTTTTTTTTCTCAAAATGTGCACGATAGGGGTAGGAGATGCGAACTATCATCCCGTTATCGCCAATGCAACGCTCACCTTTGTATTTTGAATCGCCATACACAGATATAGGATGAGGTAGACTGTCTTCATTGTAGGGAGGGGTAGATCCATCAAATACAAAGTCGGTGGATATATATATAAATTCTTTTTGTTTTTCGTGGGCAACGGTGACGAGATTTTGTGTTCCTTTTTCATTAATACGATATGCTAAATCCTTATCATTCTCTGCTCCGTCAACATTTGTATAGCCTGCGAGATGGAGAATGCCATCAAAGGATGTATGTGAAAGTGCGTTGTTTACGGAGTCAATATTTGTTATGTCCATCTGTGATGAAGAAAGTGGTATAAACGTATAGTCATCTTGAAGCAGTTCTAGTATGCGTGAACCCACCAAACCACCAGCGCCGGTTATAACAACTCTTTTCATGTTGAATATTGTTTTGTGTAATAGTCCTGATACTCACCCGATTTAATTCTCATCCACCAGTCATGATTATTTTTAAACCAAGAAATTGTTTCTTGAAGTGCAGTTTCAAATGTGTGTCGTGGTGTCCAACCAAGCTCCTCGTGAATAGTCGACCAGTCAATTGCGTATCTGCGATCATGTCCTGGGCGGTCTTTCACATATTCTATTACTGAATCATCCGCACCCATGAAAGTCACAATTTTTTTAATCACGTCAATATTTGCAATGTCGCTCGTCTGTCCCCCGACAAGATAAGTTTTTCCGATGGTACCTTTATGAATAATGAGATCAATCGCTTCACAGTGATCTACAACATACAACCAATCCCGAACATATAGTCCATCGCCGTATACTGGAACTTTTTTACCTTCAAGAATATTGGTAATAGCTAGAGGAATAAATTTTTCTGGAAAATGATACGGTCCAAAGTTATTTGAACAGTTTGAAAGCGTGTATTTCAGTCCATACGTATCGCCGTATGCACGCACAAGATGATCTGATGCGGCTTTGGATGCAGAATATGGACTATGGGGGTCGTATGCAGTGGTGTCGGTAAATTTAATCTTCGACTCCAATGGTAATGCGCCAAATACTTCGTCGGTTGAGATGTGATGAAAACGCGGAATTTTATTTTTCAAAGCAGCTTCAAGTAGTGCATGAGTTCCGACAACATTTGTCTGAATAAACGGTGAAGCATCCATGATTGACCGATCCACATGACTTTCGGCCGCAAAATGAACAATAATATCTACCCCTTTTGTTGCTGATTCTACGAGCTTGCGATCACAAATGTCGCCCCGTATAAATGTGTAACGAGGATCGTGATGCACCGAAGCAAGGTTTTCGAGGTTTCCCGCATAGGTTAGTTTGTCAAAGTTTATGATGGTATCGTTTGGGTATTTTTTTAACCAATACAAAATAAAATTAGAACCAATAAAACCCGCACCGCCCGTTATAAACAGTTTCATAGTGTCATTATACAGAATT
>CAZAUL010000009.1:0-22187 GCA_964488545.1 uncultured Gammaproteobacteria bacterium
ATGCAGTTGCATACTTTACTTTAATACATTTAGTATCAAGAATTCAAGTTGGTCGGGGTAGCCAGACTTGAACTGGCGACCTTACGGTCCCGAACCGTATGTTCTACCATCTGAACTATACCCCGTTTTAGCTTCCTGATATATTATATAGTATGTCGCACATTGCTACTCCCGAACTTAGCCGCGGTCTTGAAGTACCTATGCAGAATGTGCAAAAAAGCCCGCTTCAACAGCGACAGGAGCGTATCTACACAGCAAGCGACCAAGTACATCGCTACAGGACCGCATTTTTAAATACGCTGGTCGGTTCGTCGACACCCCATGATAGTGAGAAAGCAATATCTCAGATTACAAAAGAAATGGAAGATGTACTACATACACAAAATAAGAGAGATGGCACACGGTCGGTGCTTGATGCATTAGACCTTCGCAGTCATGATCTTTCACGTGAGGTTATCGAGCGTCCGCTTGAAGAAACGTATAGTGGATATCGGAGACATATTCAAAAATCGCTTGTCAGCGCCTCATTTAACGGTGAAGCAAATAGGGTGATAGAGAAGGGATTCATGGAGCATTATATAGTACACGCGCTTGAAACCGATCTCGCAATACGTAGTGCAAAAACTAACCTACGTTCGAGTCACTTTAATAAATCCCATAATCAGGATGATGTGGGTCCTGGCGGGATTGCGAGTCTTGACGCAGTCAGAGAGCTTCTTGGCGAAATGAAGTATTTTGGCGTTGACACTGTCAATTCTTTTTATACACATGCAGAACGGATACATAAGGCGCAGACGCAAAAAGAAATAGATATTATTCTCGATAGCGCAAAAGAATATATAACGTACGATGATGTACTACGTAAAATACAGCATCTGGCAAAAGAACGAAAAAATGAATTTACAAAGAAAGAGTTCAAAAAAATATCCGGTAGTATCGAACAAAAGGCAACAAGTTTCAAACGTAAACTTGACACGGCGTGGGACTATTTTAACTATGTTACGCCGGATGAACAAAAATCTCTCCTCTATAATGCACCAAAAAAAATACTAGATCTAGTGAGTTCAATGAGAAACAGATTTAGCAACTTTGCGGAAATGATGGGAGCGTCAGAAGAATTGAGAGAATATTTTTGGCAGCTTAAATTAGGCCGTGATGTGCAGGGTTACATAAAAAAACAGGCAACCCGATTAGCTACAAATACAGACTACACGCGGTATCAAGAGCGGGTATCGGATCCATTTCTACGGTCTGAAGCGTCAGGCTTTGAAATCACCACCCAAATCCCTTCCGGAACCAGCAGCTTATATCCCGTGCGGTCGTTAGTTAACGCAATCGAAGCGTTAGTGTTGCGGGATGCCGAAACGCCAGTTCGCGACTCAAGGACGAGTCATTATATAACGGTTCTTTGGGGGGAAAATGGATATTTTAAGCTTGCAGTTCCTCGTTTTTTTCGTGACAAATCTGAACTGAGAGCGCGTATTATTGCCACTCTTAGCTCCGGTATTGAATACAAACGCATAAAAATGTCGTCATTTGACCGAGCCGCTCTTACCTATACTGGTCATGCACCTGATAGAGTTCGGAACACGGTTTATCAAGAAATATACGGATTTAAGCAAGGAAAAAAAACAGTAAACGGTGATTATTTAATACAGATACAGGGGCACGGTGGTGGTAGCTTGAATGAGCATTCCCCAGGAAGTTTGTTTGCAGTAGACTCACACAAAGCGGCAGTACTTATTGACATGAGAAGCGCAATCAAGTCTTCCTCAAAAGATAAGCTGTTGGTGCGGTACAATCATTCGGAGTTTGATGGTCTACAGGCCAGCGAACATTTTTCGTATCTAGCAAAGCATCTCAAAGAAACAGCAAAATCCGAACTTATACAGCAGGAACAGCAAAGGTCGGGTTTAAACTCTGTTGACTTTTCACCAGTCATGGACGGAGATACGAGAACATATCCCCAAACTGAAGGCATAGCGTATACAACCGATACAGGACATTACCCAAAAGTTACCCTTAAACGTGCAACCGGCGAAAAGGTAGTGTTCACACCCACCATGATGAAATCACTTACGCTTGCAATGGCAAATGGCATCGATAATTTTCATCAGTTGTATGCACAGTCTGATGCGCTAAAAAATGAATTTCTCCAGTTGAACGCTGATAGGTTTAGCAATGTTCAACCTGCAATTGTTTCGTTCAATCATTTTATGGATGCGTATAAAGAATGGCAGAAAGTCACGCAAAAAAAGACCATAGAAGAAAAAAAGATTTGGTCACTGCGCAATCTGTTTGCATCGTTGGGCGGTAAAAAAGAAAAGCCAAGTTCTCGTGACATAATGCTTGAATGGGGTACTCGTCTGCAGGATGCCGCAAACCGGTCTAAGGAAGGTAACTCTGATCTTGCAGTATTTTCTGCTGTGCCAGGCGCACTTGAAGATGTGTTATACACAATGGGCCTTGCATTTCATAAAGGTGCAAAAATGCTGAGAGATTCTCAAGGTATGATTTCGCCGATGGCGCTTAAAGATGTGGATCCTGAAAATCCAGTTTTTTTCAGTACAGCACAATCGCAGGCGTATAACCCAGACTCGATAGATATTCTTCACCCATACAAAAGTATTGGTGTTATAGGAATGTTGCAACAGACAAAAGACAGTACTACTTATGTGGTGAGAAAGCTTCCTTCTCAAGCGCAACAAGAATTTCACACCGCAGTTAAAGATGAGTTGTTTGCTGGAGAAAAAAGACCTCAGCATATTGCGCAGACTATGCGACATATGACGACAATAGTAAAAGCATGGGATGACCTGCTTCATGGGAAAGTAACTCTTACTCAGTATGTGCAAAAACGAGATGAAATTTTCGAAAAGTTAGACTCATATGAGGCATGTCGTGATCAGCTACGCAAACAAGGTATTGCAGATGCAGAAGGATTACAACGGTATCTCAATGGTGTACTGCAGAGAGCGGCAGAAAACACTTTAAAATCAGAAAAAATTGCGGAAACAAGAACTAACCTCATTGACTTCTTAAAGTGGGTTGGGGCCGATGTAAGTTAATTGAGAGTTATTGTTTGCTTGAGTTTGGCCGTGCTTCGAGTGGTTGAACATCTGTACCTTTACGTTTCTTTTTACCCCCGAGAATACTTCTTCTCTCCTTACCCTGTGGTGCAGAGGACTGCGATTGGATGCGTAGTTGATCTTCTCTACGACGTTTATCATCGGCTTCTTTATAAGTCTCCAACTGGATTTTTTCAGCAGCTTTTTGTTTAGATTCCATAAGTCTCCGTTCATCCTGCTGGTGTACCAGCTGAAAAAGGCGATTAGCTAGTGCGTCAGCTTTTGCTTTATCTTGATTTTGATATGATTTCTGTAGACGGTCAAAATCAAGCGGAGTGTGTCCGTTTTTGCCGGCTTTTTCTTTCAAGGCATTGAGCTGAGAGTCGGGCCCTTTTTTTTGTGCTGAATCTGCGTCAAAACTATTTCGAATCATTTCCCATGGACTAAAAGTCTCCCGCACCTGTTTTACCGAAGACTTTGCCATGTCGCGACCGGTTTCGGCCACTTGTTCAAATGCGTCCTGGATAATTTTTTTGACTGCCATACTTAACTATACTAGAAAGTAGTTTATTTGACTCCATACACTAAACCCTAGACCTTTTATTATTTTATGGTCAAGATTATAAAGTCAAGAGTCAAATTCCCAAAACCGCTCTTCCTCGTTTTGTCATGCGTTCCATATCCCACGGAGGTTCAAACGTCATATCAATTTTAATATTCTTTCGAGTTAGTCCGAGATCGGATAGCTTAAGATAAATATCCTCTTCAATCACCCCAAATAAAGGACACCCCATAGTAGTAAGCGTCATAAGTATTGAGATTGATGGCGGAGTTGAGGAGCTTATTGTTATCTCATATACCAAACCAAGATCAATTATGGAGATACCAAGCTCCGGGTCAAGAACTTCGTTTAGCTTTTCCCTCACTTTTTTTTCTGTAACTAACACTTTTCGAGTCATAGAAAGAAGTATACAAACTCAAAAGTCAAATCACAAATAAACAATGACCAATGATCAATGTCCAATGACCAAATAAGAATTACTAATGTCAAATCAAAAAATCATAATCAATTACAAATAACTAATCACAAATTTATTTGTTCATTGCACATTGGTTATTGATAATTGAGATTTGAAATTTGATTTGTTATTGGTAATTGGGATTTGAGATTTACTTGGTCATTGGTCATTAAACATTGGTGATTCTATTGTGCGATTTGTGATTTGTCATTTGAGATTTTCCGCTATATACTGTAGGCATTACTGAATTTTATTGAATAGTTATGTTTACTCTTCGATTTGTACCTCTTGGCGGTGTTATTGGAGTTACTAAAAACATGTATCTGTATGAACTGTATAAAGATAATGTACTGCAAGATATATTGGTGGTTGATTGTGGCATTGGATTTCCTCATGAAAAGGAGTTAGGAGTCGATTTTGTGATCCCCGACATTACCTACCTTAAAGATAAAACAGATAAAATCAGGGCAATTCTGTTAACGCATGGACACGAAGATCATATTTCGGCGCTTCCCTTTCATTACGACGATCTAGGGAGGCCCCCGGTATATGCAAGCAAGCTTACTGCGGCTTTTGTTGCAAATAAGTGCAAAGAATTTAACGTACCCGTGAACATAAAAGTAATATCGTATGGAACTAAATACACGTTTGGAGACCTGAGTGCTGAATACATAAACATAACACATTCAATCCCAGACACGACTCACATTCTCATTGGATCACCCTTAGGACAGCTTTACCACGGATCGGACTTTAAACTAGACGTGACTCCTGTATATGGACAACCACCCGATTTCTATCGGATTACAAAGGCCGGTCATGATGGAGTGCTCTGTCTTTTATCAGACTGTCTTGGTTCACAACGAGAAGGTCTTACCCAATCAGAGGCAATTGTTGGCAAAACATTTGAGGATGAGATGCGAACAACAAAAGGTAAATTTATTATGACAACCTTTTCGTCTAATATTTCGCGTATCAGACAGTGTGTAGAGGCGGCAATAAAGTTTAATCGTAAAATTGTTTTCTTAGGCCGTTCCATGAGGGACAACACCACTCTCGCTAAACAAATTGATTATCTTCCCATTCCCAATCAGTTTGTGGGTAAAGAGGAAGAGGTAATGCAACTCCCCCCCAATAAAGTATGTTTGATCGTTGCAGGTAGCCAAGGTCAATATGGATCTGCGTTGTCAAAGTTGGCAAATAAACAGCATAGATTTATCAAAGTAAAACAAGGTGATAAAGTAGTAATATCCTCAGATCCAATCCCAGGCAATGAAAATGAAGTCTATGCCCTTATCGAGGAGCTTACCCTGCAGGGTGCTCATGTGGTTTACTCGGATATTGCAGACCAACTTCATGCATCGGGGCACGGTAACCAAGAAGACCTAAAGTTTCTTATGCGGTTTACCAACCCACAGTTTTTCATACCTATCGGTGGAACAATACGCCATCAGCAACACTATCGAGATCTTGCTGGTGAGCTTGGGTATAACGAAAATAACGTCTTGTTGTTAAACGAAGGAGAAACCATTATTTTTCAAAAAGGCAAAGCTACTCGTGGCGATACCATTGAGACTAAAAATATTTATGTTGACGCATATGGCATTGGCGATATCGGCAGCGTAGTACTGCGCGATAGAAAAACACTTTCATCTGAAGGTATGGTTGTATGTTTTCTTGCTCTTAACAAGCAGGGTGGACTAGTTACTCGGCCAAAATTTGTTTCAAAGGGGTTTGTGTTTTCCCAAAATGAAACAGAGCTTTTTGAAAAGGCTATGCAAGTAGTTGAAAAACAAATGAAACCACGGGGTGCGCCTGTGACGGACTTTACGAAGATAAAGCGGGATATCATCACACACCTTGAAGACTTTTTCTACAATGAGCGAGGACGAAGGCCACTCATTGTAGTTGAGACATTGGAGATATAATTGATCGTTTATAACACATTATCCCTTCGTAAAGTCTGCGTATGTCGCTATTTGAAGCGCTTACTACTCGACTTTACTCGTGGACAATGTGTAATATTCGTATCAAAGTTTAATTTAAGAATTAAATAATATTTGTAATATGTTGCCTGATAGTTTAAAGTCAGTGTCGCTTTTTTTTGAAAGACTGCCCGGCATTGGTGAAAAGACAGCAAATAGACTTGCTCTCTACCTACTGAGGCTTCCTGAGTCGGATCTTGCCGAGTTTGGAAAACATATTACAGAGCTAAAGGCTCGAACGAAGCGCTGTCAAATATGCATGAACCTTACCGAAGTTGAAACCTGTGCTTTTTGTATAGATGGAAAGAGAGATAAAAGTATTATTACTGTGGTTGAATCGCCTCTTGATATCCTTTCGTTTGAGCGCGGTAATATTTATCATGGTGTATTTCATGTACTTCATGGTCGTATCGACCCCTTGAACAATATGGGGCCGGATGACATATATATCGACAGCCTCATTCAAAGGATAAAGCATATGATTACTGAGGATAAATGGAAGAAAGTTGAAATTATTCTTGCCACAAGTCCTGATATGGAGGGTGATGCTACTGCCTTATACATTAAAAAGAAATGTGCAGAATTGAGTGTACCAGAACGCTTCGAAATTATTGTTTCTCGGCTTGCCTATGGATTACCTATAGGTGCTAGCATTGAGTATGCTGACTATGGCACACTAGGAAGAGCCCTTGAAAATAGAAAGGCACTATGACGCACAATCAAAAACAACAGACGCTTTGCTTTTCAAAAAAAATAATTCTTATTTTTATAACAATAATAAGTATTGGTCTCGGTGCTTCGGTATATAGTTTAACTTCATATGGTCTTCTTAACTTTCAAAAAAGTTATTCAACCCGTGCATCAGAAGAAAAGAAGCCAATGTCAATTCGAGGTGGAACTCCAGTTAAAGAAAATGAATTCCCTTATTATGTTGATATTTTTGTGAATGAGAATATGAATATCTCTCATTGTGGGGGTAGTTTGATTTCGGAGAACTATGTATTAACTGCATATCACTGTATTGAACCGATAATTAAATCTTCAATTAATCAGAAAGTGGTAACGAAAGAAGGTGCGCTAACGTTTCTTATTGGAGTACACGACTATAACGAAGAAGACCGTTCTGTTCGAGGTCATTATTATGGTATACAGCGCTATTACGACGGAATGGAGACAGCAGATGTTTTAGTTCCTACACTTGTTGAGCAGAAATTAATAAATGGTGAAGTGCATATTACACCAGACATAGCAATAATTAAGCTACAAGTTCCCGCAAAAAACGTTCCCACAATTTCAATTGTGCCTGACGTAAACTCTCTCGAATTTAAAAAATTAAATATTAAGGACGGACTAATTACTGCGACAATTGGAAACGGTCTTATAGAAGATTATGGGATGAATAGTGATGAAAATATTCAGGGAACAGTTCTTAAAAAAAGTTATATCGAATTACAGAATAGCAAGCTTCCATTAGAGTATAAAAACTTTGCTGCATTATATTTTGAAAATAATATAGACGGTTCAAACAGTTGTAGCGGAGATTCTGGCGCACCAGTTATACTTACTCGTAGGACAGGGCAATATGTAATTGGTATTACTTCATTTGGTCCACCGTGCTCTCTAGATGGGGCAAATATGGGATTTTATACAAATCTTTCATTATTTAGCACATGGATAACAAGCGTCACAGGGATTACTCCAAAGCCACCTAAAGTTATTCCAGACAACTATATCAAAACCTATCCTGCTTTGAAAGAGTTGGGAACCTATTGCTCGGTATTCAATAACCACACATCAAGTCTTGAAAGCATTTTGGAATCAGTAGACAATTGTTATGAGAACTATCATTTATGTACTTGGGTTACGAACGAAAGCAAATGTGTTGCAAAGTGATATGGTATTATTAGCTATTGGATATTACATAATTAATAAAACAAATTCATATGAACATGCTTGGCGGATTGGGTGATCTACAAAAATTACAACAACAGGCGCAGAAAATGCAACACGCTCTTCAACAGGAAACAGTAACCGTTGAAAAAAATGGAGTCAAAATTACCATGCGTGGCGATCAGCAGATACTAGAAGTTGAAATTGATGGAGTTATTGAAAATAGAGTTGCCGAAGCGGTAAATGAGTCGGTAAAAAAAACACAAGAATTAGCCGCACGAAAGCTTATTGAGATTTCACAACAGAAGTAAGTGAATTGCCTTCTACCCGGTGAATTATAAGCCCATTCCAACTTGCCTCCGAGATCGGGGAGAACTACGTTCAAGCGATCTAAATTACCTCGATTTCAAAAAAGGCTCGCCATACCTGAAAAAAGACAAGATTAATCTCCTACTATTTCCGAATAGCTTGTGCAATCAAAGTTGCGACAGACACTTCATGCAGCTTTGGAAATGACTGACTTTTCTTTAAGTAAATAGTGTCTGTGGTGAAAAACTTGGCAATGTGTGATGCCTGTATCTTTTCAGGAGCATCAGGTGCAAAGTCATGATGTACTATAACAGCAACCATTTCTTTTGCTCCCTTTTCTTTACACAGTTTTGCTGCGTTAATGAGTGTTCCGCCTGATGTTGTCATATCATCAACAAGTATGACGGTTCTTCCCTTAACTTCTCCATAGATGTCTACTGCTCGACTCGTGTGTATTTTACTGAGATTTCGCTTTTTTTCGATAACAGCCAAATGTACTTCAGTTTCTGGAAATAAATCTTCTGAAAACTTGCGCGCACGTTCTACACCACCTTGGTCAGGTGATAGCACTGTCACTTTGTCCACGTCGTATCTGCCTTCTTCACGAAGATAATCTTTGACTGTTTCAGCCAGAAGTGGCATTGCTGATATATCCTTGTACGGTATTGAGAATACACCCTGAGTTGCCTCATCATGGATGTTAACAGTGTAGACCTTGGCAAAACCAATTGACTGAAGAAAGTTGATTACAACATTGGCAGACACACACTCACCTTCTCTGTGTTGTATGTCCTGGCGGGCATATCCAAAATAAGGAATGACAGCATATACTTTTTTAGCCTCCATGCGCCGGAGAGCATCGCAAAAAAAGAACAGCTCCATGAGATGCGTGTCTGAAGGGTTGGCTGTAGGCTGGATTACATAACACTCTTCATTTTTTACCTCTTCTGCAATACGAACTCTGATCTCAGAGTTTTCAAACCGTACAACTTCTGACTGTGCAAGAGGTACACCTAGTGAGTCTGCAATTTTTTGAGCTAAATTTGGGTTTGCGCTACCTGCAAATAGTTTCATGTATTCAGTATATCGTATTCAAAATATGTTGTGTTAGCTTAAAAAATCAACCAAAGCGACATGGAGGGGAATTGTTGGGATGGGTGATAGTTTGAGGAGCCCATAGGCCTCATTCAGTAAACGCATAAGCTTGATAGTATTTTTTAAGTCTAACGTAAGAGTTGACTCTGTACCCGGTATGCCATGAAGAAAAAGGAGATGATTCTGAAGGTCGCTTAAGAGGCCTTCCATAAGATGGCTAATACTCCCTCCCGACTCTGCAAAGTCCTGCACCCATGCAAGTGCCGACTTTGAGTCCTTTTTCTGAAGCGATTCAAATAAGGCTTGTTTTGAACGAATTCCAATATGCTTCTCTACACTTTCATAGCTCAAATTGTTTGATATTACCAGCTCTTCAAATATTTTTGCCGCATCACGAAAGGAATTGTCGGAATACTGTGCAATGAGAGACAACACTTTAGGATCTACTGTTATTTTTTCATGCGTTTTAATACGCTCTAACATATGGACTATTTCTGAGATTTTTGCCGAACCAAACTGCACAAGTACACATCTGCTTTGAATGGTTTTGGGAACTTTCTCGAGGTTAGTTGTTGCCAGTATAAAGATTACCGTTTCAGGAGGCTCTTCGAGTGTTTTGAGCAGTGCATTAAATCCGTCATTTGTAATCATGTGGGCCTCATCAATAATGTAGACACGATATCCGCCCATAAGCGGAAGCAATGAGGATTCTTTAATGAGTTCTTTAATCTCATTTATTCCTCTGTTTGATGCGGCATCCATCTCTACCACATCTGGGAACGAGGAGTTATCAATACTCCTGCAGGAGTTGCACACATTACACGGCTCTATTCCCTTTCTACTTTTGCAGTTTATTGATTTTGCAAATATACGTGCCGTCGAAGTTTTACCAGTTCCCTTTTGTCCGATAAATAAAAATGCATGTGGAAGCGATTTATTAGAAAGAATTGACGATATAGTTTGTCGTGGTGCGGTGTTGTCAAGTTCGGAGATTGTGCGCGGTCGATACTTAAGATAGAACATTGTTTTATTATAGCAAAACCCTAAACTCTATACCCTTGACACTTTCACATCTGATTATTCGAATAATCAGATATGGAGTGTTATTTGAGAAGATTTTTGATTCCATGAATAAGTAGTTCGTCTATCATGGGGTCGAGGCGTTTATTCCGTTCGGCGGCAAGAAGAATGATTTGTGGGTAGCACAAAAAAATCTCTCCCAGCAGAGGTTCGCCAGTGGATGCATCGGCTCTATAGGGAAAAGCCAAAACAGGAAGAGCAACATCCTCATGCTTATATGTTGAAGCAATTGAGCGCATCTTTGTTTTTCCCACAAAAACAATATTTACTGACAACTCAGTGTCTATAGAAAGATTTGCGTAAGCCTGCATGACAGTTTCCCTGATACGCTTTTTATTTACCAGATATCGGGACGATGTTATGATATGAATCATGCCTTATTTTGTTTTGTATGATCGAGCCATTCTGCGTCTGCGTGCTCGCATTCGAATGCGCTCCTTCTCCTCATCCTTTTTACGGAGAGATGGCTTCTTGTAATACTGCTTTTTTCTCAGCTCATCAACAATCTGCTCGTCCATAAACATACGAGAAAATTTGCGGAACATCGTATCTTTTGTATCGCCTTTTCTTTTTTGAATAACTACCATTATAAAAACACCCCCTCAATAAAATGACAAATGTCAAATTACAATTGACAAATTTAAGAAATACCTTCTTCTATTGTATTACACAGACTGAATTATTTCAATAAGCTCTTGGAGGCTTAGAGGAGTCGGCGTAGCATCTGGCTTACGGGTTGAGCCATTGAGTAGCATATTTTTAAGCACATGAAGATACCAGTATCCTTTTGCATCTCTCTTTTTAATTTCATTGTAAACAGGGGTAAGATCAAGCGAACGAGAAGGAATAGTTTTTATGCGTGCAAACCCAAGTTTTGCATGCTTCATTACCACTAGCATATATCCCATTTTTTGCGCAAGGCGCATTGATTCGTCGTTGGTAGAGTTCATCGCAATACACTTGCCATAGGATGACTGAAAAACAAAACCTTTTTCAACCTCTTTTTCCGCCTTCACTTTGTATATAAAAATTTCCAGAATCCCATCAAGAAGCGGATAAATATGGTGTAATAGTTTTGCGTCAGAAATACCCGTTTTTTTCAGACCGGATATAATTTGGTGTAGCGAAAATTCATAACGGTCATGTGCTGGTTCTGGATACGCTACTTCTGCAAAATGATCTATTTCATTAACCTGATCAACAATGCGAGAGACCGCACTTTTTATTTTTGGGGGAATGTGATTATTTGTGATTAAATATTCATATACCCGTTTCGTAGCGCTAGTGCGTTCTGGTAAATGATGATGGTCAAATTTGCCAAACCCAGTATCGGTATACAATACATCAGGGTCTGAGTCCGGTTTAATACCGTTCCAGTCTTCCTGCTGAGGCGTAAAGGCCATATTTGCTTCTTCCCAATCAGGCAGATAGCGCCGTATAAGCCACGTGCTAGTTATAGCATCAAGATCTGGAAAGATGTGTGTGACTATTGTTTTCATAATTTGTTATTATTTTCTTCGCACATACCTTGTTTTTGCGCGCCGGCGTTCATCGTTTTTCCGAAACCTCTTACGCACACAGATATTACGTTTTAAGGTATTAAAAACTTCAGCAACTCTTCCTTTGAGAGGAGCCTTGTGTCTCTTTCTGTGCGTTTTTTGATTTCAATTTTTCCTTCTGTTTTTGGCGAAATGACGAGTCGATAGGGTATTCCAATAAGATCGGCATCCGCAAATTTTGCACCTGCAGATACTTCTTGTCTATCGTCATACAGTACGTCTATTCCATGATCGGTTAATTCTTTTTCAAGTTGTGTTGCCTTATCATAAATAGTGCTGTCTTTGCCTAGTGCGATAAGATGTACTTTGTAGGGCGCAATATTTTCAGGCCAGATAATTCCCTTATCGTCATGGTATGTTTCAACTATAGTAGCAAGTGTGCGTCCAATGCCAATACCATAGCACCCCATATAATATGGCTTTTCCTTTCCGTCGGAGTCCATAAAGAGAGCCCCCTTCATAAGTTTGGTATAGTGGTAGCCTAGCTGAAAAATGTTGCCAACTTCAATACCTTTTTTTAGAACAAGACGTTTACCCTTATAGAAATGACCCTCTTTTGCGATAGCAATATCTCCAAGCTCCGAGCAGGTAAAGTCTCGACCATAGTTAACATTCATTGAGTCTTTCGTGTCTTCTTTTTGCCCTCCAATAAAGTTGCGCACAGTGGTAAGTGAAGAGTCACCCACATAGCGGACACCTGTATGTCCCCATGAATGAACATATCCAGATTTTGAACCAAACGATGCAAGGTCTGTATCCGTTGCATCTTCAAGCTGGCCAATTGCATTTAAAAGCCGCTCAAGTTTTGTTTTATTAACTTCCAAGTCGCCGCGGATAACTGCAATAATTATTTCACCTGTTATTCTGTGCTTGTACACCACATTTTTAAGAAAACGTGAAGCTGGTAATTTATAGTGTTTTTCATTATCTTCCATTGTCTGCACCCACTTTGGTTGATCGATAATGGTAAATTCTTTTATCTCTTCCTCTTTATTAATCGCCTCACGATCAAAAAGTGCAACGTCCTGATGAGCGGAGTAGCTTCCATCTTCGGTGGTGAGATATACAGTTTCTCCGATGGGAGAATTGACCACATATTCATGACAATAGTCACCGCCAATATATCCACCATCTGACTCAACAACTACAGTAGTTAACCCAAGTCGTTTGAATATTGCAGAGTACGTGTCCCCCATGTTTTTGTATTCTTTTTTGAAGGACTCTTCATCAACATCAAATGAATATGCATCTTTCATAATAAATTCTCGTACACGCAAGAGGCCGCCTCGTGCTCGCAGTTCATCACGAAATTTGGAAGAAAACTGATAGATATTTATAGGAAGCTCCTTATAGCTAATCTGAAATTTACGGACTACATCAACAAACATTTCTTCTGCTGTACCACCTAGTGCAAAATCAGCGCCCCTTCTATCTTTAACTTTCATGAGTTCAAAGCCAGTCGTATTCGTGCGATTGGTTTCTTTCCAAAGTTCAAGAGGGTGCAATACCGGCGATACCATTTCCTGCGCTCCTGCTTTGTCCATTTCTTCTTTTACCACCTTCATAATATTCTGCTGTACCTTCATTCCAAGTGGTAAAAAGAAAAATCTACCAGCTGCCGATTCTCGAATAAATCCCGCTTGATACAAGAGTTTATAGGAGTCCATTGTCGCCTCAGATGGCGCTTCACGCACTGTTTTACCGAATAATTTTGAGTATCGCATGTATGTATTATACAGGAGATGGTTAGTCTATAAAGTCTATAAAGTTAAGGCACATGAGGTTTGTTGCGTAAAGAGGCCATAATAATTTGTACAATTTCGTGAATAGATTTTTTTGAAGTATCAATCACAAGATCGTAGTTTTCAGGTTTAAAAAAGTCGGTTCGAGAGTGGATAGTGCTTACTTTTTCATACCAAGAGCTATCGCGTAGTTTAACTTCGGTTTCTGCCTCCCGAAGTGAGGTATCTTCTCTTTTGGCAAAACGCGCATATCGTACTTTATCACTTGCAGTTAGGAGTACTTTAAGTACACCCTTTGCCTTTTCTGCAAGTACTCCGCCCAACCAAGCATCAAGTAGTAAGTTTCCGGGTGCATGGAGTTTTCTTTTTACCATTTCATCGACCTCTCTTGTTAATTGCTCAGTTTGTTCTTCTGCTTGATTAATACCAAGATTGTGTGCTTTTGCATACTCTCTAAAATATGCACCGCTTGAAAATGTTGGCCAGTTAAGCTTTTTCTGGAGCTCACGGAATACAGAAGACTTCCCCGTACAGATTTTGCCGGAGATGGTTATCTTTGTGTACATTTACTTCTTAAACCCTTCTTTATATTTAATTTTATCAAGCACCTTACCCACACTCTCGAGAGGTCCATGACCATAGGTGTCAATTACAAGATCATAGTTTTTGGGATTCCAAAAATCATCGGTTCCATATAACTTCTTCCACTTTTCGATGTTTTCATTTTCACGCTGGCGGATCCACTTTTTTGCATCATCAATTGAGATATTCTCACGATTAACTACTCGGTCAACCCTCACCTCATCATGTGAACATATAACAAGTACGGTAAGTACTCCAGGTATTCCTTTTGCAACAAATCCCGAAAGCCACCCTTCGTACAAGAGATGCTCTTGTTCTGTGAGCATTTTTTTTGCCATAGCTTCTATGCTTTTCTCATGGTCATCGGGACGCGCTACTGCACCTTGCATATTCTCATGAATATTGTGCATTCTATCGTACTCGCGCTGAATGAAGCCAGCATTTATATGTTTCCATCCAAGAATAGTCTGAAGATTGCGCGCAAGAGTTGTTGTGCCAACCGCTACTTTTCCAGAAATGGTTATGTTTTTGAAAGATGTGTCCATGATTTAGTATAACTGATAATCACAAATGACAAATGTCAAATCATAAATTAATTACTAAGTTTAAATTTCAAATTATCTTAGCATCCTCATAACGTCATTTATCGATACAAGAATTGCAAGGCCAATCAAAAAAGCAAAGCCAACGAGGTTGGTGTATGCTTCTACTTTTTTGTTCACTGGTTTTCTGGCAATCCATTCGTACACAATAAATACCATCCGTCCTCCGTCAAGTGCTGGAAAAGGAAGTAGGTTCATGACTCCCAGCGAAAGTGATAATAAGGCCATGAGGTTAAGAATATTTTTGACCAGTTTTTCACCCGAAGAAACAACAATTTCATTCACAACATTATATATTCCTATAGGCCCTGATACTGCCCCTGATACAGGTTGGGTAGACTTCTCTGCAAATGAAAGCTGAATAAGCTTGCCTACCATGGCAAAGTTGTAGTCCATTACATTGTAAGCATGTAAAAATCCCGAAAGGGCCATTTGCACGGGGGAAGTATATGATAACACAGTAGCGTCTATAAGATTAACTCCAATCACCGCTCGCTTTAACTGCGCGTTATAAGTTGGAATAACTGTGACAAAACGTGATGATCCGGTGCGCAAATTTTCAATTTCGAAAGTAAGTTTTTGATTTTCTGAGGATTTAATCAAGTTGATTAATTCTTGCGCGGACAAAATAGTCTTGGATGTGTTGTCTCCTTTTGAATATGACACTATTACGTCTTCGGATTTAATACCAGCTTTTTCAGCCACAGAACCCGCAAGTGGATTGACTGCAATAACTCGTCCTTCTTGAGTTCCAAATGCAAAAGAGTGAGAAAATAGCATGGGAAGAGGGTCGGCTATAAAACTACTCCTCATAAGCAGGATATAGAGAATAAGTACTCCAAACAAAATATTCATTACAATTCCGGCAAGCACAACAGCAGATTTCTGTAGAGGACTTTTCGATACAAAAGCACGAGATTTGTTGGTTTCACCATCTACTTGTTCGTATTCTTCGCCGTATAGTCTAACAAAACCACCCAGAGGCAGTGCATTCACCGTATACTCAGTTTCACCAATTTTTTTTCCAAATAGCTTTGGCGGAAATCCAATACCAAACTCTTCAACTCGAATTCCATTCTTTTTTGCTATTATAAAATGGCCAAACTCATGAATAAGAACTAAAAAGCTTAAGATTAGTATAAAGATAAGAAGTGACATGAAGATTATTCTATCATTTTTTTGTTATTCCATTTCGACATTTACACTTCGCGTATTTCGGCTTCTTTTAGATCTTTTACCCGTGCAAGCTCTTCATTGGTTTTCTGGGCAAGTAAATCTATTTCTTTTTCAATTCTATATTTGTCATCTTCAGTGATATTTTTCTTGTCAAAGTCGTCTTTAACAGACTTGCGGATATCATCACGATGGTTGCGGACTATTCCTCTTTTTTCCTCGACCATTTGACCAATAAGCTTTGCAAACTTTTCCCGTTGCTCTTGAGACATCGGAGGAATACGCACCGTAATTCGGGTGCCTTGAGTTTGCGGGCTTACTCCAAGTGGCGATTTAAGAATTGCTTTTTCAATATCCTGAATCGTTGACGGATCAAAAGGAGCAATGAGTAGTGCTGTTGCACCATCTGTTGTAATAGTTGCAAGCTCTCGTAGCTTTAATTTAGTTGATCCACCATATGCTTCAACTACCAGTTCTTCTACCATCGCGGGGTTTGCTCGGCCAGTACGAATGCCTTTAAGATCTTCTTTAAGAGCGTTAACTGTTGACTGAAGGTTGTTTTTAAATGTGGGAATATCCATGATTAATTATAAACTATGCACCTAGTTCCCAACGCGCAAATCGGGATATTTTGATATTCTCGCCAAACTTAAGCACCGCCTCTTTGATAAGATCTTTTATTTTCTTGCTTGGATCGCGCACATAGTCCTGTTCAAGTAACTCCTCCACTGTTTTTGATGGCATAGATCCAATATGGAGTGCAATCTCTTGACCAAGCTTATGAAACTCAACATTGCCTGATACAAAATCTGTTTCGCTAAGTAGTTCTACCAACGCTGCTATTTTTTTATTGTGATGGACGTACGTAAACATACCTCCAGCCCCAGTTGTACGCGTAGATTTTTCTGCAATTTTTGCTCCGGCCATTTCGGCCAATATTTTAACTGCAGCTGTCATATCGTTGTTTGACTGTTCAAGTGCCTTTTTACATAGTGCAAACGAAACACCCGAACGCTCACGAAGTTCTTTTAATTTAGCAAGATCAAGTGCCATATGAGTTAGTTTTTAAAGTTTATAAAGTCGTAAAGTTTATAAAGTCTGTAAAGTCTATGGATTACTCTAAACCTACATTGGTTATGATCTGCTTTATGAACTTTATGGACTTTATGAACTTAAGAACTTTTACTCTTTCTTAGCTGTTTTCTTTGTCTTTCTTGGTTTTTTTTCGACTTTCTCCTCTTTCACTTCAGATTTTTTCTCTTCTTTTACTTTTGTAGACGAAGCTTTTTCTTCCTTTTTTGGTTTTTCAGTTACTTTTTCTCCTCCGTTGTAGGCTTCAAGAATGGAAGAAATAACATACTGTGACGAAGTAGGAGAGTCATCGTTTGCAACAACAGGAAACTCTACTGTATCAGGGTTTGTATTTGTGTCAGTTATTGCGACTACTGGAATATTGTTTTGCTTAGCTTCTTTGAGTGCGTTTTTTTCTCGTTTAATATCCACTATAAAAAGCACTTCTGGTCGCTTTTTCATGTCTGCAATACCTGAGTAAAGGCGCTTAAGTCTATTGAGTTCCTTGCCGAGCTTTGTTCTCTCATGTTTAACAAACTGTTCCCATGTTCCGTCATTTTTCTGATTTTCTAGATCGTTCATCTTCTTTACGTTTTTTGAAATTGTTTCAAAGTTGGTAAGAAGTCCAGGCATCCACTTCGTGGTTATATATGAAATGCCCTGGGCCTTACAGATGTCTTGTATGTGTTGGCTCGATACGCGTTTAGTGCCAACAACAAGTAGTTTTTTTCCTTCTTTTGCGGCTGCTGTAAGAAATTTTTTAGCTTCGTGAAGCTGTGATGCAGTTTTTGTAAGATCGATAACCGCTACTCCATTTACTATTTTATACACGTACTTTCGTGCTTTTGGGTGTAGTCTATTTTTTTTATGGCCAAGGTGTGATCCTGCGGCGAATAGTTTTTCAACTTCCTTCATGTTTGTTTGATTTTCTTCCATAACTGTACATTATAGCGGTGAATATAAGGTTTTGCAAGGGTTATTAGCTTTGCAGAAACCAGTCAATAACAGCCTTGAAATATTTCGCGGCATTTACTGTCCCCTGATCTGAGATTGTACAGTTTTCCTCATGGAGGTCGTATTTGTCGCCTGTACCAATAAGAGCTATGGTTGAAGGTACTCTTTCAGCAATATAGGCAAAATCTTCACAGCCGAATGAAAAAAGGCTAGAGGTTTTATATGTAAACAGTAGATCTCTACGCTTCCGTAAATAGTTATAAAGAGTGTTTGTAGTTTTCTTAGAATTTAATACCGCAGGCGTGCCATCGTAATAGCGAAGTTCAATGTGTGCACCTGTTCTTTTCTCAACTTTTTGTAATAATAACTCGAGCTTTTGCTTTATTCTCTTTTTTTGTGAATAATTTTTAAACCGAAGATCTCCCTTAAGTAATGCAGAGCCAGCAACTGCATTTGGCTGTAAACCACCTTGCAGTATGCCAATCCCAATCCGACACGCTGGGTGGTCTTTTTGAATTGCCTCAATACCGAGAACTATATGTGACGCAGCAACAAGAGAATCAATTCCATCATGGTTATTTTTAATATGGACCATTTTACCGGATACTTCTACTTCCATATAGTCTCCGTATGCCCAAACTGCACCAGCTTGGAGTCCAATTGTGCCAATTGGCAAGTTGGGTCGTACGTGAATAGCATAAGAGGACTGAATTTTTTGTACTACATCCGAACACTCATTAATGAATGCTTTTGCTCCAGAGGGAAATGTTTCCTCTGCCGGCTGAAAAAGAAAGTAGATAGACTTATCATCATTACTAAGTTGCTGTTTTAGTGATTGGCTATACTCAAGCGCTACAATAAGAGCGGCCATGTGAGTGGAGTGTCCACATATATGTGCAATCCCCTTTGAAGTTTTGAGCCCATCTATGTCTGCACGCAGAAGTACTGATCGTTTTCCCTCCCCGATTTTGTATAGTAAGCCGGTTCGACCCGAAGCAAAACCACGCTTTATAGGTTTTTCTGAAATTTGTGTTTCAAGATACTCTGTAGTTTTTTCTTCATGCCACCCAAGCTCGGCTATCGAGTTTAAATTTTCTTTGTGAGTAAGTAGCTTCATATGCTTAAGTCTAACGAATGCCATAAATTTCTACCAGGGGCAAGAGGATAGGTGTAAAAGGCTCTTTGCTCTTTATTGTAAAATTGCTCCATCATTGAAGCATATATAGCTTTAAAATCCCCGTTTACAAAGGTATGGTCAATATTGAGCTCAGGTACAAATTCAGGCGAAAGTTGCATCATGAAGGGCGCAACAGCAATCCAAGATGCTAGAGCGCTTTTATGTTCAAGTTCCTCAAGTTTTTTAGGCGGGTGACTGGGGACAACCACACCGTCGAGTTTACTAAAAAATTGTAAAGCCTCTTCATGTTGCTCAGGATTATCTGGCTGAAATCCTTTTTTCATGTTCAGATTCCAAACATAATACCATGTTGGTACGCCTGAAAGGTGGGTGTAACCGAGTGGTTTAAGAAGTTCTTTAGATTTTGTGACTACATGATCAAAAAAGCCCTTAAAGCCCGATTGAGATGTTTGACCAGGAAAAGGTATTTTTTTTTGACGAACACCTCGTTGTATCACATGCCACCAGAGCGTCCACCATTTGTTAATATTGTCAGGTGTGGGTTGATCAAATGGAATATATGCAAACGGGTCATCGATAAAACTTGCCAGCTGTTTTGCATCAACGGAAAGCTTACTTTGTTTTTGTTCAAGTAAATGAGCAATACTTTGTTCTGGGTTAGATGATGTTATTGAAAATTCGATAGATTTCCTCCCTACAATTTGTACATCTTCGGGGGAAGAATAGTACCAGCTAGTTGCTCCCACCTGCCTTGAACGAGTAGGTACATCACTTGGAGCCTTTTTGCCTACATGTGTAAGTATTGCGGGAGGAGTTGCACCTAATGTACCATCTGCACGCCGATCGCGAAAAACTACTTTGGTAATCTCCTCTCCGTCACAATTTTGTACTATTACTCCTGCATTATCAATATCACGTATAAGGGACACTGAAAGTTGCGTGCCGTCCTTTGACTCAAGTGAACCTCTTTTTATATGCGCATTCCCGCCTGTGTGGAGAATTCGACTTTCACCATATGCCTTTGACGGAAACGAAAGAGTATTGAGCTTTACCGCGTTTTTAAATCCATCACAAAGTATCGTTTGAAGAAGCTGTCCATCGTTGAGAGCGTGGATACGTGCGTGTTCTGAGGTTAAAAATGGCAGTTTTTCTAAGTTTCCCATATCGGCTTATCATTTCCTCCGAATCGGAGGACTGGTTGTGGCACCGTGCTGAGCGAGTGTGCTCAATCGGTTGTCGGATGGGTTGTCTTACGAGCCAGGTCTCTCCCCATCTCTCTTGATAGTTAGAAACACATTTTATATGTATGTCTGGTCTCTGTCAAGGAATGTTTTATAATGGAGGGATGAAAATAGCTATACTTGGCGGAGCTTTTGACCCGGTTCACATTGGCCATTATTTAGTAGCCCAACAAGTAAAGGAGCATCTTGCAATGGATCAAGTATGGCTTATGGTGTGCTACTCCTATTTTCCAGAGTTTCCAACAAAGTACAAACGCATTACACCCTACGAACAGCGTTTTGCCATGGCAAAAATGATGGAGTCAACAACTATTAAGGTTTCTGATTTTGAAGAAAAATATAATAAGCCAAGTAGAACCATTGATACGCTTCGTCTTCTCACTAAACAATTCCCTAATGATGAGTTTTATTGGATAATCGGATCAGACTCACTTCCTACTTTTCATCTATGGAACGATTGGAAAAAAATTGTTTCAGATTATAATCTTGTAGTTTTTCCTCGTGATACCGATTTTAAAACACTAGAAGAACGGGTAAAAACTTCATTTATGCTCACCGAAATTCCCAAGAATATAACGGTAGTTGAGGGCAATCTTATTGTGAGCACTATAGCCTCAACTCATATACGTAATCGGGTTAGGTCAAACTTAGCAATCGATAGATTTGTTGATGAGTCTGTAATGCATTTTATTAAGGAAAATAAATTATATCTATGAACCATAATATAAACTTCAACAAAGAAGCGGCACGCATAGTACAGTTTTTAAAAAGTGTTTTGAAAAGTTCCGGCATAAAAAATGTCGCGTTGGCATGGTCAGGAGGAATTGACTCCACGGTGAGCCTCTATCTGCTCGCACAGGCAGTCGCTAATGAAAGAATCACAATACTTCATCTTCCCTATGAAATCTCGTATGATAAAGATTTTGAATTAATTAAGACAGACTTAAAACTATCTGCATCACAGTTTCAAGTGGTCTCTATAAAACCAATGGTTGATGCAATTTCCTCAATTCTACTACCAGACAAGTTAAGAAAAGGAAACATAATGGCTCGGACGAGGATGATTGTATTGTATGATTATGCAAAAAAAATGAATGCACTGGTATGTGGTACAGAGAATAAAACAGAAGATCTCCTGGGATACTTTACTCGATTTGGCGATCAGGCATCAGATATCGAGCCTATCCAACACCTCTATAAAACACAGGTATATGAACTTGCAAAGGCATTGAAAGTTCCATCTACTTTTATTGAACGCGCACCAACTGCTGGACTCTGGGCAAATCAGACTGACGAGGGCGAGTTTGGGTTTAGCTACAGCGAAGCCGATGAAGTGCTCATCCGATTATTCGAATATTCGAAATCTATTGAGGAGATTGAAAAAGAAGGATATCAGAATGCGAGAAAAATTAAAATGCTTGTCGACAAAAACTCATTTAAACACAAAGTGCCCTACAAGGTAAATGACCAATGAGTCAATATTACCAATGACCAGAGATAAATTACTAATCTCAAATCACAAATCCACAAATCAATTACAAATCACTAATCACAAATAACAAAAAACCATTAACATTGGTCATTTGTCATTCATTTTAAAACTATCTCCATTCCCGGTCGGGGCATTTCAAATTCATGGATGCCTGTGGTGGCAACTTTCTCGGTAAAGTGACGCCACA
>CAZAUL010000009.1:22287-28521 GCA_964488545.1 uncultured Gammaproteobacteria bacterium
ATTTCAAATTCATGGATGCCTGTGGTGGCAACTTTCTCGGTAAAGTGACGCCACACCGAAATTTCCATAAATGGATTGCCCGCCTCACCAGAAGAACCGGGGTAAATTACCAATTGCCCGGGTGTACCGCCAAACAGATTACTCACATGAGTGGCCTTTTTCGTTACGTCGTTAATTGTGATTTCAACCGTTTCTTCAAGTTCGTACTTTCCCTTCATGTCTTCTTTTGTGATAGTAGTTTTGATGTTCCCATAATTATCAATATGACCAACATAAAAGCCACGAAGCTCAGGAATGATATTTGAAGACTGTTCCTCTAGATCCATTTCATCTTCCATACCATCCATAAGATGCGCACTTACCCGTGCATAAAGGTCTCGGGAGCGGAACTGACTACCCTTGTCAAGATTGGGATATCGGTAGACATACTCAATATGGGGTTTAAGGAGTGAAAAATCGTAACCAGCGTTAGGTCCACATACAAAAATACCTGATTTGAGACGCACAACTATAAATTCAGCCCCCTTAGCTTTCTCTACACCTTCTTTTGTTTGAATGCGAGGATCGGTGTTTTGAAATAGCACTGTTTGAAGTGGACGTCCGTATCGTTCTTCGGTTCGAATTATCTGTTGCATTAAATATGATGTGTGAAGTGTAGAAGGTGTTGAAGACACAAAGGTTACTCGAACATCGTCAGGATTTTTTGCAAATCCCTCCACAGCGGTTTGCACTTCTTGGTTTGTAAGTGAGTCATGCGCCCAGTCAGCGACAACAATAAGCTTTTTCATAAAAGGTTACCACTTCATAACCGTTGCAATAACGGTAAATAGTGAAGCTAAAATAATAACTACAGTAGCAATTGTAGCAAAAATTCGTTGAAAAGGGGTGTTTGCATGGTCACCCATAATGTGTTTATTGCTGGTAAATTTAATGAGATAGTAAAACACAATGGGAAGTATCATTGCATTTATTGTTTGAGCGGTTATAGCAAATTCAAAAAGAGAAATTTGTGGAATAAAGGCTATAACTGTTGCAATTATAATTTGCCCAATGAAAAGCACATAAAAGGATTTGCCTTTTGTAAAACTGGCATCTAAACTTCCCGAAAGACCGAAAAATTCAGAAAATGCATAAGCGGTTGTCAGACCTACCGTGACAACTCCCATAAATCCAGCATTAAATATGCCAAATGCAAAAAGGTAGGCAGCCATTTCTCCTGCAAACGGCTTAATGGCAAGTGCCGCCTGTTCACCGCTTACCAGCGGAATACTGTGCACATAGAGAGTTGCGGCAGTGGCCACAATCATAAAAAATGAAAAAAAATCAGTTAAAAATGCTCCAATGTAGGTTTCTATCTGTGCAAGTTTAAGAGCATCCTGACCAGGTTTTTTATCCTGCATAAAACTACTAATAAAAAATTGTCCCCAAGGAGTAATTGTGGTTCCAAGCACACCCATTCCTATCAGTATGTAGGTTTTGAGGTAGTCGGGAGTAAACTCAACGCCATTTGGAATAATAAGGTTGCTGAGTGCAAGATTCCAGTCGGGTTTTGACTTGAATGCAGAAACTATATATGTAAGAAAAAATAGACTGGAGACAAGCATGATTGTCTGTGTAGACTTGTAGTTTCCTTTAATGATGAAGAAAACGATAAAAAGTATAGTGATAAGAACAAACGGTACTGTAGGAAAGTTAAAAAGTGCCGCTACTGTTTTCATCGCGGCTATATCGACTGTAATTGTAACCAAATTGGCAACAAGCAGACACAGAAACAAAAAGAGAGAAATTTTAACTCCATATAATTCGCGCACCATATCGGCAAGTCCCTTACGAGTAACAATAGTTAGCCGTACACCCATTTCCTGTGTTATGCCTAAGAGAATGGTGACTGCAACTAAAACAAAAAGAATAGGATATCCCAGAGTTGCACCTGCAATGGAGTACGTAGCAACTCCCGCCGCATCGTTATCGGCCATGGCAGTAATGGTAGCGGGACCAAAGACTGCAAGATACGTAAGCATGAGTCGCTTAAACCTTAGCAGTTGCAATTGAATATGTTCCATGACAGTTATGATAACTTACTGCGTATGACATCTACAATGTCATCAAGTGTAATAATTCCAAGCATGTGACGGTCCTTGTTGACTACAGGCATAGATGAAAGACGATATTTAAGCATTTTGTTTATTACAACCTCAACGGGTGTTGTAATGGTTACCTCAACAATATTTTGTTCCATAAATCGGTAAATGGGTGTGGTAAGATCCTGGAGCAAAAGCTCATGAAGGCTCACAACTCCTACCAACATACCTCGTTCGTTGACAACGTAGATGTTGTGGAAAAAGGTAAAATCGGTGGTTTGCTGTTTGACTTGGTCGATTATCTGTTTTACTGTCTGCTGAGGTTTTACTGTAAGGTATTCTGAGTAAAGGCGCTGGCCAATGGGTGTTTTGGAAAGATTAAGAAGCGTAGTAATTTCCTTGCGCTTTTTCTCATCAAGATGTGCAATAATCTCCTCTCTCTTTCGTCTTGAAAGAACGAGAAGGATATCAACCGCTATGTCGTCGTCCAACTGCGACATAAGAGAAGCGGCCTTCTCAGGCCGCCAGTGTTGAAATAAGTCTTTTTGGTAAGCAATTGCTAAATTGCTAATAACCTTAACAGCGACATCGCTGTCAAGTATTTTAAGAAACTTCCTAATATTCTTTTCGTTTGTTTTTTCAAGGTAATCAGCTAAGTCTTCTGGCCTCAAATTTTCTAGCTTCTCTTCTTCCCTTTTGAGTTGTACAGTTCCTCGTGTTAGCTCTAGAGGTTGGATTTCTCCCCAAGGAAGAAAATCTGATGTAATTTTTTGGCCAACTATGCTGAACAAATAGGTCGCAATATGCTCAACTCCTAAGCGACGTAATATTCCCATTGCTCCAATGTCAACTCCTGTAACAACAAGCTCAAGTACATATGTTTCATGCGGAGTAAGAACAGATTTGTTTTGAATAGCCACATCGTTAACACGCACCACTTTATTACCGGTAAGATCAATAATCTGTTTGTCTAGTAAATTGCGTTTGACATATAGCTCGTTCTCTTGAATATCTGCTATCTCATACGCCTTATGGAGCACTACCCGTCTGCCAATACGTTTTATTGAGTGGGAAGATACAATGAGATTTGCGGCAATATTGGATCTTAGAACAAGTTTTGTGATAGTCGGTTCACCTGTAGCAGTAAAAATACAGTCGTCTACGTGGCCGATGAGTATCTCATCGTCCGTGTATACTTCTTTTCCTTCGAGTTCAGAAAAATAAAGCATAGATAAGTATGAGTATACTAATACTATACGTATTCTTTATACACTTTCAATTGATATTATACACTAATATGTAACAGATATGTATTAAAACTATTTAATTATTTATCCATTACCCCATTTTCCTATTTATATAAAAATATGGGTTAATGAAAAATGAAAAAAATATAAAATTTGCTCCATGTTTGACTTGTATGTTTCCATGTTATAATGTACGGTAAATATATGGATAGAAAACTTGGAGGGTTGTTGCTAGTCTTTTTTCTCCTGTTCACCGTGTTTGCTACAGTCATACTACTGAGTAGTAGCGGCCAACTGGTTACCTTTACACGGGCGTCTGCTGACAACAAACCAAGCGAGACCAACTCTCTTTTGTTTGGATATCCTCTTATGGTAAAGCCAGATGGCATTACAAAAAGTACAATAAATATTTTCCTTCGTAGTGCAAATGGTACGCCGGTAAAAGATCAAAAAGTAACAGTAACAACCACTCATGGAACTCTCAGTGATACTGAGGTAACCACTAACGATCAAGGAAAAGCGACTGTGTCCTTAACTGCTACAACTCCTGGTACTGCTGCCATTGAGGCGTTTATTGGCGGTACAACTAAAATGTCTCAAGCATTATCCATTCAATTTAAGTAACTATGTCGAAAAAAATAACAAAAGTAGTTATTCCTGCTGCTGGTTTTGGAACTCGTTTTCTACCACAGACAAAAGCAATGCCGAAGGAAATGTTGCCAGTTGTTGACAAACCAGTTATTCAGTATGTAGTTGAAGAAGCGGTTCACTCGGGTGTTGAAAATATTATTATTGTCACAGGAGCAAATAAACGAGCCATTGAAGACCACTTTGATGTTCCTAATGAGGACTTGGTAAAAAATCTCATGAGCGGAAACAAAGAGGCAACACTAAAAAAGATACGCGAGATTGCCGACATGGCAAACTTTGTATATATTCGTCAGAAAGGTCCGTATGGAAACGGCACACCAATTCTTGCCGCAGAACCCGTAATTGAAGATGAGCCTTTTGCAATTCTTTGGGGTGATGAATTTATATACTCCAAGCCTCCACGTTTAAAACAAATGATTGAAGTACATGAAAAGTACGGTGGCATTGTAATTTCGGGAGTTCGAATAGAAAATAAAGAAGATTTAAAGCGATATGGTATTGCAGAGCTTGAACATGTGAAAGGAAACGTACATAAAATAAAAAAAATAGTAGAAAAACCGGAACCTAGCGAAGCTCCATCCGATATTGCTACTCATGGTGGATACATTGTGCCTCCTGATATATTTGGAGCACTCAAGCGACTTAAGCCTGGAAAGGGTGGAGAAATATGGCTAACTGATGCTATAAACTTATTAAAGACTGAAGGAGTTCCAGTGTATACCGTGGTTGTCGAAAATGGGAGGTACTATGATACGGGTAATAAGTTTGAGTATATGAAGACTGTAATTGAATTTGCACTCCAACACGAAGAAACAAAAGCGGAAATTAAAAAGTTTTTAAAGTCGTTGGATCTTTAAGGCCAATTTCCATATGGGAAGTCTTATCGAGCTAAACGATACTCTCCAGATCACAAAGGAGCAGGGTTTTCCTCAGGAATTGCAGCTTGATGTTCATTTAAAAACTCCTTATACCGTTGAACAATTTGCAACAACAATATTTTCTTTTTCAAATAAATCGGATATTAGGGTATATAAGGCGCCGCCAGTTCGGAATTTTTTTGTAGAAAATAAAAATGGAAAATGGATTTACTGGGGACTGGTGCATATTATTGAAATTACTCACGACTACATTAATCGCACAACTTCGGGAAAGTATAAAATAATCTACATAAATACACCTGAAGAGATGAAAAAGGTTCACGAGCTAATCGACCGCAACCCTAAAACATCCTACTTTTAGTCTGTATTAACAGGCATTATTACAAATGATTACAGATGTAGTACTTTATAAAGTTAGATTACCTGTATTTCTGTAAGAGAGTTTACTATTTTGTCGGGTCCACTTTCCTTTAGAGTATTTAGATCATAAAAAAGCTCATAGGACGGAAGATACACAAGTATTGAGCTTGCTCCTGCAGACTTTGCCATAGCAATATCGCTTTTTGAGTCTCCAATAACCAAGCACTCTTGTGGTGTAATCGAAAATAATTTACACACCTTATGAACTGCTTCAGGATCTGGTTTTGGCTTAGCAACATCATCAGTACTTATGACTGCATCAACCAAATCGGTAAGTGAATATTGCTGCAGCATAGAATCGATGTACCATCGATATGCGAAGGTAATAACTGCAATTTTATACTTTTTCTCTTTAATGGTTGTTAAAAGTTCTTTTGCTCCCTCCAAGAGAGGTGCTTTCGGAAAAAGTTCGCGTACTGCTTGAAAATAACTGTCAGAAAACTCCTTTACTTTGTCGGGTACTCCAAGTTTATCGCAAACTACTTGTTCTTTTTTTCCAAAGCACATTTCTACAATTTGTTTATCGGTTTTATTCGAAAACCCAATATCTTCAAGCGCTTTGCGATATGCCTTAATATAGTAGGGTAATGTGTCAGCTATAGTCCCATCAAAATCAAAAAGGAACCCCTTAGTGTGCATTTTATGATTATATAGTAATGTAGATTACTTTGACAGGTCGTTGTATGAGTTTATAGCAAAAAAACGGGTTAGGATAAATTTTATCCGTTTACGTAAACGGAAACACAATTAGAGCTTCCAAGTTCTCTAAAGTGCTTTCTTTATCCTAAGATAAAAAAAAGAAAGGAGGTGATCCATCCGCTCCTTCCAGAACGGATACCTTGTTACGACTTAACCCCCATCGCCGAATGTATTCTCCCCCGATTGCTCGGGGTTCAAATATACCCGACTTTGTTGGCTTGACGGGCGGTGTGTGCAAGAGGCAAGAACGTATTCACC
>CAZAUL010000010.1:0-28406 GCA_964488545.1 uncultured Gammaproteobacteria bacterium
TACAGGTTGGGCAAGGAAGCACGGTAACGTATATTACAGCGGATTTTGTTGAAATACCATGGAGCGCCGCTTGGAATATTGCGTTCTGCTCCGCACACACACAAATACACCTGTCTTTTCGTTCTTTAGGCTGAATGACCTTATTCTGCCTATCCAGACATCTTTTGCACCCTCCACTATCACAATCAGTTACACCAGACGGGGTGCCGTTATAACCAGTAGTTATAACGCGCCGCTCCTGCACAATCACTGCCCCCACTGCCCGCCGAATACAGTTTGAGCGAGTCGACACAATATGTGCTAAGTGCATAAAATATGCATCCCAGGTTGGACGTTTCATTGGCTTCATAGTAGTGATTATACCATTCGTTAATGGCACTCCAAATTGCTGGTATAATGATGACCAACAATCGGGATGTAGTTCAGATGGCTAGAACGTGCGCATGGGGTGCGCAAGGTCGCCGGTTCAAGTCCGGCCATCCCGACATGAAAAAACCAGTTGTTTTTGCTATTTTTGCTCATCCCGACGATGAGTCGTTTGGGCCGGGAGGCACAATAGCCATCCTTTCTCAGACCCATGACGTCTACTGTGTTTGTGCTACTCGCGGTGAAGCGGGCGAAGATCATACCGGCACCAATCATTCGCTTTCTTCCAAACGGGAAGAAGAGTTAAGACGAGCATCGGCCCATCTGGGTGTAAAGGACGTTTTCTTTTTAGACTTCATCGACGGCGAACTGAAAAACAACAACTACCATGCAATCGCTGATAAGATTATCAATCTCGCTGACACATATAGGCCTGAAATTGTTATCACCTATGAAAATAATGGTATTTCGGGACACATTGACCACATCGCAATATCAATGATAACCTCTTATGTTTTTTATAAAAAAGACTATATACGCGAACTCCATTATTTTTGTTTAGACGAAGAGCAACGGGGAGACGGACAGACTTATTTTGTTTACTTCCCACCAGGCAAAAAAGACGAAGAAATATCAAAACGCGTAGATATTACGCCGGTCTTAGATAGAAAAATTGCTGCAATCAAAGAACACAAATCACAAATACGCGACGTTGAAGTTATGCTAGAAAAACACAAAACAAAACGGCTCGAAGAGTGCTTTATAATTATAAAAAAATAATATGGAGTACTACAGTATAACCTGGCGACAGCTTCATAAAGATACTCATTTGCTTTCACAAAAAATTCATCGCGCAGAAAAAAAAGCCGATCTTATTGTTGCAATAGCTCGTGGCGGGTTTACCATTGCGCACATGATGTCTGACTTTCTCCATCTCCCCGTAGCATCGTTCACCATATCAAGCTACAAAGACATGAAGCAGGGTGAGCTTTCTGATATTACATTTCACGTTGGCGGTGATTTAAAAAACAAAACCATTCTTCTGGTTGACGATGTGTCAGACACTGGCAAAACATTTATTCGAGGTACCTCGTATCTTAAGGAGCTTGGTGCCCACACCATTATTACCGCATCTCCTTACACAAAACCCTGGACAAAACATGTTCCTGATTTTTCTATTAAGGAAACAAATAAATGGATAGTGTTCCCCTATGATGTGCGAGAAACTGTTGAGGCTTTTCAAGTCATCCATCAAAAAGAAGGAAAGGATCGTGAACATACAAAAGAACAACTTAAAAAAATAAAACTTCCCTCTCACTTTGTTAGTCATTATCTTAAAAAATCATAATGTTTACCGAAAAAAAATCACTTGAAGTTCTCAGAAAAAAAATAAAGAAATTTCCTGATCATGTTGTGGTGCTTGGCTCTGGATGGAATAAAATTCTTGAAGATATGTCGGTCGAAGATACCATTTCTTACTCTTCGCTTTTTGGTGTTGAAGCAACTGTTCCTGGACATGAGGGCAGACTTGTTGTTGGAACGATTGGAAAAAAGCGTGTCGCCTGCATGTCGGGTAGAGTACACATGTATGAGGGGTATACAGCGCATCAGGCAACTCTTCCTTTCCGCGTACTTGCACAAGCGGGAATGAAAACACTCGTCCTCACCGCTGCCTGTGGAGCATTGCATGAAAAATATAAAGTGGGAGATTTTGTCATCCTTTCAGACTTGATAACTCTTTTCCTCGCACTCGACAACCCACTGAAGGGTCCGCAATTTGTTGATGTGTCAGAGGTATTTGACAGCAAACTTCGTATGAAGGCAAGACAGATTTGTATACAAAACTCAATCCCTTTTCACGAGGGGACCTATGTTTACTATCACGGCCCCAACTACGAAACTCCCGCTGACAAAATGGCTCTCCGATTTTTAGGAGCTGATGTGGTTGGTATGAGTACGGTACCCGAAACACTTGCGGCGCGAGCATGTGGTGTTACTGTTCTTGGGCTAGCTTTTGTAACTAATCTTGCCTTTGTTAAACACGACCATAAAGAGGTTGTCGCCGAAGCGAACAAGGCAAGCGCTAAGATGATCACGCTTCTTAGTAGTATTCTTTAATTACTGAAGGGATAATGTGTGTTCGCATTACTTGCTGCTTCTTTCAAGTCTACCACCTTCGTTGCGCCTGCTCTGAGAGCGCGATCTATATCGTCTCGTGTGTCTAAAAATACGCGAAACATAAGATCTTTATATTTTAAGTCAATTTCGGGACTATCATAGATATCAAGTATCTCTACTCCATTGCCTCTACCCAGGTGTTTCCAAAGCTTTTTTACCATCTCGTTTATAAATGAGCTTCTTTCTTTTCTGTCTCCCGTAAAGTCAGCTAAATCAATCTTGAGCCCTGTGGACTTTAATATATTTCTCCAAACGGCAGGTAGTTTTGCAAGAGGATTGTCTAACCAAAATGCACCATGATCATCCTTTGCGCCTATTATTACTTTTTTAAAATCTTTTCCTGTCTGACCTTCGTGATTAAGCATTCCGAGCATACACATGGGACAAGGTTCAAGAGATGTTGCAATTTCGGATCGGGTATCTGTCCCTCCATCTGTTCGCTCTCGTATAGCAATAATTTTGTCTACCTCCTGAATAGATCCGTGCGCCAGATTTACCACGTGTTTCATTCCATTATGTTCTGCATGTGAGTGCGGATACCCTTCGGTGAATAGCGAATTTTGACCGGAGATTATATACTCTTTGCTTCCACTTTTTAAGATGTATACCGATCCAATTCCATAATTTCCTTTGTTCAGCGCTGACATCGCCTCAAGCACGGTCATTGCTAAATATTCTTGATTTGATCCGGCTGGCGCGGTGAGCAACATCTCATGAGCTAGGCTAAAGTTGTTTTGAATAAACTCTGCTATTTTTGGATCAGAATGGAGAACTTCAAGTTCGGCATACGTTCTCCCTAATACTTGACTTAAAAATTGTGTTCTGGGTGGGTCGAGGTTTATGTTTTGCTTCAATTCATCAATCGCCTGAATTTGAAAAGCCGCCCTTCTAACAAGTTTGCTGTCTTGTGCTATAGCAAGTAGCGCGGGAGTAAATTTTTTTACAATATCCACGGTTCTGCTGTCATCTAGATATTTTCGTTCGAGCGGTCTTAGTGATTTTACATCCATTAGGCCGTCATTATAATCTAAACTCTTTTTTTACTCAATGGTATTGCTTTTTAATAGTTTGATGCTATTATTGAATATGGAAAGACCCAAACAAGCAGTTCTTTCAAAAACATCCCGCCATCTGCGCGGGTTTTTTTGTAACTTGGCAGATTTGCACGTGCATCTTGGGGCAACCACTAGTCCCGGCTTTTTATGGGAGCTGGCTCACAAACAAGGACTTAAGCTCCCCGAAAAAGATTACCACGCCTTTATCAAACAGATACGCGTCTCACGTAAAACGGGTCATAAACAGTATCTCAAGAAGATAGGAAAAGATGCGTCCCAATCAAAACACTCACCTTTTAACATTACTCACACCATTCAGTCATCGCCTCTTGCAGTTGAAGAGTGTGTTCACACCGCTATTGCAGGTGCATACCGCAAAAGCGGGCTCACCCGAATTGAGCTTCGATTTAACCCTATGTTTCGTAATCGCAATGGAGAACATGATTTGGACAAAATAATATTAAGCGCCGTCATGGGTTTAAAGCGCGCAACGCTTGAGTATCCTATTAAGGCGGGAATACTGTTTGAGACAGACCGGCAGTTTAACTCCGAACAACACGAAATAATAGTCCGAAAGGCAGTCGAGTTTTCCCCCTTTGGTATCGTGGGTATCGATGTATCCGGTCCAAGTCCTACAAAGTTTTCTATTGATTCATTTATTCCCGCGTTTAAACTTGCACAGAGAAATGGATTAAAAACAACATTCCACACGGGTGAGTTTACTGATAGCAATGAGGTGTGGGAGGTGGTACAAAAACTCAAACCCAACCGAATTGGGCACGGAATTAAATCAACGAACGACCCAAGGCTTGTCACCCATCTCGCAAAACATCGTATTCCGCTTGAAATTTGTCCTTCCTCGAACATTCTTACTGGGGTTGTTTCGGGATGGGAGGAGCTTGCGGAGAGAATCAGGATTCTTAAACGTGCGGGGGTAATTTTAACCGTCAACTCTGACGGACCGGAGTTTTTGCAGACAGATGTAAAAAAGGAGCTTCAACTACTCGTCGACCATGGCGCACTGACTCTTGAAGAGATTCCTGAAATCATTACCAATTCACACTCTGTTTCATTCCTATGAAATTAATGGACGGCCTTACATTTGATGATGTGCTTCTGTACCCTGGATATAGTGATTTTAAACGAGACAGTATATCCCTTGCTACCAACCTAACAAAAACAATTCAGATTCAGATCCCCTTCGTGTCTGCACCAATGGATACAGTAACCGAAAGAGCGCTTGCCATTGCACTTGCCCGTTTAGGGGGCTTTGGCATAATACATCGCAATCTCACACCCGCCCAGCAGGCAGACGAGGTGTCTGCTGTTAAAAAACTAGGGCTTCTGGTAGGCGCCGCTGTTGGAGCAGAAAAATATGAAGAGCGAATTGAACTTCTGCAAAAAGCCGGCGTTGATGCAGTTGTGGTTGACTCTGCACACGGCTACGCATCGACAATTATTAAGGCAATACAAAGCCTTAAAAACAAATATCCCTCCCTTCAGGTTATTGGCGGAAACATTGCCACTCGCGAGGGGGCTAAGGCACTCATTCAGGCCGGGGCAGATGCGCTTCGGGTCGGGATGGGGCCAGGGGCAATTTGTACAACTCGCATTGTGTCTGGGATGGGCGTTCCCCAAATCACTGCTCTTATGGAGATATACCCCATAGCAAAAAAAGCCTGTGTGCCGGTTATTGCTGATGGTGGCATCACCTACTCGGGAGATATGGTAAAAGCACTTGCGGCAGGAGCGTCTACTGTTATGATGGGAAGTTTTTTTGCATCATGTGAAGAGTCGCCGGGAGAAAAAGTAAACCTTAAAAAAGAACATGTTCCTCTTAGATTTAAGGACATATTAACCATTGAGAAAAAAGAGTACTTGTTCAAGTCATACCGCGGTATGGGTTCGGTTGGAGCAATGGAACGTGGGGCAACCATTAAGTCAGGTGATGAATTTCATGGCAAGTCCTATTCGGACCGCGTCCTTGTCGCCGAAGGCGTTGAGGGTTTGGTGCCGGTCAAAGGAAGCGTAAAGGATGCAATTGAACAGGCAACAGGAGGCATTCGGTCGGGTATGTATTACACAGGCTCAAAAACAATACAAGAGCTTCAGAAAACTGCCCGATTTATACGTCTTACTCAAGCATCACTGAAAGAAAGTCACCCGCATGATATTCTAGTTACCAACCCAGGTAAAAGTTATCAATAATCTTTATTTATGATTTATATAATTGATTTTGGATCACAAACCTGCCACCTCATTGGGCGTCGTCTTACTGATCTTGGTGTAGAGAACACAATAATTGAGCCCGAAAGTGCAATGTCGAAAATTAAAACAAAGCCTCCCCATGGAATTATTTTTTCAGGAGGCCCAAACTCTGTATATGAAAGGGGCGCTCCAACAATTGATGTGTCAATTTTTGATCTTTCTATTCCGATACTTGGAATTTGCTATGGATGGCAGCTCACATCACATATTTTAGGAGGAACGGTACAACTCGTAAAAAGCGAGTATGGGCCTGCAAATCTGCAGGTTTCTGCCCATGACGACCTGCTGTATGGATTTCCAAAAGAGTCGCTCGTGTGGGAGTCGCATGGAGATTCTGTAATCAAAATGCCACAGGGTTTTGAAGTAATCGCCTCAACTCATACCGTTCCGTTCGCGGCAGCACATCACCCACAAAAAAATATATATGGAGTTCAGTTTCATCCTGAGTCATCACACACAGAACGAGGCACACTCCTTTTTGAAAACTTTGCAACACGCATTTGTAAAGTTCCTCTTGTGCCTAAAAAAATAAACACCGAGGAGATTATAACCCAGATAAGACAAACGGTTGGCGACCAATCGGTAATCGGTGCGTTTTCGGGAGGCACCGACAGCGCCGTGGCAGGGGCACTTGTGGCGCGCGCTATTGGTAAAAAGTTTATCCCAATATATATTGAAAGCGGATTAATGAGATCGGACACCGTTGACAGAATTAAAAATGAATTCCCTCAAGTATTAGGAGTAAAAGTAAAAATTATTTATGCAAAAAAAGAATTTTTGAGCGCTTTAAAGGGTGTGACTGATCCTGAAAAAAAACGAAAGGTTATTGGTAATCTGTACATCAGGCTTTTTGAGCGTGAACTGACAAAACACACCAATGTTTCGTTTCTTATGCAGGGCACAACCTATGCAGACTTTATTCACTCAAAGGGTACAAAAAATGCAGCTCATATTAAGAGTCATCACAATGTGGGTGGGCTTCCCAAAAATATGAAGTTGAAACTACTTGAGCCGTTAAAGTATTTTTACACAGACCAGGTAAGGCAAATTGGAACACTCCTCAAACTACCAAAAGATATCGTGTATCAGCAACCCTTCCCGGGTCCTGGTCATGCGGTTCGCATTTTGGGAGAGGTTACAGAAGAGCGACTTAACAAACAAGTACAGGCGGATGCCGTGCTTGTTGATGAAATGAAAAAAACAGGTTGGTATAACAAGGTTTTTCAGTGTTGGACCATTCTTACAAACGCCCAGAGCACCGCGGTCAAAGGTGATGGAAGATTTTTCGGTGACGTGATTGCGCTTCGCATTGTGTCAACTAAAGATCGCATGTCTGCAGACTGGGTAGATATGCCGTATGGTGTGTTGCAAAAAATATCAACACGCATTGTTAACGAAGTGCGGGGGGTGTCGCGCGTTGTGTATGACATAACCACAAAACCTCCAGCAACTATGGAATGGGAGTAGTGTAAAATCAGTGCATGGTTCTACTATTTTTTTTCATTTGGAGATCTGTTCTATTTATCGTGTCCTATGTTGCTCAACACACTGTCCCCTATCTTGGTTTTTTCCCGTATAAAGAAATATTAACCGACTTTAAGATGTCCTCATTCATTTCTGCGTTTGCCAACTTTGATGGAGTTCACTACATTCTCATTTCACAACAGGGATACTCGCAATACGAGCAAGCATACTTTCCCCTCTATCCCCTCACCATGTCGGTGGTAAATTCAGTTACAAATAATCCCCTCGCGTCTGGACTTATTATTTCTCACGTCGCCTTCCTCATAGGTCTTATTTATCTAGAAAAGCTTTGTTCGTTATGGTGCCCCAAACAAAGAAAGATTGCGCTATGGACAACTCTCTTTATACTTACTTTTCCGACCGCATTCTTTTTTGGATCGGTTTACACTGAGGGGTTGTTTTTTATGTTGGTCATACTCTCACTTTTCCATATCGAGAAAAAGAATTATCTCTATGCAGCTCTTTTTGCAGCGCTCTCCTCATCTACCCGACTCATGGGTGTCTTTCTTATTATCCCGTTTGCATTATCGTTTATTAAAAGTCGCAATGACTTTACGAGCTCACATCTTCTCACCCTATTTTTGAAGCGGTATTTTATTATTCTGTCACCCACAATTGGACTCGCTTTATACTGTCTCTATTTATGGATTACTGTTGGCGATCCTCTATTTTTTCTCAACGCCCAACCTGCATTTGGTGCAAACAGATCAACATCGCTCGTCTTATTACCCCAAGTGTATTTTCGTTATTTAAAAATTCTTTTTACAGCTACGCGTGATTTTCAGTGGTACGTTTCGTTTTTTGAAATGACAGTATTTACGTCTGTAATCGGAGTCCTTTTAATTGACCTACGAAAAATTTTATTTCATTCAAAAAGTTATCTTTTACTTGGTGTTAATATATTTTCATTTGTTAATATAATTCTCCCCACACTTACCGGAACCTTTTCCTCTGTCCCCCGCTACGCCCTGTTCTCACTCTCCATGTTTTTATGTCTTGCGCATATTCACAATAATCTTACAAAGAAAATAATTCTTGTGTTGTTTATGGTTCTACAAATTACCCTACTCTCATTGTTTATCCAGGGGTACTTTATCGGGTAACGTCTACTGTGTTCTTTTGTGGATTTGTGCGATTTGTGATTTATAATTAATTGTCCTGATATACGGGCCCATGGCGTAACGGCTATCGCGCTTCCATGGCATGGAAGAGACTAGGGGTTCAAATCCCCTTGGGTCCACAATGAACGTTTCCCGCATTGTTCTTATATATATTGTTATCACCTCTCTTTTTTATCTTTCTCGATTTGTTATGTTTGCCCACACACAAAACGTGGGGATTGAACATGATAGCGGTTGGTATTTGGGTGTTTCGCGCATTCTTGCCGAAAAAGGCATGTATGCCTCCTACACTAACACAATTGCAGACAGTGAACAGCCGGGAGCACACCCCAGCATTCATGGAAGATATTCTGTCCAGGATAAGGAGGGATACTCTTACTTTCCAGCGGGAGTAACTGTTGGGCCGGGTTTTATTATTCCGCAGGCCATAGTCTATTATTTTTTTGGTGTGGGGGACTGGCAGAATAGAGCGGTAGCCTTTTTGTCTTTTACGCTTCTTGTTCCTCTTCTCTACTGGACCACATTTCGATTGGGTGGAATATTTGCATTGCTTTTATTCCAGCTGTGGACCTGGTCTTTTCCACAACTTTTCCTCAACTGGGCGTTTGAGGCATACAGCGAACACCTTGCTCTTCTCTATATGCTTAGTGGGTATGTTCTTCTTGAAAAAGCACAAAACGATGTGCGGTATCTGTTTTCTGGTGTTTTAATTGGTTTATCTGTTTTAACAAAACAAATTTATCTCATTGGGTTTTTCCCCGTTATCATATTTCTTTTATGGAAGTATTTGCACGCAAAGTCAGAAAGAAGACGCCTCCTTATTCACTCGCTTTATTTTGTACTGGGGTTTGCGATGCTTATTTTACTCTTTGAGTTGTATCGCTTTTTTGTTCTTTTTTCCCGGTTTGGTATTCAGGGTTATGTGGCGATAAATAAGGATCTTTATTTGACCATGAAGTGTTGTGGTAGTGGGGTTGTGCAGTTTTTGGAAAACCCATTTCCGTTGGGTTTTATGTGGCACAAATTGTTTACGTGGAATAATGTGGGACTACACCCTGTCTTTATTCTGCTCATAACGCCAATTTTGGCGATGAAGCTGCTCCACAAAAATACAAGCGCTCTGTATTTTTTACTTATTTGCTTTTTTATTCTGTACTTTGGATGGTTTGTGGTTTTATCATCTACCGGGTTTTTTAGACATGCGTGGCCATCGATTATTGTTGGATTTATGGTTTGTTCTTCGTTGGTCGTAATTATCAAACATGGAGCTCGCACTCTTCTTGTGGTGCTTGCATCCTTCCTTTTTTTTGTTTCCCCCCATTCAATTTGGAAGCTTAATTTTTCAAATGAATCCGTTAACACTATATATTCGTATCAAAATAAAAGCTCTACTCCGCTTTTTATCAACTTCTTTCATTTACACGACCAAAAAAATCTTAAAACTTTTTTGGAGAGCAAGCATTTTAATACGCGCATCTGCTACGATGAGCGACTTCTAGTTGCGGAAATGCCAGTTTATCTTGATCGGGTTTTTTTTCCCATACAACGATGCGTGACGGACGACATTCTTATTATTGGTCCATATCAAAAACAGCTACTGATCCGTGATGAAACATATCTCCCAAAACTCTTAGGGGATCGGTGTGCTAAAACAATATTTGAAAACAATTCCTATACGCTTTGTCTTATTAAGTAGGTCAATTATATGTGGTAGTGTCCAAGCAGATCTGATAAGCGTATTTTTAGTATGTCTACAAATGATGTGATAATGTCGTGAGGAAAGCGTACTTTTGTTTTTTTGTCATTTTTCCAAACTACCGGAATCTCGGCAATTTCTTGTCCTGCCTTTTTTGCTAAATACAAATACTCATTGTCAAATGCCCATCTCATTATTTTCTGTTGTCGCGCAATGCGCTTTACAAGCGACGTCTCATAACACTTAAACCCGCAGGTGAAGTCGCTCACCTGCACGCCGGTAATTATCTGTGAGATAAGGGTAAAAATCTTTCCCATTGTTTCCCGCACCAATGGCTGACGCTCTAAAAGGGTTGCTTCTGGGTTTTTCCGCGTGCCAATAACTACGTTATAGTTGTTAAGGAGCGGAAGCGCGAGGTCAAGTGCTTTCATATCAGTTGAAAGATCAACATCAACGATTACGCAGTGTGTTCCCCTTGCCTGCTCTATTCCTCTTTTTATGGCATACCCTTTTCCTTTGTTTTTTTTATATGACACAATACGCATTCCTGTTTTTCGTTGTATGGTCCGCAGCTGCGCAAGAGTTGAATCGGTACTTCCATCATTTACCACAATATATTCTTTTATGAATTTTTTCTTTGAGAAGAGTTTGTGGAGCGTGTACAGATTTACAGCGCGTATTTCCTCGTTATACACGGGGACAATAATACTTAGCTTTTGCTGTTTGGTTTTTTTGCTATACATAGCACGCTTGTTCCGAATGGGACATGATACATCTTTATGAGGATATGTTCAAGTCGCGCCAAAAACAACAAGATTATATTTATTAGACGGTTGTTTATATTAAAGTCAGAATCATAACTGCTGTTTTTTCTCTTCCACATTCGTTTAATGCTACGAATAATAAACACAGGTAACACTAAAAATGAGTATGCATACGAGCACTTAGCCACATCCAAACCCGCCTTTTCAACTGCGTTTATTAGTTCGTGTTTTGTATATCTCTTTTTATGATGCAGAGCCACATCCCACTCAGACCACAACCACATAAATGCCGGAACAGCACAGATGAGAGTTCCCCCAGGCTTGAGCACTCGAGCTATCTCCAGCAACCCACGATGTTCGTCTATGTGCTCGATAACGTCAAGGGCTGTTACGATGTCGATTTTGCTTGATGAAAATGGCATGTTCTCCGCGCTTCCCAACACTGCAGTTGCCAAGCCTCTTTTCTTGCAATACTCAATTGCGGTTTTGGAGCTGTCTAGTCCGACGGTTCGGCCAAATCTTCCAAACACCTCCATATTTTTCCCCGTCCCACACCCAACATCAAGAATTACTGGACTTGGTGTGTGGATGTTGGTTTTAATAAAATACCCCACCAGCTCTCTTTTTGCTCTGTGCCACCAATGGTTTTCCTCCGTATCATAGAGGTTTGCATATAAATCAGATCTCATTTGAGTGATGGGTCAATTTGTTGCGCTTTGCGAAGATATTTGTTTGCCAGGGCTGTTTCTCCCATGCTTTGATATAGTTGCGACAGATTGTAGTAGGGCTCAGGCGCATAAGGGTACTCCTCCGTAATTTTCTCAAGTGAGGTAATAATTTTTTTTCTCTCTGCGTCTTCTTGCTCTATTTTGTATAACAATCTCTTTTTGTTTACGTCTTTTAGCGCATTGAGTTCATGCACATAAAGCTGTGAGCCCCATATTTTTTTTAAATAATCTAACTGCGCATTTTCATCTGCATGCATGAGTCCGTACATGACAGATGGAAACGACTGCGAAGAGACAAGGTTGAGGGCAACGACACCAACACACAGAAAAAAGAGAAAAAAATAAGAATTTTTCTTTGTTGCAAGCTTCGATAAAAAGACACTGTGTGCGGCCATGACATATAGTATATAATTTTTTCATGGATCCAGTTGCCCTACAAACTCTTGCTGATAATCTTGTGACGCTTGGCATCGCACTTTTGGCGGCATCCCTTGCTGGGGTAGCTACCTTACTCTTTTTTTATGTGGCGGTGTTGTGCTCACGCCTCAAAAAACGAGAGGCTCTTTCGCTTGAAATGGTGACGCTTGAGGTGAGAGTCTCCAAAGACAATGAAGTAAAAATAGATGCAGCCGAACAGATGTTTGCATCTCTCAGCACCCTAAAAAAGGGAGGCTTTTTGTCTTTTATGGATGTGGATGACCTTGTTTGTTTTGAGATTGTTGGAACGCTCTCCGAAATACGATTTTATGTTTCCTCACCAAACAAGATTGTCGATCTTGTAGAAAAAACCATTTATGGATATTATCCGGCGGCAGACATTCGAAAGGTTGAGGAGCCGAATATATTTTCTGAAGACGGTAAGGTGGTAAGTGGCGCGCTAGTTCAAAAAGATGTGGCATACATGCCCCTTAAAACATACAAAGACATCCCAACCGACCCTCTATCCGCAATTACATCGGCGCTTTCTAAAATTGGAGAAGGAGAGGGTGCTATTATCCAGATCATGGTCCGCCCAGCAGAAGGCAAATGGAAAAAGGAAGGAAAATCATATGTTGCAAGCACTAAAAAAAATGAAGCAAATCCTGAAAAAGCAACGTTTAAAAGCGATCCAAAGGTGCTTGAAAAAATTGATGAAAAAAGTTCTCGCTCAGGCTTTGAAACAACCATTCGATATGTGGTGTCTGCCAAAACAAAAGACGTTGCTTCGCTTCATGCGAGAAATATTTCATCTGCACTTGCACAGTTTAACTCGGATCAAAACTCCCTTAAAAAGGCAAAAATTATGTTTCAGGGGGGGTTTATGATAAATTTCATCTATAAGTTTTTTCCTGTTTTTGAACTCCCGTGGTATAAGTCCGTTTCAATACTTACCGCTGATGAACTTGCCTCACTCTTTCATTTCCCCAACAAAACCATAGAAACCCCTCATATCCAGTGGTTGAAGGCTAAAACTGCACCGGTTGCCGCCGAGGTTCCCACTCAGGGAGGCACTTTTATGGGGTTTGGATATTATCGCGGAGTTAAGCGACCCGTCTGTATATCGTATAAAGACCGACAACGGCATGCATACATTATCGGAAAAACCGGTGTGGGTAAGTCGGTACTCCTGCAGGATATGGCGGTTCAGGATATTCGAGCTGGACACGGTGTGTGTGTTATGGATCCACACGGCGATCTTATTGATGATATCTTGCGGCGAATTCCTCCAGAGCGGGCTGAAGATGTTGTTTACTTTGACCCATCCGACACAGAGCGCCCAATGGGTCTTAATCTTTTAGAAGCAAAAAACGAAGAGCAAAAACACTTTATTACAACATCAATTATTAACTTGATGTATAAGCTGTATGACCCCCAGCGCACCGGCATTATCGGCCCCCGATTTGAGCATGCGGTACGTAATGCAATGTTGACCGTTATGGCCGAACCGGGCGCAACCTTTATTGAGATTGTGCGCGTTTTAACCGACCAAAAATATGTTCAAGAACTTCTTCCAAAAGTAAACGATCCCATTGTCCGAAGGTACTGGACAGACCAAATTGCCCAAACGTCTGATTTTCATAAGTCAGAGGTTCTTGACTATATTGTTTCCAAGTTTGGTCGCTTCGTCACAAACAAAACAATGCGAAACATTATTGGACAGTCAAAGTCTGCCTTTGATTTTAGAAACATCATGGATACCGGCAAAATACTTCTCGTTAACTTGTCAAAAGGTAAATTGGGAGAGGAAAACTCAAGCTTTTTGGGATTGGTCCTTATCCCCCGCATACTTATATCGGCAATGAGTAGACAAGAAATTCCCGAGTCTGAGCGTCGTGATTTTTTCCTTTACGTAGACGAGTTCCAGAACTTTGCAACACCAGACTTTGCAACCATTCTTTCAGAAGCGAGAAAATATCATCTTAACTTAACCGTTGCAAATCAGTTTATTGGCCAAATGGATGAGGAGGTAAAAAACGCTGTTTTCGGTAACGTAGGATCTCTTATTTCGTTCCGTGTGGGAGTTACCGACGCATCATATATACAAAGAGAGTACCAACCCATATTTGGAGAGTCTGATCTTATCAATGTGGAGCGTTTTCATGCATATATGAAAACAATTGTGGATAACGAACCCGTCCCCCCGTTTTCAATTGACATGACAAAAGACTTTAAAGAATACAAAAAGGGTGCAAATGAAAAGCTTGCACAAGCTATAATTCAGCTTTCTCGGTTAAAATATGGAAGACCCCGCGAGCTTGTTGAGGCAGAGGTTGTCCAGCGTTCGCGACTATAATAATTCAATTAGCAGTCTAACTAACCAATGCGAACATTTACCGCAACCATATCGTCAATAAAACAGGTTTCTGTACACACGTTTCTTGTTTCACTTTCCGTGGTGGGAGAGCCGCTTGTGTTTGTGCCCGGCCAGTATATTATTGTCCTTATTAAGCAGGGTGACAAGGTGGTGCGACGACTTTATTCGGTTGCAAGTTCTGCTCAAAACGGGGTCAATATTGAGCTCTTTATAAAATTTGTTCCCGGTGGTGTTGGTTCGACTCATCTTGTTAACTCTCCCGTTGGAACAATGGTTGAGTGTATGGGTCCTGCAGGCATGTTCCGCCTTCGAGACACCTCACGCCCCAAGGTCTTTATGACGACAGGAACTGGGTTTGCTCCTGTGCGTAGTTTTCTGCTCTCACAGACCTCACCCCTCCCCTCCTCTTGGTTCTTATTGTGGGGCGATCAAACCCACAAGGATGCGGGTTTTTTTGAGGAGTTAAAACTTCTGAAAGAGCGTCTTGCCGGTTTTGATTTTTTGTACTGCTTGTCACGGGAAACTGACCTTCAATTAATTCCCGCAGATTTACGGAACTATTCCCGATTGGGACGTATTAATACGGTTTTTGAGGCTGAAAAGAAGAGTTTTGTGGTTGGCGAAGCCGAGTACTACCTGTGCGGCTCACGCACGGTTGTAGAGGCTCTGCGGACATATCTTGGTACTGTTGGGGTTCCAAAAGAAAATATAATCTTTGAAAAGTATTAATTCTCCATCTCTCCCCCCTTACCCATAGTGTGGCGTACTGTGTACATTCGCTTGCATTTTCCGCACGGTCGTGTTATATTATAGGATCATGGAATTCACAAATATCAGGACTCTCATTCAAGAGTTCACACAACACTTGGCCTCACAGGGCAAATCAAATTTTACTGTTGTTGCATATAAAAAAGACCTGGAGCAATTTGTCGGACACGCAACCAGTCTTGAAAAAAATGATATACGTGAAATTAAGAAGGAAGATATTGATGGGTTTATAGCAAAACTTATAAAAGACGGATACACCAAAAAGTCTGCTTCACGAAAACTCAACTCCATACGAACATTTTTCCGCTTCCTAAAAAATTCACAAAAAATTGACCAAAATCCCGCGCTTGACGTTTCACATCCAAAGTACACGCAAACAGCCCCACGAATACTTAGCAAGCTTGAGTACCACGCTCTTCGGGACTTTGCAAAAGACGATGCGCGAACATATGCCCTTATTGAGGTCCTTCTGCAAACCGGTATTAAAATTGGAGAGCTTGCGGGTCTTAAGCTTGGAGATGTTCAGGACAACGCGCTTCATATTAAGCAATATGGAAAAACCCCAGAAAGAAATATTCCATTAAATAAGTCGGTTAAACGAGCTCTGTCTGAATACATAAAATCACGGGGTGAGGGAAACGCCGAAGATCCTCTTTTTATTACCCGCAGCGGCAAGTCTATCCTTATCCGCAACATTAGACAAATTATCAATCGCTGTTTCCGGGAAGTGGAAATCCAAAAAGCGACTGTTAATGATTTGAGAAATACTTTTATTGCCCAGCAGATTCTGTCTGGAGCATCACTTGAATATATCGCTAAAATAGTTGGACACAGACGTCTTTCTTCAACTGAAAGGTTTTTGAATCTTGTAAAAGAAGAGACCCAAAAAAAAGAACAACTCGGTGAGTTATAATAATGCATGAATCTTACCATCCACACAGACGGTGGGGCGCTTAACAACCCTGGACCGGCCGCCTGCGCATACGTTATTCACAATAAAGACAATAACACCCTTATAAAGGAGACTTCGTTTTATTTAGGAAACCAAACGAACAACGTTGCAGAGTATATGGGCATAATACATGCCCTTGAGGAAGTCGTACACATGACTAAGACAAAAACAGTTGCGTCTTGTTTGTTTGTTTCAGATTCACTTCTCCTTGTAAATCAAATTAACGGGTTGTATCGGGTAAAACAAGAACACCTTAAACCTCTTTTTACCCGCATCAAAACACTTGTAAACGAAGCGGGTGTCCCCATAACCTTTACACATACTCTACGGGAGGGAAATGTGCGGGCAGACGCACTAGTAAAAAAAGAGTTGACCTCTCATTCTTGAATACGTACAGGCATTATGATGTGGGTGTAGTTTTTGTCCCCTTTTTGTCGGAGTACCACAGGCGCATCGGAACGCAATAGTTGAATTTGAATACTCTCCTTATCCATTGAGTTTAAAAACTCAAGGAGGAATTTAAAGTTAAACGCTACGCGCATTGCCTCGCCTTCTACATCACACTCAAGACTTGTTGAATTTTCTGCGCCCCCATCAATTTTCGGATAAATCACAACCTCTCCTTTTTTAAATTCACACACAACAATACTTGAGTGTTCTCTTGCAAATACCGATATTATCTTTATCTTCTTAATAAGCTCTTCTCTGTTTATCGTAATATCGGTCTTTTTTTCTGTTGGGATTACCCGCTCATATGGGGGGAAGTCTCCATCAATGAGGCGGCTGTAATAAGTTTCCCTCTCAACTGCAAACGCCACCATTTTTTGTTCATGTAAAAAGTGAATTGTTATCTTTTTTTTGTCCTTAGATGATCGGAGGAGGTCAAGTATAAACTCTGCTGGAATAAGCATTGGCGGTACCCCCGCCTCGTTTTTAAGTGTATAAAGAGATAGTCGAAACCCGTCGGTTGCGACAACGTCAACATCTCCTTCTTTTTCGGCAAACTTTACTCCACTCAACACCGGACGTGATAGGTCGCGTGAGGCGGCAAACAAAACCTTATCAACCATCCCACCAAACACCTTCATCTCTATTGCAATTCCTCCATCCTGAGGGAGGGTTGGGGGCAGAGGAAAATCATTACTCACAAGAAAGGGGAATGCGCCCTTGGTTTTTCCTTGTGAAAAAACAACTCTGTCTTTTTCAATATAAAAATCCACGTTCTTGCTGTCAAGATAGGAGAGAAACTCCATTACCTTAGGAGCTTCTATAAGAAATGAAGTTTCGCCTTCAAACTCAAGTGCAAGTGATACCGCATACGAAGTGTTCAGATTTGTTGCATACATACTTAGGTTGTCTTTTTTGAGTACACAATACACCCCCTGCAATCCTGAAGTCTGACCTAGACGAGACGATGTGAACTTTGCCGCATGTGAGAGGTTTTCAAGCAGTAAGTCCTTTTGTATTTGCCCTCTCATATTTTAGTTATATATTAATTAGTAGTATTAGACTGTGTGAATAAGTGTATAAAACGAGGATCTCATTTTCAAGACAAGATAAATCTGCATGAGGGTTTGTGCATGGCGGGTGGACACTATGGGGATGCATTCAGCGATTTGGTTATTCTATCAATCTGTTCGGCAACGGAGGCGTCGCGCATACATAAGCCCGCAATCTTTTCACAGCCATGAAGAACCGTGGTGTGATCTTTTCTTTTGAGGAACGATGCTATTTCCTCATACTTCATCTTGAGCTCTCGCCGCAGGAGAAACATGGCGACTTGTCGCGGAAACGCAACCGCCTCCGACCGCACTGCGCTTTTTATCACCGTCTGCTTTATATTGTAATAAGAACAGACGAGTCGAACAATCTCTGACGGACTTATGCGAACCTGTTTTTGTGTGCTTGACCCCCTAAAAAACCCATCCACAACCTCAAGATCGATTTGGTCTTTGGTCCCAAGCGTTCGCGCATATATAGAAAGAAGAGTGCCCTCAAGTGCACGCGAATCCTCAATCTGCTCGGCGATTACTTTTGCAGCTTCAATCTGAATTGATATGTTTTTTTCTTTCGCCTTAATAAGGAGGATGGCGGTTCTCAGCTCAAAATCCGGCGGTTGAAGGTCGACAATAAGGCCACCAGAAAAACGCGAGCGCAGTCTGTCCTCTAAGTTTTTTATGTCGTGTGGAGGTCTGTCTGACGTGAGGATGATCTGTCCCCCTCCCCCCACAATGGTATTGAAGGTGTGAAAAAACTCTTCCTGAATGGTTTGTTTGCCCGCAATAAACTGTATGTCGTCGATAATAAGAAGGTTAAGGGATCGGTATTTTTTGCGGAACGCCTGCGTGGTTTTGTTTTGTATTGACTCTATAAGCTCGTTTGTAAAGCGGTCGCCTGGACAAAACAAAACACGTGAGGCGGTATTTTTTTGGAGTACCACTTTGGCAATTGCCTGAGCCAAGTGTGTTTTTCCAACCCCTACCCCCCCATAAAAAAACAGCGGATTATACGACCGTCCTGGATCATTTGATACAGCCTGGGCAGCGGCAAATGCTACATTGTTTGTTGGCGACACAGCAAATGTGTCAAAGGTAAACTTTGGGTTAAGTCCTGCGCGCACATATAGATCTTCAATGGGTGGCGAGTAGCTAAGAAGAGGAGCGTCTACCTTTTTGTGAGGCGCTTCTTTTGCCACGATGTCGACTCGTATCCCCCTCTTAAAAAATGCAGACAATGCAACCTCAACCTCTGTTTTTCTGCTAGCAAGGTATGTTGCCATGCCAGGATTGGGCGTTTGTATTTTTGCAGTGTTTTCACCAAGCGACGCAAGAGTTGATTGTCTTAATAGCGAGTGAAGTACTGATTTTTTTTCACCAACAGTATCAAAGTGTTCGAGAAACTCTTTCCAAACGGAGGGTAACATCAATTAGTGTATATAATGTGGATAACTTATCCACAAATAATAAACATGTGCACTCAAAATTGCAAGAGCAGAACAAACAGCCTATATTGTGTATATGGAACCGACGGTTCTTTCGGTGTTTTTTCCCTCATTTTGTGTGTTTTGCGGATATCTTGGTACGTATATTTGTAAGGACTGTATGCAAAAAGAGAGGATCACCTCTTCGCGGTGTCACTACTGCAGGGCGCCCACCCTTTATGGGCTTACTCACCCAGCGTGCTCCAAAGACGAAGGACTTGATGGTGTTTTTAGTTTTTTTTCCTATCGCACAAAGCTTGTTGATATTTTGCACAGAGCAAAATACAACGCAGAGTGGCGACTTTATCACGCGCTGTTTTTCGTCATCGCAGAGGAGCGGTTTACTTTACTCAGACAATGGAAGAGGCTATATAACCCCGTACTATGCCCGGTTCCACTTCATAGTACAAAAGAACTTCGGCGGGGATTTAACCAGGCAGAAATTATAAGCGAGTTGGTAGGTAAAAAAATTAACCTTCCCACGGCAAAGCTGGTTGCTCGCATAAAAAATACACCGCCACAAGCAAGCATGGACACGCGCGCACAAAAGCACAAGAATATTCGCGGTGCCTTTACAGCCACAAACACAAGCCCTTCATGCGTGGTATTGGTTGACGACATTGAAACATCTGGAGCAACGCTGAGGGAGTGCGCCAAAACATTAAAAAGGGGCGGTGTTAAAACAGTTTTGGCAGTTTCTGTTGCGAAAGGCTAAATAAACTACTATCATTTGGGTATGGAAAAAAGAAACCTGCCCACTCCAAAACAGATCCTACGCTGGGGACTTATTGGTCTTGCGGTTTTAATAGGTATAAAAGTTGTCGTTGATATGAGAGACCTCTTTTTTTCACTGTTTATTGCCCTCATTTTTATGAGCGCGGCCAAACAGCCGGCGTCTTATTTGCAGTCAAAAAAAATTCCGCGCGGGGTTGCGGTTTTTATTGTGTATGCTACCTGTGTTCTTTTTCTTGTTTTTATCATCTCCACCCTCATTCCAGTATTTATCAATGAAATCACTCTGTTTGCAAAATATTTTCCCCAGATAATCGATACACTGAGCAAGTCTTTCCCCTCTATTCACAACACTCTTAACACTTCATCAATCTTGCCCTCAGCAACAAATCAGGTTGTGTCGGTAGTGAGAACGCTTGTTGGGAACGTGTTCTTTTTTATGTCAACGATATTTTTTAGTGTTTACTTTACACTCGATGAAAACTTTCTGAAAAAAGCCATTCAGCCGATTGTAACCAAAGATCAGCTTGCTACATTTGAACGGATCGAGGAGAAGGTTGAAAAAAGACTTGGGTCGTGGCTTATCGGAGAGCTTACCCTTATGTTTTCGGTAGGACTCTTATCATTTGTCGCCTTTTCTATTGCCGGCATTCACTATGCCCTTCCACTTGCTCTTATTGCGGGACTACTTGAAGTTGTGCCCAATATTGGACCAACAATTGCCGCGGTTCCTGCAATACTCGTAGGTATTTCACAAAGCCCAGTTTTGGGAGGTGTCGCGCTTGGTATATCTGTTCTGGTTCAACAAATAGAAAATAATATCTTGGTCCCGCTTGTTATGAACAAGGCGACAGGACTGCACCCTGTGGTAACCCTAATTGCGCTGTTGGTGGGGGGCAGATATGGAGGGGTATTGGGAGTGCTCCTCGCAATACCTATTACCCTTGTTGCAGAAACAATCATCAGCGAGATTCAGGCGCACGCTAACAAACACGCCTAATATCTTCAAATACTATGAACATCGGCATACTGGGCGGGGGCGTGACCGGACTTACCGCCGCTTACAAGCTAAAAAACAAACACACCATAACCCTATTTGAGGCCGCACCTACAGTGGGGGGGCTTGCGCAGGGGTTTAAAAAAGAGGGATGGGACTGGCATCTTGACAACACCTATCATCACGTATTCTCAAACGACGCCGACATTTTGTCGTTGGGAAAAGAGGTTGGCACAGCCTTTTCATTTTATACCCCCAAAACACAGACCATATTTGGAACACAAAATAATTACCGCATATATCCCGTAGATTCTCCGAAAGACATCTTACTGCTTCCTGAACTGAGTCTGCTTGCGAGGCTGAGAGTGGGGGCGGTGGCGGCGATGTTTAAGCTCACTCCATTTTTGTCGCTATACGAACAACACACCGCACATGATTTTCTTATGAAGACAATGGGTAGAGAGGCGTGGGGCACCATGTGGGGGCCGCTCTTTCGGAAAAAATTCGGTAAATATGCGGAAAAAATTGTAACCTCATTTATCTGGGCTCGCATTAAAAAAAGAACCCGCATGCTTGGCTATCCGGACGGAGGATTCCAGCGGTTTGTAGACGACCTTGAACGCACCCTCATACAGGGAGGTGTTGTGGTAAAAAAAGCAACAAGGGTAGAGGGGCTGACAAAAGAGAGGGGCACTTTTAGGTTAAACTATAAAAACGAAAAAGGGGAACGAGTTGACCTTGAGTTTGACAAAATCATCTCTACGCTCCCATACCCGATATTTTTAAAGGTGGCAAAAACCGTTTTACCGCAATCCTATATAGACGAGCAGTCAAAAAGAAAGTATCTGTGGGCGGTGAATCTGATTGTGGAGTCAAACGAACAAATACTTGACAACACATACTGGCTAAATGTAAACGCCAAAGATATCCCGGTGATGTGTGTTGTACAGCACACAAACTTTATTGACAAGAAACATTATGGCAACAAGCATATCGCTTACTTTGCGTGGTATGTGGACGAAGGGGACCCTCTTCTTCACATGTCCGAACAAGAGGTGTTTGGAAAGGTAAAGCCAGTTGTCGACACCATAACAAAGAAAGCCCCAGCACAATTAAATATAGTGAGGCTCGCGCGGGCACCGTTTGCTCAGCCCATTTTTGATTCGGAATTTGTCACTCTTGACAGATCAATGCACACTCCGGTTGCGGGTCTGCTCAATAGCAACCTTGATCTTACGTATCCGTTTGATAGGGGAACAAACTATGCTGTAGAATTAGGAGTAAAGGTTAGTAATTTAATTTTACACATATGAAATTTAAAGAACTTTTGCCCGCTGGTTTGTTTGTTGTTGGGCTTCTGTTGGTGATTAAGTTTGCAGATATTGGCTATCCTCTCCATGTCTCAGTAAGTAATAGAAGCGCAGAGCTTGCCGTGGTAGGCGAGGGCAAGGTTGAGGTTTCACCCGACATGGCCTATGTTGATGTTGGTGTTACGGTAAACAGCCAACCCACAGTTGAGGTTGCCCAAAATAAGCTCAAAGAAACCAACAACAACATTGTAGAAGCACTTAAAAAAATCGGAATAGATGAAAAGAACATAAAAACCATCAACTACTCCGTGTATCCTAACTACTCGTACGAAAACAGCAAGAGCACAATTGCCGGCTATGATGGCACCGCAACTGTGTCAGTAAAAACAAGGGACACAGAACAGGTGAGCACAATAATAGAAACCGCCACAAATGCAGGTGCAAATCAAGTGAACAACACACGTATGGTGGTTGAGTCCCCGGAAAAATATAGAGAGGAAGCTCGTGAAAAGGCAATTCAAAACGCAAAAGACCAGGCTAACAAGCTTGCCAAATCTCTCAATATTAAACTTGGCAAGGTTACCAATATGGTCGAAAGCACCGGCGGTGGCGGGGCCCTTTTTCAGGGTGGGTTTGCTGCTCGTGAAATGGGAGGTGGAGGCGGACCTGCGCTTGAGGCAGGAACAGAAACTGTAACCTCGGTGGTAACGTTATATTTTGAAAAGAAGTAAGAATTTAAGGCCACATTCTGGTACAATATCTGGATTATCCAAGGAGAGTGTCGGAGCGTAGTTCAGATGGCTAGAACGTGCGCTTTGGGAGCGCAAGGTCGCGAGTTCAAGTCTCGCCGCTCCGACCATCTCTTTGTTTTTTGTATAATCATCTTCTATGCAAAACAACAAACGACCCTACATAGTTATTCCTTATTTTGTAGAACAGCCAACCTGGGGAGGGCGGTATATTTTACGCTCCAAGCGGTGGGACAGCAGAAAGGAGTTTGATACTGTAAAAATTGGACAAAGTTACGAACTTTTTAGCAACACCCGCCTAGCCGTCTCACTTATTTCAACTGATGAAGCCACACTTGCCCCCGACTCAAAAGACAAACTCTCGCCAATAGAAGCGATACAAGCTGTCGACGTAGAGCCTGGTGTTGTTTTTCCTCTTATTAAATTTACACAGGCAAAGGGAAACTCATTCCAACTTCATCGAAAGCCAAGCGTGCCCGATGCTCACTGGAAACCAAAAGCAGAGTCGTGGTATTACTTTGAACCGGGAAAGATAACATTTGGCATCCAAAAAGGCGCCAACACTCAAGAGTTCAAATCGTCCTGTGAAAGGATGAACGCAGAAATGAAATCACTCAGCGCCGCAGTAAAAACTGGATCGATGACTGTTGCAGATGCGAGAGACAAAATGAAACAGTGTATTGCACACGAAAACCCATGGCAGTATGTAAACGTTCATTACATCCCCGCAGACGGCGTGGTGGATTTAAGCGGCGGCGGACTCCATCATTCGTGGGAGGAGGATGCCAAGGCATGCCCGCTAGGCAATGTGGTCTACGAAGTTCAGCAGGACGTGATGGATCCCGAGTGTACACTCAGGTCGTTTGACCAGGGTAAGATCATGGATGATGGAAGTATCCGCACAATACACATTGACGATTATTTTCGGCACCTTGACACCGACGAGAAAAAAAATACACTCACACTTTCTGCAGGCAAGGACGGCATTCTTTTTAACTCACCCCACTATAAACTCAATAAAATTTCACTAAGCAACAAAACGGAGATGGTAGCCAAGGACTCCTTCCATCACTTATTTGTTAAGAGCGGGCGTATTCGCGCTTTTGGGGGCGGAGTTTCGCTTACAGTTGGGTCTGGTCACTCGTGTTTTGTTCCGTCGGAGACACAGTATACACTTAACCCCGAAGAGGAGTCGGTCATATTACAAACATACATCTAAACCACCAATGATTATTCATACACAAAACTCACTCCTTACTGAAAAAATAGTGGTGCAAGACACAGCACTTATAAATGACTATATACAGCATCTGCAAAGTGTTTTGTCTCGCAAAGAGTACGACACTCTTGAGAGCTCGCTTATGTTGCCGGGCGATGATCTATATCATACCCGCATACAAGCAATGATTGACAAAAAGAAAACCCCAACGCTTCGTCATGTGGTTGTTGTGGGGATTGGGGGGTCAAACCTCGGCACACGGGCAGTATACGAAGCACTCTTTGCATATCGCGATAGGTATGCGGGGCAGGGTATACAGATGCACTTTCTTGATACGGTTGATCCAGAGATGACGGGAGCATTTGTAGGTTTTATGAAAAAGAATATAAAAAGCGGTGATGAAATTCTGACAAACATTATCAGCAAGTCGGGCGGAACCACAGAAACACTGGTTAATGCAGAGATGGTGCTTGAGGAGTTGCGAAAAATTACACTCAACTGGAAGACCAGGTGTGTTATATCAACCGATGAAGGTTCAAAACTGTGGAAAGAGGCAGAAAAAAATACCATTGATGTCCTACCAATTCCAAAACAGGTAGGCGGTAGATATTCGGTGTTTTCTGCGGTGGGACTTTTTCCGCTGGGGTTGTGCGGAATTGATGTGAAGGCGCTAATGCGGGGAGCACAGAATGCGCTGAAATCCCTTGATATGTCTGTATACTCTGCACTTTTTCTCAATCATCACGCCCGCTCTGGAAAAGCCATAGCTGACACATTTCTTTTTCATCCAGAACTTGAGTCGCTTGGAAAGTGGTACAGACAGTTAATGGGTGAGAGTATAGGCAAAGACGGCAAAGGCATATCGCCAACCGTCACCATTGGATCGATAGATCATCACTCCATTGTTCAGCTCTACCTGGGAGGGCCCCGGGACAAGTCAACAACTTTTGTGTATACCGCCACATCACAAGAAGAGCATATCCCAAAAAACCCCGTGTTTGATTTGTCAGCCGAGTTTGCCGGCAGAACAGAGGGTGGCATTATGAGGGCAATTCAGAAAGGGACAGCAGAAGCGTACAAAAAACAGAGCCTTCCTTTTATAGAGGTTGAGCTTTCGCATATTTGTGAAGAAGAGTTAGGGTGGTTTATGCAGTGGAAGATGGTGGAGATGATGGTGCTGGGCAAGCTTTTGAATGTAAATGCGTTTGATCAGCCCCATGTTGAACTCTACAAAACAGAAACACGAAAAATGCTGGAGTCCGCAAATGAATGAGTTTGCAAATGGAATGATAAGGTATATATAATGCAGTAACTCTTATGGTTCAACTCAAAGTATTTGCTCGAGCTTTGCGGGTTAACCAATGGATGAAAAACTTCATCGTTTTTACCTCCATAATTTTTTCAGGAAAACTGGTTGATGTGTTTGTAGTGTGGCAGGGGTTTTTGGCATTTTGTATTTTTTGTTTATTGTCGTCAACATCATACCTGCTTAACGATATCATTGATTATCCCTACGACAAAAAACATCCGGTAAAACGCTATCGTCCCATTGCCTCTGGTGAAATAAGCATGCAACAGGCAACGTTTGCTGTTTTTATTCTCACAATCATTTCACTTATTTCGGCTCTGTTGTTTTCAACGCCTTTTTTCTTTCTTGCACTGATCTTTATCTTGCTTCACTTTTTTTACTCCCTCTATCTTAAAAAATTTCCGACCGTTGACATTTTTACTATCTCGCTTTCGTTTGTGTTGCGGGCCATTGGAGGAGAGATGGTAACGGGCTATCATATACCCATTTGGCTTCTGTTAACCATATTTTTTATTGCGCTGTTTATGGCAACGGTCAAACGCCATGCAGAGCTATTAACTCATGGACGCGAAACACGCGAGTCGCTGTATAGGTATAAGGAGCACTTCCTTGACTTTCTTACCAACACGTTTGCTACATCGACAATAATTGCGTATGCAACCTACACATATGTGGAGCGCATTCCTCATGTTGAAACTTTTTTAACTCCGTTTACCAGCGCATTTCTTCCATCGTTTGAGGCGCGCAAATGGATGATGATTACTGTGCCGCTGGTGGTGTACGGCATAGCACGCTATGCACAGCTGTTGTATGAACGGGTAGAGGGAGAGCGACCGGAAAGCATAATTACCAAAGACACTCCGCTTGTTACCACAATTCTCATTTGGGTAACCATCGTAATATCGCTGATTTATGTGTTATAGGCCTTGACAAGCCCTCTGCGTTTATCATACAATGATGCCATATGAAAAAACTTAATGCTCTTGCCTTGACTATTTTATCGTTGATTCCGGGATCGGTATACGCTCAACGGGTGTCAAATAATACCTCTGTTGATCCAGGCTTTACCATTCCTTCTCTTGCAGACGTAGTTGGATTTCTTATTAAGTTTCTTTTCTTTTTCGCAGGACTTGCCGCACTACTCTACCTCCTTCTTGGAGCTTTCTCATGGGTAACCTCATCGGGCGATAAGGAAAATGTTAAAAAAGCCCAGGATAAAATTCAGGCCGCGGTGGTTGGTCTTGTTATTATCGTGGTCGTACTCGTAATTATTGCAACCCTTGAGCAGTTTGTTTTGAGGGGCTCATTCTGTGTCGGTCTGACATGTGACATTAACGAGAATGTGCCTCGACTGTTGCAACCATAATACTATTCATGTTTGTGCCTTCTGTATACGCTCAACAAGTGCAGGACTGGAGTGACTCCACCTGTATGGTGGATGGAGTACCAACACTTAAATGTTTTGAGGTGGTGTTTGGCAACATTCTCGCCATGGCTTCAGGCCTGATAGTGATTGTTTTGTTTGTTATGCTGGTAGTTGGGGCGTTTAACTATCTTACCTCACTTGGCAATCCGGAGAAACTTAAAAAAGCACAGGGCACATTGCGGTATGCGGTAATAGGACTCATTATTTATCTTGCCTCTTTTGTAATACTCAAGGTGATTGACGTACTATTCTTGGGAGGCGCGGGAACATTGTTTGAGTTTAAGATTGGAGAATAACTCTTCGGTTATTTTTGGATTGTCTGCCCCTCTTTAATTGTTGTGTTTACTACCGGCTCTTCAACGGGTGACTGTATTGTGCGCGGAGCAAAAAACACACTAATCAGATAGTAAAGCAACATGCCGCACCCGATGCCCAGCAGTATAAACCCTACTTTTTTCATATGTTAACGCGTTCTTTTACCAGGTAGTGTGGGCGACTTTGAATTTCGGTGTAGATTCGACTTATGTATTCGCCGATAATACCGATAGTCATAAGCTGTACGCCTCCCACAAACATTATCCCCACAAAAAGAGCGGTCCATCCTGTAACCCAGTGCGACGGAAGGAGCAGTTTGCCGATAACCGCATACAGTATGCCCGCAAATCCGACTCCTGCTGATATAAATCCCACATATGATGCTATACGTAGCGGCTTTGTAGAGAACGATATTATTCCATCGAGTGCAAAGTTGACCATGCGCGATAGAGTGTAGTTTGTCACCCCCGCATGCCGGCGCTCCCGCTTAAAGTATACGTAGTCGGCAGGATAACCGCCCCACGCTACAAGCCCGCGTAAAAACCGGGAATGCTCTGGTAGGTTGTTTAGGTATGAAACAACTTCTTTGTCGAGGAGTCGATAATCGCCCACCTCCTCAGGTATGGGTGTTTCTGATAAAAAGTTGATGAGTCGGTAAAATAGCGCCGCGGTTTGCTTTTTAAAGTAAGTATCAACGTCTCTTGCCTGGCGTTTGGCGTATACGACCTTTGATCCTTTCTGCCATTTTTCCACCATTTCATGTATGAGCTCGGGGGGGTCCTGTAAATCTGCATCTATTGATACCACGCAGTCGCCCTTTGCCTCGAGATACCCACAGGAAAGCGCCATTTGATGGCCAAAGTTTCGGTAGAATCCCAGATATTTTATCCGTGGATTTTTATGTGCCGCGGCAAGTATTTTTTCGCGGGTCCCATCGCGACTGCCGTCGCTGATGAAAATCACTTCATAATTGTATCGTTCAATAATAGGAAGAAGGCGGGAAAGCAACGGATCAATATTTTTTTCTTCGTTAAAAACAGGTATAAGCACCGATAGCAAGAACTGTGTCATCGGGAAGAATAATTGCCAATAGCTAAAAGCTAAAGGCTAACTTGTTACGGGGCCAGGAGTCGAACCATGGTCTAGGAGATTATG
>CAZAUL010000011.1:0-2937 GCA_964488545.1 uncultured Gammaproteobacteria bacterium
GCACATTTAGTTCATTTTCTGCAGCAGTAAAAAAACTGGGGGGAATGACCCTTGAGTATCAAAACCCAATGCAGACTTCATCAAGCGTGAAAGGTGAAACGCTTGAAGATACCATGAAGGTATTTGAACACTATTCAGATGCAGTTGTTATGCGCCACTTTGAAACCGGCTCGCTTTACAAAGCAACCAATGCAGTTTCAATTCCTGTAGTTAACGCGGGCGATGGTATTGGGGAGCATCCAACACAGGCCCTTCTTGACGCATACACAATATATCGACACACCAAAAAGTTAAACGGGCTAACCGGCCTAATGGCTGGCGATTTGCTGTATGGTCGCACTGTACATTCATTATTAAAGCTACTTTCACTGTACAAGCAAAATACTCTATATTTACTTTCCCCAAAACGACTTGCTATAAATCCAAAGTTACGAAACGATTTACAACAGAAAGGACTGACCCTTATCGAAATTGAAAAAACTGCCGATATACCGCTTACGTGTGATTTCTGGTACTGGACTCGTGTGCAAAAAGAGCGATTTACCAATACAACTGAGTATGAAGCGTTAAAAAATAAATATGTTATAACACCGGAACTTCTTCTTGAAAAAGGAAATAAAAAACTCATTCTTCTCCATCCGCTTCCACGAGTAGGAGATATTGATACCCGAATTGATACTGATTCCAGAGCAATGTATCTCACCAAGCAAGTTGAAAATGGACTTATTATTCGTATGGCGTTATTAAGTTTACTACTCGGAGGAAAGTAATCCATGAAAGCGAGGCTTATTTTTAAAGATGGAACAACATTTGAAGGGGCTAGTTTTGGGTATGAAAAAAGTGTAGCAGGTGAAATTGCATTTTCTACAAGTATGATGGGATATCCAGAAAGTTTAACTGATCCATCCTATCGTGGCCAAATTCTTACACTATCGTATCCTCTTGTCGGCAACTATGGCGTGCCTGCACGTACCTATTGGGAGTCAAATACTATACAGGTTACAGGACTTATTGTTTCAAACTACTCCAATAGCCAGCCCGTACACGCACAAAGTAAAATGAGTCTATCGGAATGGTTGGTGAACTATAAAATTCCAGCACTTGAAATTACCGATACCCGTGCGATTGTAAAAAAGATTCGAGATGGAGGAGCTGCACTTGTCAAAATAGAGTTTGAACAGAAAATATCGTTTAGCGATCCAAACGTACGAAACTTAGTGGCCGAGGTGTCAACTCCGGGTATTGCCAAGCTGGGAGCGGCGAAAAAAAAGATTGCGTTAATTGACTGTGGTGTGAAAGAAAACATTATTAGGGAGCTATTGAAGCGAGACACGACAGTTATTAGAGTTCCTTGGAACTATGACATTGTAGGAAATAATCTTGATTGTGACGGTGTACTAGTATCTAACGGGCCCGGGGACCCCAAGATGGCAGATGTCACAATTAACAATGTAAAAAAAATTCTCAATAAAAAAATTCCGTTATTTGGGATTTGTCTTGGGAATCAAATACTAGCACTTGCGGCAGGTGGAGACACGTACAAACTTCCATTTGGGCATAGAGGACAAAATCAGCCTTGTATGCAGGTGGGAACCGACAAGTGCTTTATTACTACGCAAAACCACGGATTTGCAATAGGGAGAATACCTGAAGGTTTTAAGAACTGGTTTACAAATAGTAACGATAATACAAATGAGGGAATAATACATTCCAAACTGCCGTTTATGTCGGTGCAGTTTCATCCAGAATCTGCACCTGGACCAATGGATACAACGTGGTTATTTGATTTTTTCCTTTCAAAAACATGAAACAAAAACTGAAAAAAGTTCTCTTACTTGGTTCAGGTGCACTTAAAATAGGGGAGGCGGGAGAGTTTGACTATTCCGGCTCGCAGGCAATTAAAGCGTTAAAGGAGAACGGGATTAAAACAGTGCTAATTAATCCAAACATTGCCACTATTCAAACTTCGGACGACTTTGCCGACACAGTATATTTTTTGCCGGTCACACCTTACTTTGTGGAGCAAGTAATACAAAAGGAGAAGCCTGACGGGATCATCCTTTCATTTGGAGGTCAGACAGCGCTTAACTGTGGTGTTGAACTGTATAAAAAGAAGATTTTGTCAAAGCACAACGTACAGGTAGTAGGCACTCCCGTTGAGTCGATAATCCTTTCCGAAGATCGAAAAAAATTTGCTCAACATTTAGCTTCGATAGGTCAGCCGGTTGCGCCAAGCAAGACCGCAACAACCGTGGTTGAGGCGGTTGCAATTGGGGATGCTATTGGATATCCAGTTATGGTTCGTGCCGCCTATACACTTGGAGGTCAAAAATCAGGGATAGCAAAAAATAAGGCAGAGCTTACCAAACGAGCTACAGACGCACTGGTATTTGCACCACAGGTGCTTGTTGAAAAGTATCTGTATCACTACAAAGAGCTTGAATATGAAATTGTGCGAGATGGCGCTGATAACTGTATAGCTGTTTGTAATATGGAGAACATTGATCCAATGGGAATTCATACAGGAGAGTCTATAGTTGTTGCGCCAAGCCAAACGCTTACGAATACCGAGTACCATACACTGCGATCTGCTGCGATTGCTATTGCACGCAGCCTTAATATTGTAGGCGAATGTAACGTACAGTTTGCACTGAACCCAAAGCCAAAAAACGGAGAAGTAGAGTACTTTGTTATCGAGCTTAACGCACGATTATCACGATCATCAGCACTCGCCTCAAAGGCGGTGGGGTATCCGCTTGCGTATTTAGCCGCACAGCTTGTTCTGGGAAAACGATTAAACGATGTTCAAAATCAAGTTACTCGTGTAACTCAGTCATGTTTTGAACCTGCGCTTGATTATATTGTGGTAAAAATACCCAGGTGGGATCTTGAAAAATTTAAAGGAGCAGAGGAACAACTAGGAAGTAGTATGAAGTC
>CAZAUL010000011.1:3037-28097 GCA_964488545.1 uncultured Gammaproteobacteria bacterium
ATTCACCCTTGGTTTTTGTACGGTATTCAACGCATTGTCGATCATGAACAAAAAATTTGTTCTCTACAAGAGTTGACACGTGAAAGTTTGCATTATGCAAAACGCATTGGATTTAGCGACAAGACTATTGCTCATATTTTGCATAAATCTGAGTCTGAAGTGAGGAAGCAACGGAAAAAGTGGGGCATTATTCCTTCGGTTTTTCAAATCGATACTCTTGCCGGAGAAGTGCCTGCTCATACAAATTATCTTTATATGACCTATGGGGGTAGTCATAATGATGTTGAACCATTAGGATCTTCCGGAACGCTTATATTGGGTTCTGGTCCATATCATATTGGGTCATCGGTTGAGTTTGATTGGACGTGTGTAACCACCTCGCAACATATTCACAAACAAGGAAGAAAGTCGATTATTGTGAACTGTAATCCCGAGACGGTTTCTACCGACTATGATATGTCGGATAGGTTGTATTTTGAAGAGTTAACATTTGAACGTGTTGCCGATATTTATGATTTTGAACAGGCAGGCGGAATAGTGTTGTCGGTTGGAGGTCAAACTCCCAATTCACTTGCTAAACAAGTAGAGAAATACGGAATCTCAGTTCTCGGCACATCTCCTCATAACATTGATAAAGCTGAAAACAGAAACAGGTTTTCTGCAATTCTTGACTCGCTTGGAGTTAAGCAGCCTGCATGGAATAGCTTTACCAATATTACTACTCTCAAACAATTTATTAAAAAAACTGGGTATCCCGTATTGGTTCGACCGTCCTACGTTTTATCGGGAAGCGCAATGGCAGTGTGTCATACCGAACACGAACTTACCACATTTGTAACTAAAGCAGCCCACTTGAATAAAGAGTATCCAATCACCGTTTCCCAGTTTATTACTGATGCGAAGGAGATCGAATTTGATGGAGTTGCACAAAATGGGGAAATAATCACCTATGCGATTTCTGAACACATAGAACATGCCGGCGTTCATTCAGGCGACGCTACAGTAGTTTACCCTGCACAAGAAATATACATGCAGACAGAACGGAAAATGCACAAAATTGCTGAACAGCTGGTAAAAGAAACGCAAGTAACCGGACCATTTAATATTCAATTTCTTGCAAAAGAAAATGATGTATATGTAATAGAGATGAATATACGTGCTTCACGCACGTTCCCATTTATCTCTAAAGCAAGTGGACTAAACTATGCCGAACTTTTAGCACTCAGCTTGTTTGGAAAGGCAAAAAAAATTGAGACGCCACGACCTGACTACGTGGTGGTAAAAGCACCTCAGTTTTCATTTGCGCGTCTTGAAGGTGTAGACCCGGTGCTTCGTGTTGAAATGGCCTCGACTGGTGAAGTTGCATGTTTTGGTGATTCAGCAGAGGAAGCTTATCTTAAGGCGGTATATGCAACGGGAGTGCAGGTAAACGGCAAGTCGGCACTCATAAGTATTGGGGGAGAGGTACAAAAAGAGCGATTGCTTAACTCTGTATGGCGGTTAAAAAACCAAGGATTCACCCTCTATGCAACAGATAAAACACATGCATTTCTTGCACGAAAAGGTATACCCTCAATACATGTCCATAAAGTGTATGAAAAACAAGACTCAAGTGTTGTAGATATCATTGCACAAAAGAAAGTATCGCTTGTTATAAACATCAGTGAGCCGTTCACCGAGGAAGAGAAAAAATTTCAAAAACAGGTAAGTGATGGATATAGGATTCGCCGCACTGCAATTGATAATAATATTCCACTCTTTACCGATCTTCGAACTGCAAGGTATTTTATTCGAGCAATTGAAAAATACCCACTCACCTCTTTGAGCATTACCAGTTGGGGAGAATATATCCATTCACTATGAGCATTGTTACATTACCCGGTCTCATTGACATTCATGTACATTTGCGTGACCCAGGACAAACTGAAAAGGAAGATTTTGAAACGGGTACAAAAGCGGCACGGGCAGGGGGGTTTACTACGGTATGTGATATGCCTAATAACAAAAAGCCAATTTTTACCTATTCAGCATTGATGGAAAAGAAACTCATTGCAAAGAAAAAAAGTAAATGCGCTGTTTTGTTTTATTTTGGAACTACAGGGGATAATCTTGATGAGTTTGAAAAAGTATATGATGAGGTGGTGGGGTTAAAGATATATCTTGATCACACTACCGGCGGTTATATCCTCAACTCTTCGCGTATATCTGACATATATGCCCACTGGAAGGGTGGTCCAATCTTGGCTCATTGTGAAGATGAACATATTGAGACACTCCTGAGTATTGCAAAAGCAACAAACAAACATACTCATATTTGTCATATCCATTCAAAAAATGTACTCTCACAGATCATACAAGGAAAAAAAGAAGGTGTACCCGTTACGTGTGGTATAACTCCCCATCATTTATTTCTTACCGAGGCCGACTTTGCACGCATTGGCCCATTTGCAAAAATGAAACCACCACTAGCACCGCAAACAGAAGTGGATTTTTTCTGGGAGCATTTAGACGCAATAGATGTAGTTGAGTCGGATCATGCCCCTCACACCATTGAGGAGAAGATGTCGCAAAATCCTCCATATGGAGTACCAGGTCTTGAAACAACTCTACCGTTGTTGTTGACAGCTGTGTATGAGAATAAAATCACCATGCACGACATTGTGCGTTTGTGCTATGATGGGCCGCGAAAAGTACTTAATCTGCCTGCATCACAGAATCAGGTCATTATTGACACGGAAAGTGAATATATAATTAAAGGTGAAAACATGGTGGGTAAGTGCAAATGGACACCATTTGAAGGGAAGAAAGTGCGAGGTAAAGTATTACGAATTGAAGAAAATTAATATGTCACATACACCATTTTATAACCCAACGGTGTCATATGAGGAGAATTATACAAAGGGGCCGTTTGGAGTTTTTGGAGACGGAGAGGTTGAAACTTTTAAGGCAATAAAAAGAGTCACTTTTTTGGGGCAAGAGGTAGATAGTCCGTTTGGCATTCCGGCAGGACCTCTCTTAAATGGGAAATTTGTACGAGCAGCACTTGACAAGGGATTTGATATTCCCATTTATAAAACAGTACGAAGCAGATCATATCCATGTCATCCGTTGCCAAACGTACTTGCGGTACATATTTCAGGAAATTTAACCATTGAACATGCGATGCGGAGTCCACTAGTTGCGGACTCAAACTACTCAGAACCACTAGGCATAACAAACTCCTTCGGGGTGCCCTCAATGTCTCCCGATATTTGGCAAAAGGACCTCCATAATGTAGTAAAAACAACTTATCCTGGACAGCTTGTTGTGGGAAGTTTTCAAGGCACAGGTGGAAGTGGGATAGATGCATATATTGCTGACTGGGTAACAACAGCAAGGTTAATGAAGGAAACAGGTGTAAAGGTTGTTGAAGCAAACTTAAGTTGTCCAAACGAAGGAACTGCACACTTACTTTGTCTTGATAGTGAAAGAAGTGTACGCGTACTTGAAGCAGTAAAGGAAGAATTAGGAAACACACCTCTAATTATTAAGTGTGCTTTTATGGAACAGGCATACATGGAGCAGTTTATACAATTAGTTTCTCCATTTATTGATGCGGTTGCCGCAATTAACACGATACCTGCAACAATCGTTGACAAACAAGGGAAGCAGGCTCTCCCAGGAGAAGGCCGATTGAAAAGTGGGGTGTGTGGCGCCCCTATACAATGGGCAGGACTAGATATGGTGCGACGCCTCAACTCTCTGAGACAAACTAAAAAATACACATATGCAATTGTAGGTGTAGGTGGTGTAATGAGTGTTGCTGATTTTATAACATATAGAAACGCCGGGGCCGATGTGGTGATGTCGGCAACAGGAGCTATGTGGAATCCACTTTTGGGCATAGAAATTAAAAATCATTTTCTTTCAAAACAATGACGCCAAATACTCACGCAAAAGTGATGAAAATGCTCAAAAAAGTAGGAGCAGTAATCACAAATGATCATTTTGTATATACATCAGGTAAGCATGGAAGTGTATATATCCGCAAAGATCGCCTGTATCCATTTACGCGTCTGACTTCACAAGTTTGTCGAATGATGGCCAAACATGTACAGAACAAAAAAATAGATGTAGTCGCGGGTCCTGCCGCTTGTGGGATTGTGTTATCACAGTGGGTAGCGTATCACTTATCACAACTTACTAAACGGGATGTACTTTCTGTATTTACAGAAAAGTCAACTGACGACAAGCAAATGTTTGATCGACCACAAATGCTCAAAAGAGGTTATGACAAACTTGTGAAGGATAAAAACGTGCTTATTGTTGAGGATCTTACTACAACGGGTGCATCGGTAAAAAAAGTAGTTGAACGAGTTAAAGAAGCAGGTGGCACGGTTGTTGGTGTATACGTGCTCGTTAACAGAAACCCCAAGGGAGTTAATACTGAATATATGGGTGCACCAGTTGACTCGCTGGCAGTATTTGAAGCTGGTGCATTTGATGCAAAAACATGTCCGTTATGTAAGAAAAATGTCCCCATAAATACTGAGGTCGGTCACGGAAAGGAGTTTATATCTAAATATTCGAATAATCAGATATGACTATAACGGGCACCTCAAAATTAAAGCGAATAATGAAAAAAAACAACTCTCTTCTTTGTGTCGGTCTTGATTCTGAAATACATAAATTACCATCGGTCGTACTCAACGAATCATATCCGCAGTTTGTCTTTAACAAGGCAATTATAGATGCGACACACTCCTATGTATGTGCATATAAGCCCAATATGGCTTTTTATGAGGCGAGAGGCGCTCAGGGAATTGTTGAGCTTGCGATGACAATGGAATATATAACCACCACGTATCCAGACATTTTTACCATTTGCGATGCAAAGAGAGCAGATATTGGCAATACCAATAATGGATATGTTGAATTTATATTTGATCATCTTAAATTTGATGCCATCACCCTCCATCCGTATTTGGGCCGCGAGGCTCTCATGCCTTTTTTAGATCGTAAAGACAAAGTATCTATTATTTTATGTAAAACGTCTAATCCTGGTTCGGGCGAGTTCCAAAACATGGACATTGAACAGAGCCCGCTTTTTATGCGTGTTGCCCGTCAGGTTGCAACTGTTTGGAATGTAAATAGAAACTGTATGGTAGTTGTAGGAGCAACCTATCCTGAAGAGATGAAAATGGTGAGAGAAATTGCGCCACAACTTCCTTTCCTAGTGCCGGGTATTGGCGCGCAGGGGGGGGATGTGGAGGAAACGGTGAAGGCTGGACTAGATACTGAAAAGCGGGGAATGATAATTAACTCTTCACGGGGAATTATCTTTGCATCAAACAGGGTTGATTTTGCGGAAAAAGCAGGGCATGAGGCAAATAAACTGAGAGAGGCGATAAATAAGTATCGGTAAGCTTCAAATTTATTTCAAAACAGGTTTTACTAAATCAAGTACTTTGGAAAATATTTCTTCCCGAGAAAGAAGTTTGCCATTTACCTCACATTCTATTGTCTTCCAATGTCTGTGCTTTTTTGCGAGAGCAAGATACATTGCCTCAGAAGCTTTACGATGCTCAAGATCGACTTCAGCAATATCAGCCTTACCCTTAAGATATGCCTGTTCACCTCTTTTGTTCGTTAAATCTTGAGCGGTTTTCCATGGTACGTGAAGATATATAACCAGATTTTCCTTGGGGATCTTATGGACTTTATATTCAAGTTCATAAATCCATTTCAAAAACTCATTTTGCTCTTTTTCATTCTTGCACTTTGCCCCTTGATGAGCCATGCTTGAGGTGGCGTACCGATTGGCGACAATTATACCTCCTGAAGCCAAAAAATCATCCATCTCGCGTTTAACCGACGCTCGGTCGAGGGCGTATGCAAGAGACGCAAGATACGGAGACACCTCATTCATCTGGCCAAACTCTCCCCGCATAAATTTTGCAACTGTTTTACCATGAAAAGATCTGTAGTACTGGGGAAAATCGACATATTTTACATGTGCTTTTTTCTCTTTTAAATATGTCATAAGCATCTGTGCTTGCGTTGTTTTGCCACTTCCATCACCTCCATCTATCACAATAAGTTTTCCTTTTCTTTTTCTATTTTTTTCAATATGCTTAATAAAGTCTTTCAATTTATTTTTAACGTTATCCTCGTCATAATACTCGATGTATAGGTTGTCACTTGGATTACCGGCAACCATAGGGGAGATATGATCTTCAAATTTAGTATGTACAAGTGCAAGTACGGGTTTACCTAGTGAAAGCGCATATACAATTTCTCCACCTACTCCATGAGACGGTTTTGAGGTTTCTGCAATAACGAGATCTGAATCTTCGATGCGCTTTTGTTGTCTTTCATAGATTTGTTTTGATGTAAGTTTTTTATCCTCATTTAACATTTGATGCGAAACTATTTGTGGACCCGAAGTAAGTATAATGTCGGAAAATTGCCCAATAAGGTGGATAATATGTGCGTACAAAGGAACAAGATCACCATTACCAGAAGTTGAAGCAGTGAAATATATTTTCATGTAACGTGATTAATAATACAGCAAGTGATGCTTAAATTCTACTTATTAGAGAGAAATTGACTGCCCCTCAGACACTTTATTCTGGAGAAGGAGTTCGGCGATTTTATCTTCTACCTGTTGGGTAAGTGATCGTTCAAGATTGCGTGCGCCAAAAACGGGGTCGAACCCATTTTTAATCATCAAAAGCAAGGTTTTGTCGGAAACAGTAATTTTTATGCGATATAAAGAGTATATTGACTGCTGGATCGATTGAATCGTTTTTTTTGCTATCGCAAGTGCGGAAACTTCGTTGATAGGTTGATACTCAATCACCCCGTCGAACCTGTTTAAAAACTCGGGAGAAAAAATATGATTTTGAATGAGATAGTTCACAACCTGCAAGTCAGAGGACTGCGTCTGAGGCTCCGCAAATCCAACGTCAGATAGCCTCTGCATAATCTGCTGTTGTTTCATACTATATTGGGAACCTGCGTTGCTTGTGGCAATTATAATTAGATTTTTGCAGTCAACCCTTTTACCGTATCCATCAGTAAAATAACCTTCGTCAATAACGGTAAGAAAGATATTAATAAGATCCGGGTGAGCTTTCTCAAGTTCATCAAGTAACAACACAGCATAGGGTTGTTCGCGTACTGTTTTAGATAGTTGTCCTGGTAGTCCTGATTCAATAGAACCCACAAGTGTTTTAATGTCATTTTTTGATTGATAGAGCGACATATCAAACCGAACAAGATATTTTTGTGAACCAAAAAACATATCAGCAACCGCCTTTGCAGTCTCTGTTTTCCCAACACCCGTGGGACCGAGGAAGAGAAATGTTGCTAACGGTTTTTTGCGCTTACCTAACAGGATAAATGATCGGCGAATTGCGGCAGAGAGACTGTGGATTGCCTTTTCTTGAAAAAGCACACGACTTGAAAGACTGTCTTCCAGCTGAAGTAGTTTTACTTTTAACTCTTCAGTGAGCGTGGTTGGAATGTGTGTTTTTTTTGCAAGGACCTGATCAATATGTTCAGGAAGAATTGTTTGGTTTGGCAAACCAGAGCAAACTTCATCAAGAAGGGCTAGCGCCTTTTCTGGAAAGGGGATATGTGTAATATAAAATTCGCTTTTAGCAACTACTGCGCGCGCAGTTTCAAAAGGAATAATAACATTAAACCTCATTTCAAAAGTTGGTACTGCATGTAAAATTGTTTCCTCGGCTTCTTCCTTTGATATTTCGGGTACATCTACCTTGGTAAACAGTCGCTGTATTTTTTCATTGGGAAATAAAAATCGCTGGTAGAGAAATGGCGATGTAATGCCGATAAACTGTATAACAGACTGCTTGGCATATCGTTCGATGATGGGGGAAAGATCGAGATGCCCCTCACCAAGTGAAACATACCGCTCAATATTTTCAATTACTATTACAATACTTTTCGCTTCTTGGGCTTCAGAAAGCAAAGTCTCAAAAAAAGCTTCCCGCTGTTGCAAATCAGTAAAACGGTTAAGGATTTTTTCCATATTAAGCTTAAGGACACGCTTATATGCAAGCTCCTTAATACAAGTTCCGTCATAAATCATTCGTGCAAGAGCATCTACAACGGTGTGTTTACCGACTCCTTCCTCACCAACCACCATAGCGTTTGCTTCTATCGATTTTCCCAATACGGTTTGAAGCAGTTTTAATTCTTTTCCTCGACCTACAACATGTCGAGTTATTGATTGATATGATGGGCCAGTCAAGTCTTCAACATACTCATCAAGCGTAGGAGTGTATCCGTATGCCCAGTCGCGGGCAAGGGGTGGATATGAGAACAAACCCTTACTTTCTGTATTTTGAAGTGCAATAAACCATTGTTTCACTGCGCTGGCGTTCTCATCGGGTTTTAGGCAGTGTGATTGAATAAACTTGTCCTGCTTTTGGAGAAGTAGTTCCTCGGAGGTAGGCTGAATGTGGTAGAGAACAAGCTCAACAGGCAATATAAGTACAAAATAAATAACAATAAGAATGGGCAAAGAGAGAATGAATATGAGCTCAAATAAAATAAAAAATGAGATCATGGAAAATCGCATGATTGCTCCTATGCCGCTTGACATAATGTTTAGCGACATACGGTTTAACCACTCAGAAAAAGAAAATCCTCGTGTTTCCTTTTTTGTCACAATAAGTTTCCACGGATAGAAGAACGTACGGAGAAGAGTAGACACAGAAAAAAAATAAGGCAAAAACACTAAGAGCGTTTTAATCTGCTTATTGCGGATCTGTATCTGTCTTTGAACAAATGAAAGACTATTCTTTTCCATATGGATTATATTCATTATGAAAGAAAAGCAGGGAAGACGCAAGCGTGTATTACAACGTAGGCTCTGTGTGGCCGCTGAGGGATTTGAACCCCCAACATCTTCGATGTAAACGAAGCGCTCTACCGTTGAGCTAAGCGGCCTATTTAGGTGTGGGCGCGGATAGAATCGGACTATCGCTCTGTTCTTTATCAGAGAACTGTTTTACCATTAAACTACGCGCCCAAACAACCCAAGAAGGCTATATTCACGAAATTATAGCAAATAAATGCCTATTGAACAACGTGTTTGAGCTTCTGTGAAACTACTCTCCGAAGCGTTTCAAGGTCATTTTTACTTTCAGCAATAACCACCACTGCAAGAATATGTACATTGAGCATATCTGGATTTGACAATATAATCCCTTTTTTTTGATTGTTGCTATATAGCTCATCATGAAAAAGTTTTTTGCAGGCATCATAGGTCAGGGAATGATTTGGGCGCAACATAATATCTTCAATCAAGGCGTGATAATGTTCCCCATACCGCTTCCCAAGGAGGGCCATACACAACTCATGAAGATGAGTACCCCCCGTCCGCCTCATATTTGATTCGACTGCGTACATTTTATTCTGACTACTTCTGATTAAATCTACATCATAGACACCACGGTATCCATATCGGGCAAGTTGTCTTCCAAATTTAAGCCCGGCTTGAAATGCATGCTTGATATTTTTATCCTTATAAAGCTCAGGATATGTATATACTCCCCGAAAAGTCTTTTTATCTTCTGCAAGCACCTGATCACATGCATAGTATTTGTTGACTGTTCCATCAGGGGATACATACATTTCAACACTCGGCGAAATACTTTGTCCGCCTTTTGTTATTGGTACGGCCTCTTCTATTATTATTGCTGAACTTCGCCATATTTTGTCGGTGAGGAGTTTTTTGATATGTACATTAAAATCTTCTCTTTTTTTGGGTAGTGTTTTGCGATCGATCATCTGCACTCCAATACCTTGGGTGCCCTTGTTGTATTTAATGACAAACGATTTCTGGTGCGTCATAAACCACCATGCCGCCTCAATTACTTCTTGTTTATCTTCTGTTATAAAACCCTCAGGAATTTGAATGTATGACGAACTGTCTGCACCCGACATATGCCATAAGTGACGGAAACCGCGTTTTGTGTTGAAATAGGTTAATACAAACTGTTTGTCCTGCGGTATTGTTTCGGGGGTTGTAAAGGTGAGATTTTTTGAATTGAGAAAATGAATAAGTTTTTGAAACTGTGGTGTGAGTCGATAGGGGATAAGTGCTATGCCAGGATTATCTGAAATGATTTCCACCAATCTTTTTTTTAAAAATTGATTTTTAAAACAATCTTCGGATATAGAAAATCCAGGTCGAGTCGGTGAAAGATTGATAACATTTTTCCACCCAAGCAATTTGTTTACGTATACAAAATGATCGCGGAGAATAGGTTGTGAGGTGATGATAATTTTATTATCATCTCCATACATCCACGCTCTATTGCTATCAAGGGTGTCATATTGCGTCCAAAACTCTCTCTTTTTTTTGGGGAGATCAAGATAGCTTTTGTAATATCCCTCAAGAATATTTGAAATATATATCGTATTAAACCTGTTACTCATATGCGTTAAAAATAAATAAATAATTTGGTGATGCAAAAGTGTACTCAAAAAGGATGGTTATACTCGGAGGCTTGTCGTCAGAATTATCATCACTTGTACTCATGGATATTGAAACATTATTCCTGATTTTTTTTAATTGTCAATATTAATTTCTTTTGCAGTTTATTTGCCTCAGCCGGTGACTTTGCAATTATCATATAGGACACCCCTCGTTGTCGAAGTGCAAGTGCCGATCCGATGATGACACCTGTTTTAGTAGTCGCATTGTAAAGATGCTTACTTAGTAGAGATACTAGGTTAGGAAAAGTGTATTTTTTGTTCTGAGAAAAGGTAAAGTAGTTGCTGAGCACGTACCGCGAAGTAAAAAAATCTTTACCAATAAGTTTACGAGCGGTGATATACGTATCAGTACCTCCATTCGTACGCATATTAGATTCATTTGCATATAGTTTTTTTGCACTATGGAGAAAATCAATATCAAACGTGCCTCGGTATCCTGCTTGCACATATGTCCTTCCGATGTGAGTCGAAATTTGCATGAGTTTCTTTGCGAGTGAAGATGAGAGTACTCGCTTATGAATCTCCACTCCAAAAAATTCACCCTTAGGAGTAACAATCATGTTGCAGTAGTAGGGGAATGAAAGTTTTCCTTTTGCGTCAATATACCCTTCTATGCTAGGAAATGGACAGTCATGCATAGTTGGACGCACATATGCTTCAACCACGATCGGGTGCGAGTGCCAGTACGGTTGAGATACAAATATTTTTGCAAGTTCGTCTTTAACATAGGCAAACCCCCCCTTTTTTTTAAAAATATGCACTCCTTCACCCGCGCATCCGCGGTCGGTTTTACAGACTACGCCCTCTCCCTGGTTATAGAGTTCCTCCGCCCGTTGCAAGGCTTCATTCGGTGAGTGGCAAATATAACCCTTGGGCATGTATCGACTAAATGCATTGCGGAAACCAGACTTTGATCCATAGGTATATACTGCAGACAGTTTAGAAGCGTCGGTTGTTTCTGGTAGGGCAACTGAAAGACCGTTTTTTTTAAGGACACTTGCAACCGCATGTATACCGGGTGAAGAGGAGTACGATTTGAGTATTATGTTGTTGTTAAAACGCTTTGCAATTGTTTTGATTGTCGCTATGCATGTCTTATCGTTTGTTAGATTGTGTGCAAGCGAATGGGATTTTGGTTTTGGGACAAGTATTGTAAAGTGAGAATCGAGTAACGCTTCAGCATAGCGAACATAAGCGGAATCAAGCGGAAGGGGAGAGACAAATACACATGTACTGTTGGGGTTGGCAAAAAGGTATGTATCTGCCAAGTTTGTTGATGCGCGGATAGCTCCGTCCCGTTTTTTCTTTGTTTTAAGGTGTGTAATAAATTCCCACTCATGTTCTACACCGTTATACACGTATACAGTGAGAGGAGGGTTTGGTTTCATGGATGTTCTGAATGGAGAAGCTTTTTCATTTCTGCCTCAATTTGATATGCTCTGCGTTTGGTATTGCCGAAAATTAGATAAATAAACTCTTTTTGCTTAATAATATTTTCTGAGCTTATTACTACACCCTCCCGTGTTTTTTTATCATACAAGATAGGACGAATTGCGTTTTTTACGCTCATAAAAGAAGGTCTCTTTAGTCCAGAAATATCATATTTGCTTCTGCTAATTACATATGAATCGGACATAAAGTCACGCCCAATGAGTTCAAGAGCAATTTTGTATACATCTGTGCCCCCTGTGTTTCGAGTATTTGACTCGTTTACAAAAACCTGATCATATTTTGTTGCAATCATATCAATGTCAAAATGACCTCTATATCCTGCGGCGGCATACCGCTCGGCAATATAAAAACCGGTATCAACAATACGGGCCGCGAGGCGTTCGCTAATAACATCCTCATGCATGTCTATACCATAAAATACTCCTTCTTTGGTAACCATCATGAGACAGTAATAAAGCATTTCAATTTTTCCATTTTTATGGATTTTAAACTCAATGTTAGGATAACTGCTTCCGTTATTAAGATTTACACTAATTAAATCTTCGATAATAATGGGATACCGATCCCAGTAATCATTCTGATTAAAAATCGAATAGATTTTTTTCTCACACTGTTTGTAGTCATTGGGAAGATCGCCCTGCCGAAATATAAGCACACCATTTCCACTGCTCCCTTTGTTTGTTTTGATGACAACACCCTTATCCTTTATGTATCTGTTTGCCGCAATGCGAGCGGCATCCAGCTTACCTACACAAATAATACCCTCTGGCATTATAAAATCAGGCTCCAGTGCAGTGCTTTGTTGCGCTAACTGGCGAATTCCTGACTTACTGCCGTAGAAATTAACCGTCCATGCACAATCGACCTCTGGTGACTCAGGGGTAACCACATTTATTTTTTTTTCTCGGAGTTTTTCTTTGAGATCAAGAAATTGTGGTGATGATGCATAGCTCACCAGAGTAACCTTCTTATACCTTTTGGCTTTTTTAACAAATCTATTAAACACAATCTTATCATTGAAAAAATCACGGCAAACAAGACCAGATGTTTTTTTGGGGACAATAATTTCAATTTTTTTTGCCCCTACCAAATCCTGAAAATATTTTTTAAATGCAAATGAAATTCGTTTCGGCGATACATACACAAACTCTTCCTCATCAGCATTGGCAAAAAGATATGATTCCGCAGAACTGTTACAGCTTTCAACCTCTTTTTTTTGAGCTTCTTTATCGGAAAGTGCGGAGATAAACGACCATTCGTCTTCAACAATATTATAAATATAGACTACAAGTTCGTTTCGATTTTTACGTATTCTTTTTTTTCTATCCTCATTCATTTTTTTATAAGCTCCATTATGAACACTTTTTTTGATTTGTCAATACACAGATATTATTTTTTCGCTAAAGCGGAGTTAATTATTGTAGATAGTAATGTTTGAAAGGGTATATCAAACATCGATTGAGCTGTCTTTGCAAATGGGCTGTCGTTCTCGGGGGGGGCGAATGCCGGATTTGGATTAACATCAATTATGTATGGAATGCCGTCCTTTACGCGAGCATCAAATTTGCTATATCCATGCATTTGAAAACATTCATATGCTTTTTTCATGATCATCTCGATTTTTTTATTTTTGAAAACATGCGTTTCAATAACTGGATTTTGTTCAACCCATCTAAATTCATATGAGGCAATTGCATACGGATTTGAACCTCCTTTAAGAATGTCCTCCGACATAATGACACGTACGCCTTTTGATGTATTAAACACAAAGGCAGAAATTTCGCGCCCTTTAATATACTCTTCAACTAAGATGTCAGAATGAAATGTACTTTGCAACTTTTGTACAATCGATACTAATTTGCCTCTGGTGTGAACGATGTTTTCGTCACGCAAACCAACTGAACCGTGAATTGAATTTAGTTTTACAATTGCAGGATAGCGAAACGTGTTCGGCACAGAGACTGATCCTTTGTGTGGGATAACAAAGCCATCGGGCGTAGGTATTGATGCTTTGTGTAGTTTGTGCTTAACCGACATCTTATCATAACAGGCGAGCACTGGTCCAAATGGATTACCGGTGTATGGTATACCTACCATTTCAAGAGTTGCGCAGACTAGTGGTGTTTTTGTGTCATCACCAAGTACCGAGTCAACCAAATTTACCACCACACTAGGCCGTATTGCAATTACCTTTGCAACCCACCCGGGGCCAGCAGGTATTACAAATACATTCTTTGCAAGTGATCGTGCATAGCCTGCAACAGCCTCTGCATCTTTTTTTGCACTTTTTTCTGTTTCATATCCTTCCTGTGTGGCAAAGTATTCACGGCGAATATCGCTATGCAGTATGACAATGGATTTGAGAAGTGAAGACATGTATTGGAGTATAGCATATACATAGCCCTTGACTGGCAGTCTGCGAAAGGGTAACATAGTCTCACTATGACTCCGGAAATACATATTACATCTTCCTATTCAAAAAAGAATCCATCGCATAAAACAGCATATATATACTTCTACATTGAAGGTAAGGGTCTTGCTGGTAATGCAAACAAAACACTTATCACACAGATTGAAAAGAAAAGAACTGCAGGGGAAGCGGATACAACAAAATCAGAAGTACACCATCTTGAACTTGAAACTTCAACTGGATTTGATCAAGTTTTTGTGATTAGTCTTGAGCAAAAACAGCTTCAGGAATCACTCATTCGCAATTCTGTAGCCGACGTTGCACGCAGTGCAAGAGGTGTGAAATGTGAGCACATTGTAATTGATGTTTATGGACTCGAACAATACGTTGATGAAGTTGCTGAAGGATTGGTATTAGGTTCATATGTGTTTTCACAGTTTAAAAGTGCAAAAGCCGTAAAACAAATTACTGCAATTCAGTCGTTCACTTTTGTAACCTCGCATAAGGAATCACAAGTAAAAAACGCTGCTATGAAAGGTATTGTCGCGGGAGAGTCGGTGTGTCTTGCCCGTGACTTTATAAATACTCCCGCATCCCATATGCATCCTGAAACACTCATGGAAGCGGCGTTTGCGATTGAAAAGAAGTCTGAAGGTGCGGTAACTGTCGAAGTACTCGATGAACGCGAGTGTAAGCGGCTAGGCATGGGTGCATTTTTAGGTGTTGCGCAGGGGAGTACGCGTAAGCCTGCATTTATTGTGCTGAAATACAAGGGAACCGGCAAAAAAACATTCGCTTTTGTTGGCAAATCAATCACATTTGATTCAGGTGGTCTGTCGCTTAAACCTGCAGACGCCATGATGGATATGAAAATGGATATGAGTGGGGGGGCGGCAGTGCTTGGCGTATTTGAATATTTGGCACGGGTAAAACCGACCGTGGCGTTTTCCCATGTATATGGTGTTTTGCCGGCATGCGAAAATATGCCCTCAGGAAACGCAATTAAGCCAGGTGATATCGTGACTGCAATTAACGGAAAAACAATTGAGGTATTAAATACTGATGCAGAAGGGAGACTGACACTTGCCGACGCCCTGGTATATGCAGAAAAAAAATTAAAAGCAGACTATATTGTTGATATGGCAACCTTGACTGGTGCATGTATGGTTGCATTAGGCACTGACTTGGCGGGACTTTTTGCAAACGATCGCAAGTTTGCAGAACAGTTTAAGAAAGTCGCACATGATGCCGGCGATGAACACTGGGAGCTTCCACTCTATAGCGGATATGTAAAACAAATGAAAAGCGACATAGCAGACTTAAAAAATATTGGCGGAGGAAGGTATGGTGGAGCAATTACTGCTGCAGTCTTTTTGCAGGAGTTTATTGAGAAGTCAAAATGGATTCATATCGATATTGCCGGTCCAGCACATCGAGATGGATCGCCTAAAGGGGCCGCGCCTAAAGGTGGCACGGGTTGGGGAGTGTTGAGCATTATTCGTTTTCTCGAATGTTTTTCACACTATGAAGACATCAAAGCTTCTTCAAACTGAGGGTGTTATTACTGCGAGTCCACACGACTCGCTGTCTACAGTACTCGCCAAACTACCCAGCTCTCACTCGGCCGCATTTATTTTCGATGAAAACAAAAAATATATGGGAGTTATAAATCCCTATTATTCAGTAATTCGCACATCGCATCCTTCAAATGCCAAAGTTGAACACTGTCTATTTCATGCTCCGCGTATTAGAATGCAGTTTACGTCAGGAAAAATAGCAGGACTGATGATGGAGTCAAAAGTACATTATTTGCCGGTATTTGATGATCAGGAACGATTTGTTGGAATGGTATCAGCTCGTGGAATTCTCAAGACATTTGAGTCAAATTCTGTTTTTACCATAAAAATCAAAGATATTACAAAAAATAAAAAAAGAGGGTTGGTTACTATTAAAGAGGATGATGATATTGGTCGTGCCCTGCATATTTTTAAGGACACAAAACTTTCAAAGCTTGTAGTGGTAAATGAGTATGGGAAACTAAAGGGTGTATTAACCTATTATGATCTTATTACGTTTTTAATTTCTCCCAAGAAAAAAGAACGCAACACGTTTGTCCCGGACAAGGCAACATTGTTAACTAAAAAGGTAAGAAATTTTCAAAAATCGTTTGTACTTTCACTTAACCCAGACGATTATGCACGTGATGCACTACATCTTATTCTAGAAAAAAATATTGGAAGTATTGTTATTGTTGACTCTGAAAATAGACCACTCGACATACTAACAACGAAAGATATGCTAAAGCTCCTTATTCAAGAACCAAGCGTTTCAAGAGTAGATTTGACCATGAAAAATCTCTCGTTAAAAAGCACCATTGTTACTAAAAACTTTTTCGAGCGTCTTTCCGAGCGTCTTCGGCATCAGAAAGATATATCAAAGGCAAAATTACTGGTAAAAGAAGAAAAAGCCGGTGGATTGTTTAAAGTTGTATTATCACTCATACCAAAACGAGGCGGACCTAAGGTTGTAGCAAGGGAAGGAAAGGATTTGCAGGATGTTCTGCAGAATGTGAAGAAAGAGGAATGAGTACTCTATACCTTATAATTACAAATTACAAATGACAAATAACAAATCAAATTCAAATAACAAATTTCTCATTACAAAATAGATTTGTGCTTTATTCTTTGTAATTTGTAATTGATTTGTACAATTTGTAATTTGTGATTTGTCATTCAGCCTAGAGTGGCATGACTACCAAAAAGAGATTTTTATTAGCAATTATAATTGCTGTTGGACTATTCCTCCGTCTCTATGGTCTTAACTGGGATCAGGGATTTCATCTACATCCTGATGAACGTTTTTTAACAATGGTGAGCACAGATATTTCTTTCCCACAATCTATTGGTGAGTATTTTGATAGACGCACATCTTCATTAAATCCAGAAAATAATAATCATGCGTTTTATGTCTATGGTCTTGCACCAATAACGATAAATAAATTTATTGGGGAGCTACTCCTTAATAATACGTATGACACACTCCACCTGCAGGGGAGACTACTGTCAGCGATTGCCGACGCATCCATAATAGTCATTTTATTTGCAATTGTACAGATGCTTGAAAAAAAATGTAAACTACCAAGCGAACTAAAGTATTATACGGCGGGATTCTATAGTATTGCGGTTTTACCCATTCAGCTTGCTCACTTTTTTACCGTTGATACATTCATGCATTTTTTTGGCTGGTTGAGTATCTATTTCGCAGTTCGCTCGGCTGTAATTCGCTGGCAGAATAGCTTTTCGTATGTGGTTTTATCGGCAGTATTTCTTGGTTTGGCACTGGCATCAAAAATAAGCGCAGTTTTCTATATTCCTCCCATTTTTATTGGTTTAAGTTTTTTTGGCTACCATATGTTGAGTCATTCGAAAAAGGTGCTGTATCTCCTCGGACTGATGTTTTCTTGGGGTGTAGTTTTGTATGTAAGTCTTCGGTTTGCATCTCCATACTATTTTAACTCAGCAAATTTTTTTGATGTCACCCCCTCTCAACAGTTTCTGCACAATCTTACTGTGCTTAAATCATTTGAAAATCCGAATGGATATTTCCCACCCGCTGTACAATGGTTACGCGCTCCTTGGTACTTGGTTCCGGTGAATATTATTTTTTTTGGTTTGGGTATTATATATGCCATTCTTGCGGTAATAGGCGGGTATAGGCTTATACTTTCCTCAAAAATATGGAGGGCAGTTTTACTCTGGACAGCTGTCATTCTTGTCTATCAATCCGTTCAATTTGCCAAGACAATGCGGTACCTTATAGCTTTGTATCCTGTGTTTGCGCTATGTGCAGGATATGGGCTATGGTATACATTCAAGCTCACTAATACTATCCCAACATTAATTCGCAGAATTATACGGGTTATTATTGTGGTTGGCATAGTAGTCTGGCCGATGGCATTTATGTCGATTTACACAACGTCACATTCACGTGTTGCGGCATCTGTATGGATGTTTGATGCTATAGCTAGCGGGAGCACAATTGCCTGGGAGTATTGGGATGATCCTCTTCCTCTCCTTGTGCCAAATCCAAAAAATAAGCAGTTTAAGAGCGAACAGATAGGAATTTTTGACCCTGATACTGCTGAAAAATGGAATGGTATTCAAAAACAACTTTTGAAATCTGATTATTATGTAATGTCTTCAAATAGAGGGTGGGGGAGTATACCTACAGTGCCTGAGCGTTATCCGCTTGCAACTGATTTTTATAAGGATATGTTTGACAATAAGCGGGGATTTACCCTTGAGAAGGAGTTTACTTCATATCCATCATTGCGTTATTTAGGTATTCCTATCGATTTTCCTGATGATTGGGCAGAAGAAGCATTTACTGTGTATGATCATCCAAAGGTTTTGATATTCAAACGAAATATGCGTTAGTTCTTTCTGTATCTTTCTTTCTTTTTCAGGACAAAAAAGCAGGCAGATGGATGGTGTTTGTCGCTCAGTATAATATCTCTAATCTCGTTGATTTCTTTATGATGTGGCTTAATACCGAGCGTCCATTTTCCGGTTAGTTTGTATAGTAAGAGTGACGGAACCGAAAGATAGTGAAAAATTTCAGTCTTTTGTGATGCTTTTTTAAACAAGTAATCTTCAGATACTTCGATGGAAAATCCGCTTTTACGAAACAATGAAATCCATTGTTTTTTTGAAAAGAGTGCGTTGTGTTCCTGTATTTGATTAAACCACTTCACATACGCCAAGCCACCCCACTTAGCTCCGCTCAAATTTGTACTCCAAGGCGAGCACATAACAGATGTAAGCAAGTAACCGCCGGGTCTAAGTACAGAATAAATTTCCTGCACGCTTTTTTCGATATGAGGAATGTGTTCAAACACACAGTTTGATACTACTGTTTTGAGAGAAGAAGGGCGGAGGGGAATTTTACTTCCATTATACGCGATGATGCGTTTGTATACCGAATTACGTTCTGCGATTTGCATTCGACTGCTTGGCACATCAAGACCAATATCAATTGTTTTTCGACCAAACACTGTTTCGGCAAAAAAACCGTCTCCACATCCAAAATCGAGCGACTTTGACTTTATAAACTGAGCATATTTGGTGAACAACAGTCCTTCCTGTGACCGGATATATGCAAAAAAGCGGGGACGAAACTGAAGATTTTTTTCAATAAAGTACTCAAGGTTTTTGTTTTGCATAGCTTTGGAGCAGATTATATATCAATTGGTAGGTGGTATGAGGATTAAATAGTGATTGCATTTTTTGAATAAACTCTGGTTGAGTAAATCGTGGCCGGTTTGACACAACGTGGTAAATTGCATCCGAAAGCATGGCGCTATTGTCAGGCTCAACAGTTTGCCCCATCTGTGATAGCTGTGTAGGAACCCGCACTCCTGGTAAATGTGAGGCGATTACCGGCGTTCCTTGAAGCATCGCTTCAACCTGCACCATACCAAATGCCTCTGTTTTGTTTATGGAGGGAAGTACAAGTACGTCAATTGACCGATAAAATGCCGACAACTTGGCCCCCGATAATGTGCCAAGGAACTGGAATGGAATCTTTGACTTTTTGAGCATATCTTGTATAGTCTCGTTATAGTGCTCTTCACCTACTACATCCTTACCGTATGGTCCGGCAAAAAAAATAATTGAATTCTTTATAGACTTCATACTCTCAATAAGAATGTGAATTCCTTTCTCAAATGAAATGCGCCCGCAAAAACCCACACAAACTTTATCTTTACGCATTTGCTTTAACTTGGCGAGGTAGGGTAGATCTGGATCAACAGTGTGTACCGACGGAAGGATAATCTCCATTTTGTTACGGAACAAAGCATACATGGGTTTGTCTGCGTAATAGTCTTTTGTATATACAATAATTTTTTTTGATAAGACAAGCTGAATAAACACAACAGCGTTAAGAATATAGTTAATTATTCTATTTACTACTCCAGGGGGGAGGAGTACCTCACAATGAAGAATACTTATAACCGGCTTGTTTACAATACGCGCAAAAAGGGCAAGTATAACTCCTTCAACGCTTGGTAAGTTGAGTAGCACCATATCATGTTTTTTAAGTTGTGTCCAAAAAATAAACCAGGATTGTGGTGATATAAAACCCTTAGAGAGGCGAAATATATACGGCATTCTTACCACAGTGCAGTGGGGCGTGATGTGTTCATGGTCTGCAAGGTTTTCTGCATGTCGAAAAGTGAGACACGTCGTAATAAGATCAAATGTGTGTTCAGTTAAAAAACGAAACGGGTATTGGGTAAGACCAGAAATATATGGCCAAAAATAGGGAGTAAAAAAAAGAAGTTTTATGTGAGGTTTTCCTTTTGCCATGTAATAAGTGATTCAACTCCTGATGTAAAAGAAATGTTTGGTCTCCATCCGAGTAATTTCTTTGCTTTTGTATTATTTGAAACAAAGTATTTTTGATCCCCAACACGCTCGGCCATATAGGTTATTTGAGGAGAACTGCCGACCTTTGTTTTCAATAATTCCAGCACCTGATGTAGAGAGTATGCGTTTATTATGCCTCCACCCGCATTCAATGCCTGTCCGGTAACGGTATGTATCGATTGAATGGCACGATCATATAGATGTATTAAATCGTCAACATGCAGTAGGTCGCGCACCTGATACCCGTCACCGAATATAGTTATGGGACGGTTAAGGATAAATTGTTTTGAAAAGTGAGCAACCCATCCTTGGTCTTCAACACCAAGTTGATGAGGTCCATAAATGCATGACTGACGAAATACAACCGCACGAATACCAAAAGAATGTGCATAGTCCAAAACATACTGATCTACCGCTCCTTTTGAGCAACCGTACGGCGAAATAAAATGGAGTCGCTCGGTCTCATCTACGCCCTTCGGACAGGTAGTGTTTATATACTGTTTTTTTGACTTTAGTAGTGTAACGGCGTGGTGTGCAAGATCTCCATAGACCTTATTGGTTGAAGCGTACAGAACGATTGCTTTTGGGTTGAGTGTGCGTACAAGTTCTAAAAGGGTAAATCCTCCCACAACGTTTGTAGTAAAGTCGGCGTGAGGAGCGAGAATAGAGGTTGTTACTGCAGTTTGTCCGGCAAGATGAATAACAACATCAGCGCGTTTGAGTTTGTGTTTATAATTATTTGTATCGTTAATATCCGACTGAATGAAGGTGAGTTTTTTTCCTAATTTCTTTTTGAGAAATGAGAGATTTTTGTGTGTACCTACTCGTGAAAGATTATCCACAATGGTTATGTGGGAATCAGATGCACCGCCAAAAAAAAGTGAGGTGTTTGTGCCTATAAATCCCGCACCGCCGGTAATCAAGATATTCATTATTTTTTTGTACGTTTTCCATCTAATGCATGGAATGAAATCATGTGATGAATTGCATGTTTTAGGCCGGGAAACTTATGTGGAAAAAGTGCCGCCTTGTCGAGTATATTGTATATCCACATGATATGTGCTGATGTATTTTTGCTTAGATGTGAGACTATGTCAAAATTATCTTCAATATATGCGTCGAGCTTGAGTTTTTTGATCATTTTTTCCTTAAACACATGTGGTTGTTCGTCATTTTTGTTGAAATATACCTCTTTAAACGTATGTTCAAGTTGATTACGTTTCACCCAGTGGAGTACAGTATTCCCAAGAAAACCAAATCGTGCCGTAATTAAGTATGCTTCTATTTTTCCTTCTTCAACAAGCCGTTTCATTTCATCTATGCCGGATGCGTTATAGATACTGGAATAGTGAAATAGCTTCCACATTATTTTTTCCGCATGTGTTTTGGGGTAATAAAAACCTAGTTTGTTTTTATGCAAAAAGGTACGCTTAACCCAGGAAATTATTGGGCGGACAATACGCGCTGGATTATAAAGGAGAACTCCATCAAGGTCGAATCCAACCCTGAGCGGCCGTGCATATCGTTTCATAGGGGACATTATACACGAATGCAGAATCACAAATCACAAATGACAAATACCAAATCGCACAAATGAATTTCCAATTTCCAATGATCAATTACCAATCAAATTCCAAATACCAATTACTAATGAACAAATGATCAATGTCAAAATAATTTAGTTATTTGTTATTAGTGATTAGTAATTGACCTGTGGATTTGTGATTTGACATTTGTAATTCTTATCTTGTCATTCTGCTTCTGCTATACTTTCCCTATGGCTCCTATTTTGGCACAAATTGGATCGGTGTTTGTCTATACATATGGTGTTTTTTTAATGCTTGGATTTTTATGGGCATGTTTTCTTTTGTGGAAGCATATTCGCATTTCAAAGTTCCCAGAAGACCAGTCATTTGATATTGCATTTAACTCTTTTGCCGGTTCGCTTATTGTTGGACGTATAGTATATGGGCTTCTGAATTTTGAAGAGTTTGGTCTGAGTATCATGCGTTATATTTTGGTAAATGGATATCCTGGTATATCGGTGATAGGAATGATTGTGGGATGGTTTGGAACAATGTATGTTATATGTGCTCGGAATAAGCTGCGATTTGATGAATATGTTGATTATAGCACTCCCTCGGTATTTATGTTTGTTACCGCTGCAGCAGTTGGTAGTTTTTTTGCCGGTACGGAGCCAGGAATTCGCTGGGGTTGGTACCAGCATCCATTAGGCTTGTACCGAGCTATATTTGGCGGATTCGGCTTATATATGTCGATACGGCTCCTCTTTATTATTCGTAAAGAGTTACTAAATAAAGGGTTTTCTGCAGTTTTTTTTGTGTGGCTTTATTCTTTATCACATGTGCTTTTGCAACCACTTAAAGATGCTCGTGTACTTCTTACCGAAGTAAAAGGCGAATATTATGTTTACGCAATATTGCTCTTGACATCTTCTTTTTACATAGTGTACTATTTCAGAGTTTTTCTCATGAGTTTGGTAGGGTCTTTTATTAATTGGAACGCACACTATGTCAAAACAGCTTTCAAAGGCCTTTCTCGCAAAACAAAAAAGTCTGATCGAGGAGGAGCAGAAGAAGATAACAGCACAGATAGAAAATCTTAAAAAGGAAGATCCATTTTCGGATCCTGATCATGCATCAGACAATGCCGCAGTTGATACCGATGTTCGTGAGCAGGTCGGACACGACACCATTGAAGCAGAAATAAAAGATGCACAAAAAAGATTAAAGGATTTAGGTACTGCACTTGAACTTCTTAAAAAAGGAAGATATGGCGTGTGTGAGCGATGCGGGGGAGATATCCCTGTTGCTCGGCTCGAACTTGTGCCGGAAGCCCACTACTGCATCGAGTGTAAACGTGCACTCAGCAAGTAATCGGTGTTCCATATGGTATAGTATTCCTATGGACGGTAATCTGCACCATCATAAAGTAAAGCGATATGTGGTAATAACCATTGTTGTTCTTTCTGTTGTGCTTTTTGCACTTATTGCCAACTTGGTGCGACTACAACAAGTATCTACCAAATCTCGTGCAGAAGAACTAAAGACAATTATTCCCACATCAGCAATACCTATGTATGTGACAGCATGTGGAAATATGAGAATAAACTGCAACTCATTAAAGCCAAACCTTAAAAATCCAGTAACTGCCGTCATTATTCCGGCAGATCAACCGGGAAATGTGATAAATATGCAGTGTTCGCTTGCAAATGACAGAAAAGACGCACTCTGCGGATATAAACCGTTAGACACTGTGCGCGAGGGATGTCTACGGGGAGCGGCATTTGTGGTTGCGGGTGCAGGCAATACCACACCAAAATGTTTAGCCGTCGTCAAAAACAGTCCATCAAATATGTGCCAAATTGTAGAGCTTAAAAAAGCATCCGGGCAGCTGCCCGTAAATGATAATGAGTGTCAGCAACTTATTGTTACTCCCACAAAAACTCCACCTGCCTTGATGCAGTAAAACAAGTTGACTGGAAAGTTGGCTTTTGTTATCTTGAGTGTATTATTAAGTCATTTTTCAGGTATTTATGGAATCAAACACAATGAAAGGGAAGGAGACCGACATAACCGGCGTGCTAGTGCTCGTGCTTGTTGTTCTTGTTGGTGTATTAATTGCAAAAGTGTCAATGGACTTTACGGGTCAAAAGACATCAACGGCAACAAAAGCGGCACCAAAAAAAGGAACGTATGACTGGGGCCCTTGGTGCAAGACAAAACTAAAAGAGCTCAATCCAAATATTTATGATATGGCAAGTCCACAGATAACATTCAAAACAGGAATAACCGCTAAATGTGATAATCCAAGTTTAAACTCACTTTATTATCGCGGTGTACCAGGACTGACGAAAGATCAAGTTGATGTAGTTATCTGTTGCGCACCATTGTCACAGATGTACACTGAGAACAACGAATACTGTACGAGAATGACCAGAGGTATCGACGCAAAATGCAAGTTAAATGGGTGTACATCTGCAACAGACTCAACAGATACATCAAACATTTTCACAGTGCCTGTGAACGACAAGTGCGATAAGGTAACTTCAAAGGGTGTCACAAGTATGGGAAATAGTTGTTGTATCAGACCAATGCCTACATCAACACCTACACCAAAACCGTAATAGTAAATCTAACTTTATCTGTTTTGAGATGCCTCCGGGGAAACCCGGAGGTTTTTTTTGACTCCTGTCTGTATATCTGCTACTCTTAATTCATTATTATCAATAGCTTAT
>CAZAUL010000012.1:0-23540 GCA_964488545.1 uncultured Gammaproteobacteria bacterium
TCTCCCTGTTCATTAAAATGAATCATGCGTAGTGTAAGTCGATTTGTATATTATTGGATTCCCCCTCTCGTGTGGATGGCCATGATCTACTATATGTCATCACAACCGCGTATCGGTATGACAGAGAGTACTCTGTGGGATTTTGTGATATTTAAAACACTTCATATGATTGAATATGGTCTGCTTTTTTTTCTACTCTATCGCGCGCTCCTATCGCTACCTAAATGGAATGATATGTGGTCTTTTGCTGTCGGTATGATAATCAGCATTGGTTATGCAGTAAGCGATGAACTCCATCAATTAACCATAGCCTCTCGACAGGGAAAGCTAAGAGATGTAATAATTGACATCATCGGAATGCTCATTGTCTATGCTATGATAAAAAGTATACGAACTGTTCGAAAACTATTATGACCTCAATTATTTCGGCGATACATCGTTTTTTTATCCCATCAGAACATAATGCATATCGTGCACATTCTGTGCAGATTAATATGCTTTCGGTTTATTTGTTTGTTGCGATCACTTTGGTTTTCATCAACAAACAGACAAGTTTTTTTACGAACGTTCTTGGTGTTGCGACCGATATTACAGCGACAAAATTACTCGAATCTACTAATGCAGAACGCCAAAAACTGGGACTTGCTCCGCTTACTGAAAATACACAACTGAATGAGGCGGCATATAAAAAAGCCACAAACATGTTTCAAAACGACTACTGGGCTCACTTCGGCCCAAATGGGGAAAGTCCATGGGATTTTATAAAACAGTCTGGATATCAGTATGAATATGCCGGCGAAAACCTAGCAAAGAATTTTTTGTTTTCTCAGAATGTGGTTGACGCATGGATGAACTCACCAACCCATAAAGAAAATATACTGCGAAAAGACTACTCCGAGGTAGGATTTGCTGTGGTGAACGGCATGTTGAATGGTGAAGAAACTACCCTTGTTGTTCAGATGTTTGGCTCACCAGTTGCACACGCAGTAACTCAAATTGAAAGTCCTGTTCCCATAGAGGAAGTTGTACCAGCAAAAGAAGTTGCTAAGGTCGAACAGCCAATTTTAGGTCAACAGAATTCTCAAGGAGTCGCAGGAACCGCAAAACCATCAACTCGTATGTTTGCCTACAACGTTAATCTTGTCTTTATCATGTTTATATTGTTCGCGATTATCCTTGATCTTATTTTTGCGGCAAAGCTTAACATTCTTCATATTCGCAGTAAACATGTAGCGCATCTGATATTTTTTGGATTCATTGGGCTCTCAATTTTATTTATCCTCAAACAAGGCACCATTTTGTAATTACTATGACACATTTTATTCACACAATTCAAAAGGAGCTAAAAAAACATCTATTTGACTACCTACTTCTCGTAACTGGAGGTGTGGTTTTCCTTCTATTCCTTCGTCTGTTTAATGGCTATCGCACATATAGTTTTATTATCATTAGTCTCTTTGTTGGCTACTATATATATTGGGGTCAGTACCACCACACACGTACAAAACAGGTACGTTTGACACATATAGTAGAATATATCCTGATTGGCTTTACGGTACTGTTTTTGTTGCTATTACTCATTCAGCCGTAATGCTCTTCACATATCTATGAAAGGAATCATACTTGCAGGAGGACTTGGATCACGACTTTACCCTCTAACGTACGCAACCAATAAGCACCTTCTCCCCGTCTACGACAAACCCATGATCTACTACCCAATACAAACTCTCGTTAAAGCGGGAATTAAAGAGGTGCTTGTAATTGTTTCAGGACCGCACTCAGGTCACTTCATTCCTGTACTTAAAAACGGAAAAGACTTTGGTGTGGAACATATTGAGTTTGCATATCAAGAAAAACCAGATGGCGGTATTGCAGATGCATTATCTCTTGCGCGTTACTTTGCCGATAACGAGCCGGTAACAGTAATTCTTGGCGATAATACAACCGATGCAGATATCTCCAAGCCGGTGCGAGAGTTTAAGGAAGGGGCGACAATATTTCTCAAAAAAGTCCCCGACCCAAACCGATATGGTGTGCCAAGGTTTGATGAAAAAGATTCAAAAAAAATAATCGAAATTATTGAAAAACCAAAAAACCCACCTTCCGAATATGCGGTAACCGGACTGTATATTTATGACAACTCTGTATTTGATGTAATTAAAGAATGTAAACCGTCTTGGCGTGGTGAACTTGAGATTACCGATGTAAATAATGCTTATCTGAATAAAGGCAAACTTACTTGGTCTGAGCTGAAGGGATACTGGCTTGACGCAGGAACGTTTGACACCCTATACTTAGCTAATAAATACTGGACAGAAAAACGAAATCCAGAAGTTAAAAACATTAATATTGACTAACCATATGGACACAATGCAAATTTTGCTCGTAGTAACACTCGGATCGGTTACCGTGTTTTCAATTATTGTGGGTATTCAACTCATTCTTGTTCTGAAGGAACTTAAAAAAACTCTCGCAACCGTAAATAAAATTACCTCTGGTTTTGAAACTATTGGCGTCGGAATCGAAAAAGGGTTTGAAGAAATAACCGGTTTTGTAAACGGTTTCAAAGCGCTTTTCAAACTGTTTGAAATTATCGCACCCAAAAAAAATGATAAAAAATGAAGGAAATATAAAAAATTTCTGGAATGGGTTTTTGGCGGGAGCCGTCGTGGCATCGGCATGTTTATATGTGTTTGGAACCAAAAGCGGGCGCAAAGGCTTAACCACACTTATTCGTTTTTCCGAGGATCTTGAGGCTAATATTGCCGCAGTATTTCATCACACCACTAAAACCGTCGACAAAAAATCAACTAAAAAACAGGGGTCATTGTTAGATACTATTACTACTGTATTAGACCGTATACAGGTCGTGGCAAAAAACACTTGACTTTTAGCACCGAATCAGGTATAGTTGATAAGTTTTTTCTCATCCCCCATTTTTTGGAGGGATTGTTTTTGTTATCTTAACATTTGTTGTTGCTTTGCCAGATGCGAAACATCAAGACTCACTCTAACTCCCCTTCACAAATTTTCCTCGGAAAGGAAGAAAACAAACTAAAGGAGGTAAACTTAATCGAAATTCAAAAGGAGTCATGGGAAAAGCTTCTTACAGCAGAATTGAAAGACATCCTGCAGGAATTTTTCCCCATCGAAGACTACACAGGCAAGAAATTTGCACTCTATTTTGAAGATCTTTATTTTGATAAGCCTCGATATACTATTGACCTTTGTTTCAAGAAAAAACTTACCTACGACTTTCCAGTTTATGTAAAGGTACGACTTCTTAATAAGAAAACTGGCGCAGAGAAAAAACAAGATGTCTACTTCTTCAATTTGCCAAAAATGACATCGCGCGGCACATTTATTATCAACGGAATTGAACGAGCTATCATCAATCAAATTGTCCGATCTCCCGGAGCATACTTCACTGCGGAAATTGACAAAACATCTGGACTCACCTTGTATAACGCAGAAGTGCGACCATACATTGGATCATGGCTGGACTTTACCATCAGCAAAAACGGAACGATTGAGGGAAAAATTAACAAGAAGAGAAAGTTTCTTGCATCTGTTTTCCTACGCGTGTTTGACAATCAGACAACTACTGAGCTTCTTGAGCACTTTAGTGATCTCGATCAAACACTACTTGATAAGTATATTCTCCCCACATTCAAGAAGGACAAGACAAAGTCAAAAGACGAGGCGGTGCTTGAACTCTACCGCAAGATAAAGCCAGGTGAACCACTTGTATTGGAAAATGCATACGAAACTCTTAACAATCTCTTTTTTAATCACCGAAGATACTCACTCGCCGATGTGGGCCGCTACAAAATAAATAAAAAACTCGGACTTAACCAGCCAATCGATAAAGAGCACCATATTCTTTCAAAAGAAGATGTTGTGTCTATTTTGAAGTATCTTGTTCAGCTTACTGTTGGAAAGGGTTCATTTGACGATATCGACCATCTTGGAAACCGCAGACTAAAAACTGTGGGAGAACTTGTGGGTACTTATGGAATTCGCGTTGGGATGGTTCGAACCGAGAAAGAGATTAAAGAGCGAATGAGCTTGGTCCCATCCGACACATTCCCAACACCATCACAGATAATCAACTCAAAGCCAATTATCATGGCGATTAATTCGTTCTTCAGAACAAATCAGCTTTCAACTATCGTTGACCAGACCAATCCACTTTCTGAAGTTGACAATCTTCGAAGAATTACCGTTGGCGGTCCTGGAGGTATTGAAAAGGAAAGAGCATCGTTTTCTATCCGTGATATTGCATCGTCTCAGTATGGGCGTATTTGTCCTATTAGATCCCCAGAGGGACCAAACATTGGAGTGGTTACCTATATGGCAATGTTTAGCAAGATAAATAAGTACGGATTCTTGGAAACGCCATATAAAAAAATTCAAAAAGTGACCCAAGGTGGAAAAACCAGAGTCAAGATTTCAGAAGAAATCGAATACATGCAGGCCGATGATGAAGAAAAATATTACATCACCTCTGCAAACGTAAACGTAGACGAAAATGGTTATATTACAAACGAGGCTCTCGTTGCTCGATTTGAGGGCGAGGTAATTGAAGTTCCCGTTGAGAAGCTAGACTACATCGACATCTCTGCACAACAGGTAGTTGGTGTCTCTGCCTCACTTATTCCATTCCTTCAGAATGACGATGCAAGCCGTGCTCTCATGGGTACGCACATGCAGTGTCAAGCTGTGCCACTTGTGAAACCAGGCGCACCAGTGGTTGGTACAGGAACAGAGGAAAAAATCGCACAAGCTCTTGGACGCACCATCCGTGCCGAAGAAGATGCAACCGTAACATACGTAGATGCGAAAAAAGTAGAACTAAAGGGAAAAAGCGGAAAAGAATATGAATATGGACTTGAGCGATACCTCCGCACAAATAAAGACGTCGTATTTGACCAACGTCCTCGTGTTGAACTTGGGCAAAAAATCAAAAAGGGTTCTGTTGTAGTAGATGGCCCAGCGACAAGCGGTGGAAAGCTCGCGCTTGGACAAAACTTAGTTGTTGCATATACATCATTTAATGGTCTTGGATACGAGGATGGTTTTGTAATATCTGAGCGAGTTGTCAAAGAAGATTTACTATCCTCGATTACCAGCGAGGAGTTTATCGCTGACGTTGTCGACACCAAACTAGGACCGGAAGAGCTCACTCGTGACATTCCCAATGTGCGTGAAGAAGTACTCGCAAACCTTGATAAAGACGGACTCGTTGTCGTTGGCACACAAATGAAAAGTGGAGATATTCTTGTCGGTAAAGTTGCTCCAAAAGGTGAAAAAGAACTTACTGCAGAAGAAAGACTTCTTCGTGCAATATTTGGAGAAAAAGCAAAAGATGTAAAAGATACCTCTCTTCGTATGCCATATGGCAAGCAAGGAGTAGTTGTTAATGTTGAGGTAATCGACAGCAAAAAAGATCCAAACGAACTTGAACCAAGCGTCATAAAAAGAATCATTGTTAATACAGCCGAACTGCGAAAAATCACCATTGGTGATAAGCTTGCAGGAAGACATGGAAACAAGGGTGTTATTTCACGCATCCTACCTGAGTGGGACATGCCATATCTTGAAGATGGCACACCAGTTGATGTAATCATATCCCCTCTTTCCATTTTGGCACGTATGAATCTTGGACAGCTGTTTGAAACACTTCTCGGATTCATTGCTCAATCAAACAACTGGCATATTGTTGCTCCGGTGTTTGAAAAGATTGAAGAACAGTTTATCAGTGATGAACTGAAAAAAATGGGAATTCCATCAGACGGAAAAGTAACACTCTATGATGGTAAAACAGGTAAAAAGTTTGATCGTCGCGTACTTGTGGGTACCGGTTATATTATGAAGCTTATCCACATGGTGGAAGACAAGTTCCATGCGCGTTCTGTTGGACCATACTCGCTTGTGTCTCAGCAACCTCTTGGTGGAAAGTCACAAATGGGAGGACAACGTTTTGGAGAGATGGAGGTGTGGGCACTTGAGTCACATCGAGTTCCTTATACACTGCAAGAAATGTTGACTATTAAGTCGGATGATGTTCGTGGACGCACAAAGGCATTTGAATCGATTATTAAGGGACTAGATATTCCGCAGTCGAATGTTCCGGAATCATTCCACGTCCTTCTAAAAGAACTCAATGCACTTGGATTATCAATTGATTACATCAAATAAGTATGGAGGAACAGTTTATTGTCGACTTTAGCGGACTGCGGATCCGTCTCGCCTCCCCTGAGGATATTCTTAAGTGGTCTAAGGGAGAAGTCACCAAACCAGAAACCATCAACTACCGCACATTCCGAGCCGAAAAAGATGGCTTATTTGATGAGCGTATCTTTGGACCCACAAAGGACTTTGAATGTTACTGTGGAAAGTACAAAAGAATCCGCTATAAGGGTATTATTTGTGATCGATGTGGTGTTGAAGTCACTATTTCAGCTGTCCGACGCGAACGCATGGGACACATTAAACTGGCTACACCTATTTCACACATTTGGTACTTTAAAGGGGCATCAACTCCTCTCAGTATCGTTCTTGACGTTCCACCTCAAGCTCTTGAAAAAATTATCTACTATGCACTGTACTTAGTTACTGGTATTGATAAAGAGCAACAGAAAAAGACCCTCCATGAACTTGACGGAATGGCAAAACAAGAAATTAAAAAACTTGACGAAGAATACGAAGTTAAAAAACAAGATCTAAAAAAACTCTTTAAACAGCAAAAAGATGATGTTGGCAAGAAAATTACTGCAAAAGAACAAAAAGAACTCGCTGTGCAAGAGCTTGACTTACGTGAACGCGAAAAATTCCGTCTTCTTTCAGATAAATATGTAGAAGATAAGGCAAAACGGACAGCGTTCCTGGACCGAATCGCCAAGACAGTAAAAGCGCTTAAGGTAAACGACACACTTGAAGAAGAGGATTATTTATATCTTCGTGAACAAAATCTTGACGCATTTGTAACTGTGGGCATGGGCTCTGAGGTTGTCTATGACATACTCACCACTGCCGACTTTAAAAAGATGCATCAAGAGGCAGTTGAAGAGCTTTCTCGATCAAAAGGTGAACGCAGAAATAAACTACTTAAAAAAGTCCGTATTCTTGAGTCGTTTATCAAGGGAAATGTTGAACCAGCATGGATGATTTTGACTGTACTTCCCGTAATTCCTCCTGATCTTCGTCCTGTTGTTCAGCTCCCCGGTGGTAAGTTTGCAACATCAGATTTAAATGATTTTTATCGTCGTGTAATTAATCGTAACAATCGTTTGAAGCAACTTATTGATCTTGGCGCGCCTGAGATTATTTTGCGCAATGAAAAGCGAATGTTGCAGGAAGCAGTTGACTCGCTTTTGGATCTACAAAAATCACGAGGTAGATCTCGCACTCAAGGAGTAGCATCAAAAGTTCAAAAATCACTTTCCGATATTCTTCGAGGTAAGCAAGGACGTTTTAGACAAAACCTACTTGGAAAACGTGTTGATTATTCTGGTCGTTCTACAATTGCTGTGGGACCTGAGCTCAAAATAAATCAATGTGGAATTCCTCGTGAGATGGCACTTGAACTTTTTAAGCCACACCTTCTTCACGAAATTATTGTACGAGGACTCGCACCAAATATTAAGAGTGCAAAAAACTATCTCGAACAACGTGATCCAGTCGTCTACGATATCCTTGAGGAAATCACAAAAGATCATCCAGTTTTGTTAAACCGTGCTCCCACACTCCACAAACTATCGGTATTGGCTTTTTATCCAGTGCTTACAGACTCATATGTTATTAAACTACACCCAGCAGTGTGTGCTGGATATAATGCAGACTTTGATGGAGACGCTATGGGTGTGTTTGTACCACTATCAAAGGCAGCTATTGACGAGGTTAAGTCACGCATGATGGCACATCAAAATCTCCTTAAGCCATCTGATGGTACTCCAATTGCTCTTCCTATTAAAGAGATGGCACTTGGAATTTATTACCTCACAACACTTGATGCACAGTATGCAGCACTCAAAGATGAACAACTACACGCATATGCAACAGCCGATGAGGCGATTAATGCGTATAGTCTTGGTCATGCAGAACTGCGAAAACCCATCCTCGTTCAGATGAATGGAGCACTTACCAAAACAAGTATTGGTCGCATTTTGGTAAACCAGCGCATTCCTAAAGAACTTGGATTTATCAATACTGAAATGAGGGCGGTTGACATTAAAGATCTTGTTGTTCGTGCTATGAAGATCTATGACAACAACGACACCATTGGTGAGCTTATTGACGCTCTAAAGGAAGTTGGTTTCTGGGGTGCAACCATGGCTGGTGGTTTATCCTCATCTGTATTTGACTGTATGATTATTGACGGAAAAAACGTCATTATCGAAGAAACAGAAAAAGAAGTCATGAAGATTGAGAAAAACTATGAACAAGGATTCCTTACGCTCGACGAGAAGCGCAGATATTCAAACAAGCTTTGGCTTGAAACAACAGAAAATCTTGCAAACAAAACGTGGGATATTCTTGATGAAGAAAATCCAGTTAAGATGATTATCAAGTCAGGAGGTGCGCGTGCATCAAAGGAGCAGCTAAAACAGCTTTCAGCGATGAAAGGACTTGTGGTTGATCCGCTTGGTAAGATTATTGAGGTTCCCACAAAATCAAATTATCGTGAAGGTCTTTCTATATTCGAATACGTAATTTCAGCTCGTGGTGCGCGCAAAGGTCTTACCGACTCAGCGTTGAAAACCGCAGATGCAGGATATCTGACTCGACGCCTCGTTGATGTGTCTCACGATATGATCGTTCGTGAGGAAGAGTGTGGTACTAACGAAGGGCTTAAAATTACCACCACAGAAGATCGTGGTGATAAATTTAAAGCGCGAATTCGTGGAAGACATCTTCTTGAAGACGCGTTGGATGAAAATAAAAAAGTGGTTTTCCCTGCAGGGACACTTATTGATGAACTAAAGGTTGAAGAGCTTGTGAACAAAAAAGTCAAAAAAGTTGTTGTGCGTTCTGCTCTTCACTGTCACTCAAAATTCGGAGTGTGTCAAAAGTGTTACGGTATTGACCTTTCAACCGGTCGTATAGTTGAGATTGGCGTACCAGTTGGAGTCATGGCCGCACAGTCAATTGGTGAACCGGGCACTCAGCTAACCATGCGTGTCCGTCACTTTGGAGGTATCGTAATTTCTGACGTTACACAGGGTTTACCACGGGTAGAAGAACTGTTTGAAACCCGAACACCAAAAATCGTATCACCGATAAGTGATATTGAAGGAAAGGTGTCTGTAAAAGAAGACTCTGAACGGGAAACGTATGTAATTAAGGTTATACCAAACGATCCCAACCAGAAAGAAGAGGAGTTTATCGTTCCCATGAGTCAAAATCTTAAAGTAAAAGATGGAGACATGGTGGTAAAGGGTACTCAGCTATCTGAAGGATATCTTAATATTAACGATGTCTTGATGGTTAAGGGTCTGAAGGCAGCGCAACTATACCTCCTCAACGAAGTTCAGCGAGTATATGAGTCACAAGGAATTGGTATCCATGACAAGCACTTTGAAGTTATCATCCGCAAGATGAGCGATAAAGTAACCATCGAAGATGAAGGAGATACATCGTTTATCAAAGACGAAGTAGTCTCAAAAATTCGTTTCGAGGAAGAGAATAAAAAGGTACTTGCAATTGGAGGAAACCCAGCATCGGGTAAGGTGTCTATACTTGGAATCACCAAAGCCGCAATTTATACAGACTCATGGTTATCTGCCGCATCATTTGAGCAGACAACTTCAGTTTTGAGCAGTGCAGCAATCAAAAATCAAACAGATTCCTTGCTCGGACTGAAAGAAAATGTTATAATAGGCAGATTAATCCCTGTAAACAAGGAACTTATTGATAAATATTACACCAAATTTGTAAGCAATTATGCCAACAATCAACCAGCTGCTGAAACGCAGGAGACAAAAACGAGTTAAAAAATCACGTGCAGCCGCACTGAAAGCAAGCTTTAATGCGCTTGAGCGTAAGTACGTTGCGACAAACAACCCTTTAAAGAGAGGTGTATGCACAGTGGTACGAACCATGACACCAAAGAAGCCTAATTCAGCTCTCCGAAAGGTTGCTCGTGTCCGTCTTTCAAACAAGATGGAAGTGACAGCCTACATACAAGGAGTGGGACATAATCTCGCTGAGCACTCAATCGTGCTTGTGCGCGGAGGAAGAGTAAAGGATCTTCCGGGTGTAAAGTACCATATTGTGCGTGGAAAGTTTGACACCGCGGGAGTTGTGGGAAGAACAACGTCTCGATCTAAGTATGGTGCAAAAAAAGTAAAAGCTAAAACAGCATAAATCTATTATTTACTATTCATATGCCAAGACATTCGTACAAAAGAACACAACCAAAAAAGGATCCAGTCTACAATAGTTTTGAAGTTTCAAAACTCATTAACTACATTATGTATGACGGGAAAAAATCTACAGCCCAAAAAGTCGTATATGAAGTAATGGAAAAGTTTAAAAAGGAAAAGCTCGATCCAGTTGAGGTTCTTGATAAAGCGCTATCTAATGTTTCTCCTGAACACGAGGTAAAACCACGAAGACTTGGTGGAGCATCATATTTAGTACCAATTGATGTACGACGTGAACGAAAGTTATTTCTCGGTCTCACATGGATAGTTGACGCGGCTCGTCTTCGATCAAATAAGGAATTCCGCTCTTTTGCAGATAAGTTGTATGCAGAGCTAAAGGACGCCTATCAAAATCAAGGTCAGGCTGTCACTAAACGCGCTCAAGCAGAAAAACTTGCAGAACAGAATAAGGCTTTCTCACACTTAAAGTGGTAAAGAGAAATGCGTAAGCGTGAAGCGTGTAACGTATAACGTAACATACCGGTAGGGGGTGTATTTTTTGACGTTTTGTACGGTGCACGTTACACGTTCACGTAATCGTTGAATATGGCTCAGCAACAAGGTGTTGTCACAAAAAATAGAATTGTCCCTCTAGATAAAATTAGGAACATAGGCGTCATCGCTCATATTGACTCTGGCAAAACAACTACAACAGAGCGACTTCTTTTTTATACAGGAAGAACGTATAAAATTGGTGATATTGATGAGGGCGACACACAAATGGACTGGATGCCTCAAGAGCGTGAACGCGGAATTACCATAGTGTCTGCGGCAACCACCACCTTCTGGAAAAACTTCCGTATCAATATTATTGATACTCCGGGACACGTTGACTTTACTGCAGAGGTTGAACGTTCACTTCGCGTACTTGATGGAGGAGTAGTTGTTTTTGATGCTGAAGAAGGTGTGCAAAGCCAGTCAGAAACAGTGTGGAGACAGGCAGATAAATATAAAATCCCTCGGTTGTGTTTTATCAATAAAATGGACAAGTTGGGAGCAGACTTTGAAGCAACCACACAAGAAATTACCGATAGACTTGGATCACACCCAATTGTAGTAACTTATCCAATTGGAAAAGAACAGGAATTTAAAGGTGTTATCGATCTGATGACCATGAAAGCCTTTGTCTATGATAAAGATGAAAAAGGCGTCGAATACTCAGTCACCGATGTTCCTGCAGATCTTCAGGCAAAAGCACAGGAAATGCGTGCAAAGATGGTGGAAAAAATTGCAGAAACTGATGACGCGGTCATGGAAAAATATCTTAATGGAGAAGAAATTCCGGTTGAAGTTCTCAAAGCAACACTCCGCAAGGCTGTTATTGCATATAAAGTAGTACCTGTCTACGCGGGCACATCACTACGCAATAAAGGTGTTCAACCGGTACTTGATGGCATTGTTGACTACCTCCCTTCCCCAGCAGATTTGAAAATTGTAAAAGGTGTAGACACCGTAACCGGACAAGAAATAGAGCGTAAGCTTGTACCAGAGGAGAAATTCTCAGCACTTGCGTTTAAGATTCAGCTTGATCCACACGTTGGTAAGCTTACATATACCCGTATATATTCAGGAACTCTTGAGTCTGGTTCATATGTATATGATGTTAACAAGCAGAAAAAAGAACGCGTAAGCCGACTTATTCTTATGCATGCAAACAACCGAGAAGAAATTGACAAGGCATATGCAGGTGAAATTGTGGCGCTTATTGGTCCTAAAGAACTAAAAACAGGAGATACACTTGCTGATGAAGATAATCAACTTCTGCTTGAACAAATAACATTCCCTGAACCAGTTATTTCTCTTGCAATTGAACCAAAAACAAAAGCAGACCAGGAAAAACTTTCCTATACACTACAACGACTTGCAGAAGAAGATCCAACGTTTAAAGTAAAGGTAAACCATGAAACAGCACAAACGGTTATGTCGGGTATGGGTGAGCTTCATCTTGAAGTTCTTGTTGACCGAATGAAGCGAGAAATGGGAATGGATGTACTTGTTGGAAAACCACAGGTTGCATATAAAGAAACCATTACCAAAGATAATGTAGAGATTGAAACAAAGTATATCAAGCAAACCGGTGGACACGGCCAGTATGGTCACTGTGTACTTGTTTTGAGCACTCTTCCCCGTGGTGAAGGATTTAAGTTCGAAAATAAAATTAAGGGAGGAACAATTCCTTCAGAATTTATTCCATCAGTGGAAAAAGGTGTGATTGAGGCAATGGAAAAGGGTGTTCTCTTAGGCTTCCCTATGACCGATATGAAGGTAGAGCTTATTGACGGAAGCTACCACGATGTTGATTCATCAGACATAGCCTTTAAGATCGCCGGATCTATGGCTCTTACTGATGGTGCAAAAAAAGCAGGTCTCACCCTTCTTGAGCCAATCATGAAGATGGAGGTCACTGTGCCTGATGACTTTATGGGTGTTGTGATTGGAGATCTTTCAAGCCGTCGCGGAAAAATTCTAGGTACCGATAAACGAGGTCGCTCAACAATTATTCGCGGCCATGCTCCTCTTGCAGAACTATCTGGATATGTTACCGTTCTTCGTTCGCTTACCGAGGGACGAGGTATTTCATATATGGAACCATCCCACTACGAAGAAGTTCCTCAGAATGTGCTCAAGAGCATGACCGAAAAGAGTGCATCTGCAAAATAATGAAAACGCTGATCGTATCTGATTTACATCTCACGGAAAAATGGGATGAGAAAAAAGCGCAGTTTCTAATGCGGCTGTTTTCTTCTGCTGATCAGATAATCATGAATGGAGATTTTTGGGATGGAGAGCGTACTTATTTTGATACTTTTATATCTTCCCGCTGGCAAAGTCTTTTTCCCATTTTAAAAGAAAAGAAGACCATTTATCTTTTTGGCAATCATGACCTGGAAAAGTACAATGACTCTCGTATGTCTCTCTTTTCTGAAGTACAAAAAAACTTTCATATTCATAAGGAAAAAAACTATTCCTGCCATATAGAACATGGACATCTACTTTTTCGAACTCTGGATATTGCTCTTCATCTTCCCAGACGAGTATTGTTTGTATTAAGCGCAATAGCACAGCCTGTCGAGTCGTTTTTTGTAAATCATGGAAGTCTTCATAACTATATAATTCGTTTTTCAAACATGATTATGAAAAAACGCATGCACCCGAAGCGTAAAGATATGTGGTATGTATGTGGACACACTCATTATCCTGAACTTGATCATCCACAGCTCTATGCAAATTCGGGATTTATCCAACACGGAAAAGCTACATATCTTATAGCAACTTCAGAGGGCCTCTCACTCCATACTGAGTGGTATAAATAGTGGATATAGTAATATAGATATTGACAAGGTAAACGTTTGTTTACTAGAATGGTAAACGATTGTTCAATTATAACCATATATATGAAAGACAGGATAACCATCCTCAAACAATTTTATAAAAAACACAGCAGACTCCCTTCTTACTCCGAAATGCTTAAACTGTTTAATGTTTCGTCTAAAAACGCAATATTTAAAATGATTAATAAATGGATTGAAGAAGGATTTCTCAAACGAGATGAGCAAAATAAACTTGCTCCCAGCACAAAGCTTTTTGCACTTCCCTACTTAGGTGTTATTAAAGCGGGCTTCCCTATTCTAGCTGAAGAAAATAGAGAATACCTGTCTCTTGACGACTACCTTATTGGCGACCCACAGTCTTCATTTCTCTTAAAAGTCAGTGGAGATTCTATGGAGGGGGTTGGAATTTTTGAAGGAGATATTGTTATTGTTGAACGTAAAAAGGATGCCTCACTGGGAGCAATAGTGCTGGCTCAAATCGACCGAGAATGGACACTTAAAATTCTCAGGCGTGACCGCATGACACGCAAATATTATCTGGTTGCGGCAAATCCTAAATATCCAGCTTTTTATCCACACGAAGATCTGCAGATTTTCGGTACCGTAAAGGCAGTTGTAAGAAAATTTAATTAATCTTTATTCTTCAGTGCTATTGTTAGTGGACATAAGACATGATTGTGTTTACGTGCTGTACAGTATGCTCTACCGTACTCAATAAGTAGATACGTAAACCGAAGCCACATTGAACGGGGAACACAGTTCATAAGATCTTGCTCAATTTTTTCGGGATCAGAATGTCTGGTAAGAGCCAGACGCTTTGCAAGTCTTTTTACATGGGTATCTACCGCTATACCTTCCACAACGCCAAATGCATTACCAAGCACCACATTTGCAGTCTTTCGTCCCACTCCTGGTAGTGTGACCAGTTCTCTCATGGTTTGCGGAACTGTGCCGTTGAACTTCTGCTTTAAAATGCGAGCGGTTGCAAGAATATATTTTGCTTTCATTCGATAAAAGCCAGTCATGAAAATATCTTTCTCAAATTCTGCTTGATTTGCTTTTATATAGTCGTCAAGAGTTTTATATTTTTTGAATAAGGTTAGTGTAACTCGATTTACCATTTTATCGGTGCACTGGGCGGACAACATAACGGCAACTAATAACTCCCACGGGTTACTAAAGTGAAGCATAATTTTTGCCTCGGGAAATAAATTGGAAAGTGTCTGAATAATTATTGATACACGTTTTTTTTTAGTCATACATAGCTTTAAAGTATATAAAATAAAGCATCCTTCTCCTGTATGATTCCTTCTTTAACAAGTCCTTCAAGTGCCCTATTAACTGTATCGTCTTTTGAGTAGAGCTCATGTAATTCAGACAATGAATATGGCCTTTTAAGCAATAGTCGAAGAATATTCCCCCGAACCTGCCTAACCGAGCCCGCAAAGGGAGCTTGCTTTGTGTAGTGCCGACTCCGCTTATTGGGATTAGAAATATGTGTCCCTAAGTGTGCCCCATAATCCATAAGTGCCCAGTACCATTCTCTTGGATTTTGTTTGTCAAGAGCTCTTGTAATAAATGGACGTATGTCGTTGTCATGGACGTTATCTGATTCGTTAAAAAAATGATGAATAAAGACACGCCGAATGTTTGTTTCTATAAAAACCACAGGCAAATTGAACGCAAATGCCGCAATTGAAGATGCTGTTGCATATCCTATACCGGGGAGCTTCATAAGTAGTTCTATTTGAGTTGGTAGTTCGCCATTATGTATATCTACTATTTGTTGTGCCGCAGATCGAAGGTAGAGCGCTCGTCTATTGTATCCCATACCTTGCCACACGCGTAACAACTGTTTGGTATTCGCCTTTGCAAGTGATATGAAACCTGGGAACATGGTTTTAAATTCGATATATTTTGTGACTACTCGTGCGACTTGAGTTTGTTGAAGCATTACCTCTGAAATAAAGACTGAGTAGGCTGACACATCATCTCGCCATGGCATAGCTCGTTTATTTTTTGAATAGTACCCCCATACAATATCTCTAAACTGCTTGATGCTGATTTTAGCCATCCACCTATTGTATCAACCGACTATTATTTCAACCACTCCACATATGTGCAACCTGTTGGAAGCTTATTTACTCTATCCCAACCTCCTGTTGAACATTTCTTCATTTGCTTACCGGTTGAAGTTGTTGTTTTGATAAGTTTATTCCCGCATTCTGGACATTCCTCGTCAAGTTGTTCAATTTCAGGTTTAAGCCATTCCACATAATCACATCCGCCCGCTGTTTTTGTTTTTGAATCCCATGTTGCTGTTGAGCACTTCTTCATTTTTTTGTTGAATCGTGTCATGGTGAGAAGTAGCGGTGCTCCACACTTTGGACACTTTTCATCCAAAGCCTCAGGCTCAAATGGAAGCCATTTTACATAGTCACACCCGTCAACAGTGCGAGTTTCGTTGTTCCAGCTACCAGCCGAGCATCTTTGTAGTCGTTTTCCTGCCTTTGTGGTAACAATTTCACCAAGTGGTGATTGACATTTTGGGCACATATTATCTGCCATATGGATTATTATAAAAATTAATAAATAAATCTTATACCATGTACTTTTTTTCTTTCATACTGCAAAAGGTATGAGCTGTAATGATAACATGATCTAAGACCTCAATGCCAAGTATATGACCCGCCTGGATAAGACGCCGTGTTGTATCAATATCTACTTGAGATGGGGTTGAGTCTCCTGAAGGATGGTTATGACACAAAATGATTTGTGCGGCATGCATTCGGACCGCAGGTTCAAATACTTCTCGTGGATGTGCAATGTTTGTGTCCAAACTGCCAATAGATATGAGTTCTCGTTGAATAAGTTGGTTGCGTACGTCTAGATAGAGAACATATAAATACTCCTTTTTTCCAGCAGATATATGTTGCATGCGCATCCACACATCCTCAGGTGAAATAATGAGTTGAGTTTTCTTGCCCCCATATATTCGCTTTCCAAGCTCAAGTACAGCTAATACTGTGCAGGTTTTTACTATTCCTATTCCCGAAATTTTTATCACCTCACTTTTTTGCACATCGCAAATATTTTTTTCAAGTAATTCGCTTACTTCGTTGGCGATTTTCATTACACCTCTACCCTTACGGCCTGCGCGAAGAATAAGTGCGATAAGTTCTGGAATAGTAAGCGATTCGATGCCGTATTGAAGTGCTTTCTCTTGTGGGAGCATGGGTTAAGCATATCGACACATCTCTCGTATTTGCAATGGTTTTTATACCACAAAAATTCAATGCAGATTGTTTTGATGGTATAAAAAGAGTATTAGCGGTTATTTCCAGTTTATTGGTTTTTTACCTATTTTTTGTAGATACTCATTACACCTACTAAAATGATGGTTTCCAAAAAATAAATGCGCTGAAAAGGGTGATGGATGTCCAGATTCGAGTACGAGATTGTCTACTCTATTTATTACTAGTCCTTTTGTCTGCGCATACTTGCCCCACAACAGATACACGATATTTTTTTTACGTAAATTGAGCGCAGAAATTGCTGCATCTGTAAACTGCTCCCAACCTTTTTTGCTATGTGAGGTGGGGGTGTTCGCCCGCACTGTGAGGGTTGCATTAAGAAGAAGCACTCCTTGCTCTGCCCAGCGCGAAAGATCTCCCGATGGTAATGGGTCAATGCCAATATCATTTTTTATTTCTTTATAAATATTTTTAAGAGATGGGGGCAGTGCTAATCCTTCGTGAACGGCAAAACACAGACCATTCGCCTGGTTCTCTCCATGGTACGGGTCTTGCCCCACTATGACAACCTTAACCTCATCAAACGGACAAAGATCAAATGCGCGAAATACGTCTTTAGGTGGGGGGTATACGACGTGGTTGAGGTACTCCCACCGAACAAAGGATGTAAGATCGTTCCAATATGGTTTATCAAACTCTCCCCTTAATTCAGTTTTCCATGACTCGTTTATTTTTACATTCTGCATATTTTTGCAATTGCATTTATTCGTTACACCTATATCTGATTATTCGAATAATCAGATATGTTTGTCTCGATTATACACCCACAGTAAAATGCTTCTTACCGTCAATAATATATACCTGATTGTTGGTAAGCGTTGTGACTTTATATCCTTTTTTGCTCCACTTTACAGTTATATTTTGGAACTTTCTTTCATACTTTGCTTCACCATAATGTGGGAGAATGAGATTTTTTGTCAAATGAAGTCCTTCAAATGATGATAGGTTTACTACAGACTTATCATCGAGATCTTCAATATACTCTATAGTTGGACATGCAAGTGCTGACCCAGCACTTGAACCTATATACATCACTCCCTTTTCAATAAGGGGTGCAATAACCTCTGCAAATCCACTTTTTTGCACATGATCCAAAAGATAATATGTGTTTCCCCCACTAACAAAAACTGCATCGATTCCCTTGCACGCCTCTTCTACCTGTGCGCGTGTTTTATTCGTTAAATCAAAGTTTTTCATTTGAAATCCCATGAGTTTGAGTTTTAGTTTATCCCCATAAAACCATGGCTTAACCTTGTAGATATTTGCAGCGGTGGGGATAAAAAGCAGTTTGAGTTTTCTTGGTTCTGCAGGGAGTAACGCATGAAGCTTGTCAGCTACAAATGCAAAATAGGAGCTAAGAAATAGTTTTTTCATATGACATATTATCGCAAATATCGTTCTATATTTTGTTTATGTTCATCGTAGGTTTTAGCACAATATATATCTCCTTTTTTATCATGCAGGTAGAATAAACATTCTGTTTCTGCCGGGTTTAGTGCAGACTCTATATAGGCAATACTCGGACTACAAATAGGAGTTGGAGGTAAACCCTTTACTTTGTATGTGTTATATGGCGAGTCTGACTGTTTTTCAGATAGATCAACAGGGGCCCACCAGTTGCCATTGCGTTTACCGGCTGTGTACTGCATAGTGGCATCAATCTGAAGTGGCATTCCTATATTGAGTCTGTTCCAGATTACTCCCGAAATTAAGTGCATGTCTTTTACCCCTGCCGCTTCACGAGCAATGAGCGAAGCTATGCGGAGTCCCGTAACCCAGCGTATATTTGCATCGACGTATTTCTGGGCATAGGGACCAAACTGCTCGTTAAAGCGGTTTATAAACCGTTTTGCAACTTCTTTCGGACTTTCATTCTTAGGGATAAGATAGGTGTCAGGGTAGTACACTCCCTCATAATATTCGTGCTTTGGGTCAGAATACAGAGTATTCCACTCGGCAAGTTGTGAGTCAGACCATTCAAGATTTTTTGCCAATATTTCTCCAATATGCTCCTTGCGGAGACAGTAATTAATAGATACCCATACCATATCGGGTTTGCCGGCAATTTTTTGAATAACCTCAATAACATTCATACCGCGATTCAGCCTATATCCACCCGGCTCTATTACATGCCCAATAAATCCGTACATAAACTGTGCGACTCCTGTGTGTTTTACCAATTTTTTTTCCTGAAGGAAATTGACTACCTGAACGTTTTTTTCATTTTTGGGAACAATAAAAACCACCTCTTCAGTTGAGATGCCGGGTGCGGCAAAAAAATAAAAATACAGTCCTAAAAAAACAGCCAAAATGATCAGTATTTTCTTCATAAGGTTATTATTCTACATAATGAGTGTTATTTTCTGTTTCTGGTGGAAATGTAAGTGTGAGGATTTTTAATTCCTTATTTGAGTCATTTATTACTTTATGAGGTTTACCTTTTGTATATATATAAAAATGATTCTGTTTGTGTGTCTTACAGCTTCCCTTAATGATATACACTATCTCGAGTCCATCATGATAATGCATCTTTTCAATTGCATGTGCCTTCATATAATATAGATCACACGAAAAAAAACGGGTTTTAATAATTGTTTTTGACAATCTATATGGAGATGTATACATACAATTTATATTGCACAGTTGCCTCCAACTATTACGATAGACTGACTCACGGGTTTTGCAAAAATAAGCGATCCTTTTCCGTGGAGAATCGTAAGGGGTCTCCCAAGTTGTGTAGCTAGGCGCATTGAGCCCGACCCGTTGGCTTCATCTTCCGGTATGCCCCAGTCGCTTGCAAATGTGCGAGCTCGAATTGTCCCTTTTGATTCGTCAATCCACGCCCACATAAATACATGTTCTTTATTGGCACACTGTTCAACGGTAAAATCCTCAACTTCTTTCGGAGTTTTATATTGGTCAAAATTCCAGTTAGGTAGAATGACAACTGGCGATTCGACCCAAACTAATTCTGCCTCCTTATATACCTTAATTGTTTGGTTTCTTGATACTAATTGATTGACTGTATTGTTCAGGCGAGTGTTAAAATACCACGCCACTCCAAGTGCAGCATACATGGAAAATGGACATTCGCGAATGGGCGAATAAACACTTATATTTCCTTCCTTTACTGAGTTTATAAACACAGTTTCACTGTAGTTAAGTTTGGTTGCAATGTCTTGCCGAGCATTTGCAGATAACGCACTTTTCTCATCAACAACTATTCCAAGTGGACTACCAAACTGTTTTTTTTCATCTACAAATACTCGTATTGTATTTATGGTTGGATAGCCATTCATTGTATATATCCTCCGTGACAATGTAGTCGACACACCACAATATCATTTCTCGCAATTTCTTCGATACCGATAAAATTGGTTAAAGTGCCTTCGGCAGAAAAAGTATATCTCCACTCGCCATGTATATATTCTTTAGGTCCTCTCACGGGAATATTATCACCTGACCCTGCCATAAGGGCTGGGCGCAAAATAGAATCATATAATCCCTCACCCATTGTTTCATCAATAGTATATCCTCGATAGTTCATTCCCCACACCGCAACTCCCTTTTGATATACAACTTCTTCTCCTATAAATCGCGTTGTCCCAAAATAGGTGTCATGAAAGGTGAGATCTCCTTTTTCAAAATGGTAGTCTTTAGAACCTGGTCGAAGTGGGTGAACTTGCTGAACCTGATCATTTGCATAGGTGTTTGCATTTGCCAGGCGTAAAAATGCATCGAGTTCGGATGTGTTTATCATGAACTTCAGTATACCATTTGATGATAAATATCAGGCTATTCTTACTTCTATAGATAAACCTGTTTATCTAGATAAGTAAGAAGGTAAAAGGGGTCGCACAGATTTGTATCGCTTGAAAAAGCGAAGGCCGCAAGGGGGCGGCCAAACCCGTGGATTGCATCCACACTTTTACCTTCGTTCAGGGCATAGGCAGATGGTGCCAGCTTTTTGCCCCGAACTTGTTTCCGGGTGTTTCAGGTATCCTCTAATGGGGATAAGGCATCTTCGGTATCGCAACCAAAGCCACTTACTGCTTTGCGCAGTCATTGTGTTATCTGTGTTCAATCTTACGGATTAACGCCAAAAGGTACTTTAGGCAGCATACCTAATTGAAATTCTTGCCAATCTTTTAGCGATAAGTATTTCATAGGATAAATGGTGACATACACGTCACAAACTGTGTAGATTACCGTTCGATCCTCATTGAATGTTGTTATACAATCATTGTATTCACCAAAAGGTTGCTGTGAGAGATCAACAACATTGCTTGTTTCTACTGCCCATATTATGCTACCCGCAGGAACAAATGTAAAGGTTGTCGCAACAACCTCGCGTCCATAGTATTTACCCCACTTGTCAAATGCGGCATCCAGAAGATTGACAAGATTACTTTCTGAGGTTTGAGAGTACCAAATATCAAAGAAGTCCTTTGTGGTAAATGGCGCAGGGATTACAGTGGGTGTTGCTGTTGCATCTACCGGTCCCGGCGTTTGGATTACAAACGCCGTTGGCAGAACGGGGGGCCACGTGCCCCAGCCAGGGAACAAAGACGAAGGATTTGCGTTTTGCAAAGCGATTTGTTTCCCTGCGACCCGCATCGTGACGTTCTGCAACGTCAGATAGGTCGAGCTAAGACCTGTTTGCGCCCCAGCAATGAGCACATAGTCGGTTCCCTTCGTACCAGGCTGATTGCCATTAACTACAAACGCATCCCGCTCGTTGACGAGGACCAAAGTACCGGCGGGGACAGCAAAGCCCGGTTCAATAGGCGTCGCTTCTGCCAATGATGAAAGAGATGTGTGAGTACAGACGTGGGTAAAAACCCCGGTGTTGCTCACACACTTTTCCCAAGCAGAAGTGATTTTGCTTTCCACAGTTACGTTTGTATTCGCGGGTACAGCGGGTAAATTGCACGCCGCGAGCAGGAAGGCTAATGCAATTAATACCCAGTTCTTAAAATTCATATTCATTGTTGCTTCTCCATTGTTTACATTATTTTTTTCGTAGTCGGTCGAAATCGTTTCTCCTTTAGGGAGTTTTCGCGTATAAGCGAAAGGCCATAAGATCGGTGAGATCAGCTGCCTTAATTTTTTATGGTGAGGTTTATTCCTCTATTAAGTTGTAATTTATTCCTGATACCTCCTTTCTGTATTGACTTGCACTCTGTGTCCACACTGGTTGTGGCCACACAACGCAAGCCATACTTTGAATGCGAGATAAAAGAAAATTAACCTGAAAACCCGAATTGTGAAAGAGCGGCAGAAAACATACTATTCATGTATATCAAATAGCTGTCTGCCACACTACTTCTCTCAAACTCTGGCCCTAAACAACGGCTTGTGCTGTTTGTGCCTAAGGTTTGTTCTCCTCAATATTGAGGAGTTGAGAATTTGGGAATTGCCCCAAAAAAATGTGGGTTATTTATACCCACATAATAGCTTATAGTATACTACAGAGAGGCTTAATATTCAAGGGAAAAATACATATTTAATATGTATGTTTAGATCTGAATTCTCACGAAATAAAACTCGCTTGGAGTAGTACCTTCTGCCACAAATTTACACTTCTACCAGTCCCAAATTTCACCCGGGCGCAATGTTCCTTTAGTAAGCGCATCTATGTTATTAGTAACAAGATCGTCTTTAGTAGCGAGAGTTTGCCTTGAACCGGGAGTATTATGTATTTCCTCAAATGGAACATTGGCAATGTTAAATATTCTGAATTTCTTGTCCATGAAGTAATTATAATGCAAAGAGCTTCACTCTTATAGTTTTTCCAATTCCTTAATTTCCGCACTTGTAATAATTGAAAGATTTGCAGTTATTTTTTCAATGTTCCAATTCCACCATTGTATCTTTACAAGTTTTTCTACTGTTGTCTTGTCAAATCTTTCTTTTAGTACACGAGCCGGATTGCCCCCAACAACAGTGTAAGGCGGGACATCTTTGGTAACAAGTGCTTTAGCACCAATAATCGCGCCATCCCCAATTTTTACACCAGGCATAATGGTTGCATCAAAACCTATCCACACATCGTTGCCAACCACAGTATCTCCCTTATACGGCAACTCACCGGGTTTTGGAGTCACTTTTTCCCATCCATTACCAAATATAGAAAAAGGGTAGGTGGAAATACCCGATATTGCATGATTCGCTCCGTTCATGATAAATTTTGCGTCTGTAGCGATAGCGCAAAATTTTCCAATAATGAGCTTATCTTCCATAAATGGATAGTGATAGAGTACATTTCTATTCTGAAAATCCTCGGGTCCATCAAGATCATCATAATAGGTGTAGTCGCCCACAACGATATGGGGGTTGGTGATGAAGTTCTTAAGGAATCCTACTTGCGGGAATCCCTTCATTGGATATTTTTCTTCTGGTTTTGGGCCATTCATTGTCTAATTGTATTATAGACGAATTCTCGAGTGTGCGGAGAGGGAGGGGTT
>CAZAUL010000013.1:0-22490 GCA_964488545.1 uncultured Gammaproteobacteria bacterium
TCATTGTCTAATTGTATTATAGACGAATTCTCGAGTGTGCGGAGAGGGAGGGGTTTACCCTTCGGGTATTTACTTTTCGTATGTCCCCTAACAGGGCCAGACTCAAAGGGCACTTCTCTCCCCTCATTCATCAGCAAAAATTAACAATTGAAGATCGTAAATTTTTGCTGGCGGAGCACTCGGGTCTGGGACATTTCTATCCTTATAACTAGACCTTCAAAACTTAGGTATATTGTAGCAAAATTGAGACATTTAGTCCTTATAGCTCAAAGCTAAATGGAACAAATGGTACAGTATAAAAAAGACTACTCTCTTTGAGAAACAAACAAAAATCCATATCAACAAAAAAATGCTATTCGTGAGTTTTAGTTAAATCAAATTCGTCAACTCTATCTTTAAGATCTAGAACATGATTGATATATTTGTTATGATCATGAACAAAATCGTCCCACTTGACAGGATGAATAAATGAATGATCTCCCCCATAGTGATGATATCCAAAACAAGAGTCACATAAGTTTGTTTTTTTGTCAATCCTGTTGAACATGTTCTTATCGATTATCTGGAAAAATGAATGTGTTTGCCAACTTCGAACACCACATGTTCGTTCTCTGACAGCATGTTCATAACTGCCCAATTCATCAGGTAAGATGACAGCGAGCATACCATTGGTATAACTTGTTCTATCATCTCTGGTCTTTTCTTTTAATGAATATGATATTTCTCTTGGAATCCATTGAAATTTTTCTTCTTTGTCTTCCTTCATATTTTTAGAGACTAGAATTATGGTGACCGTACTATCGTATATCCTGTCATATAGTTTTTGTTGAATTACTTCATCTGTCAGATCGCTTAAGTCTTCATTATCTTTTTCAGCTTTATTCTGATGGTCAGTTAATACCTTCTCCATCAGGTGGGTAACATAGTTCCTTGCAGTAATATAGTTTCCGTTATCTACCTGAAGTAACCATTGAATATGATCATACGTATTAGGTTGTCTGACATGCTTATCACCATACTTATAGCTAATAAATATTTTTGCCATACATTACGATGTTATGAAAACAATATAATCAACATTGCAGCTCCAAGTACTCCATAAAATCCACGAAGTGTCGGAGAAAAAAGAGTAGCTAAAAGTGTTTTGTCTGCATGACTATTAAATTCATTCACATTCATAGAAAAATCAATTTCGTTCTCATGAAGCTTTCTTACTTTATCAAATAAGGCCCTATATTTGCGTTCTAGGGACAAGAAATACCCATCATAAATCCAAAACAACAAAAGTAAAACAAAAAACAGTAATGGACCGTATTTTGAAGTTTTGAGTAAGTTTGACGTTGAAATTGTAAACAGAGCAGCAAGTAAAGTTATAGACCAACCTCTAAGATAAAATAAGTTTCCACCCATACGGTCAATGACACCCTGTATCATTTCAAGATGTGCTATTTTATTAGGCCCGTAAAATATCTTTGAGCTTTTTTGATTTGCCATTGTTTATGAATTTCGTAATAAATTTTAATGTTTTTTATCCTTAGGAGGGTTTGGATCATTCCCTGGAGGAACGGTATCGCTATCCCTTATTCTTCCATCAAGACCGTGAATCCTGACTTCTCCGCCACCTGTGTTATGTGCAAATCGCTTTGCATCCGCTTCTGCCTCTCTTTGTGTCTCAGTGTGCGAACTTGCTTTAGATGCACCATTACGTTTTGCATCCCAACCACCATTTGGATTTTTGACTACGCTGTAGTTTGCCATATTGTTTTATTTTTATGCAAGGCCCATTTATAAAATCCCTTGCAATTAAGTAAAAGATACCATAAAATATAAGGTATTACAATAGGAAGAAGAATTATGCTGTCACAAAAGCAAAAAGAGGTACTCGATTATATAAACGATTACCAAAAAACAGAGAAACATGGTCCTACGCTTGATGAAATAGCATCTTTTTTTAAACGAACAATACCTACTATTCATCAACATGTGGAAGCATTACGAAGAAAAGGGTACTTGAAGTTACCAAGCACAATGGCCAGAAGTATTGCTGTTTTTAATCCACACGAAGAGGTCGTTCAGATACCTCTTCTTGGTATTGTTTCAGCTGGTGGAGGTATTGAAAATATTGAATCCCCAGAGCCAATCAAGGTACAACGGTCACTTCTTTCACCTACTGGTCAGCATTTTGCCCTAACAATTCGAGGTACAAGTATGGTGGATGACGGGATTATGCCAGATGATATTGTTCTTGTCCGACAACAAAATTACGTCGATAATGGCGATGTAGTAGTTGCACTTGTTCAAAATGAAAGTGGTGAAACGCTTGCGACAATAAAACGATATTATAATCAGGGAGATACCATTGAGTTGAGGCCCAAAAACCCAAACCTTACTTCAAAGTTTTACAAACATGGCGATATTGAAGTTAGAGGTAAGTTCGTAGGGTTAATAAGACAAGGATAGATTTTCATAAAAAATTAAAATACACAGAAATTATTTATGTAATTTCAATATAATTAATATATAAGGCATAAGAGAAGAGCGAAGCTCAAGAATTAAAGCCGCATGAAAGGTCGAATGACCATTTGTTCCGCGGCTTTTTTTTGTGGTTCGAAATTATTAGTTTCAATTTTTCTCTTATGTCCACAGTTACCAACAACCTCCACATTGAATATGCGGATATTCAAACCCTCAAACCGTCTGAATATAATCCCAGAAAATGGGATCAGACCGCTATTGCCAATTTGACTGAAAGCATCAAAAAATATGGTCTCGTTGATCCAATCATTGTAAACAATGCGCCAGAGCGAAATGGAGTTGTTATTGGTGGTCACTTCAGACTCAAAGTGGCAAAGGAGCTTGGATTCAAGAGTATTCCAGTTGTATATATCAATATTTCCAATATCGAAGTTGAGAAAGACCTCAACCTTCGATTGAACAAGGCTATTGGAGATTGGGACTTTGATCTTCTTGCAAAGTTCGATGAATCTTTTCTTGCAGATGTTGGGTTTAACAGTGAAGAACTAGACAAAATATTTGAAACGGATAATCCAACAAAATTTGATGCCAAACATGAACTTAAAAAGTTAGGCATAAACGGGATTAAAACAAATAAAGGTGACGTATATGAACTTGGTTCATCGCGTCTTATGTGTGGCGATTCAACGATAGAAACAGATGTTTTGAAGCTCATGAATAATGAAAAAGCGGATATGTGTATGACCGACCCTCCATATATCTTAGATTATCTCAACGGGAAAAAGCGACATGGAAAAGCAATGGAGGGATTTGGTCTTAAGCGAGACCGTAAGTATCTTGAAACTGACGTCCTCCCTCCTGATTTTACCGAAAAGTGGATGGCAAATATCCATAAAGTACAAAAGGATGATTTTTCGATTATCTGTTATGAAAACTGGAAGAATATACGAACTATTTGGGGTGCAATGGAAAAATACTGGAAGGTAAAAAACATGATTGTCTGGCACCTCCCCAATAGAGTACAGGGGTATTCAGCAAAGCATAAGTTTTTCAATAAATACGATATTGCGATGGTGGGGACATCGAACGATGAGATAGTAATTGATGAAACCTCTGAGGAGGAGTTACTTCAGAATGAATATGAAACTGCTCTTTACGCCATTTCAGGTAGTCCACATTGGGAATCTTATGGGAAAGGAAAGAAATATTGCCCCACCGACCACATCGATTATAAGGCATCGGATGAAAAGTCATCAGGACAAGGGATTATCTTTGGGACAAAACCAGTTGAGATTCTTATTCCCTACATTAAAGTCCTCACTAAACGAGATGACCTTGTCATTGAGCCTTTTGGTGGAAGTGGGAGTACGTTGATTGCTGCAACCAAGCTCAAGCGACGATGCTACATCATGGAGAAGGTACCTATATATGCAGAAGTAATTATTAATCGCTGGGAAAAATTCACAGGTCTAAAAGCCAAAAAAATAAATGGAGACGATCCATCAAAAAATTCTTGACAGACAAGAAAAACAGAAGCAGGAATTTATTGAGGCATATAAAAAAATGCCCAATATCCTTGCCGTATGTCAAAGAATTGGGGTTGGAAGGACAACCTACTACCGCTGGCTAAAAGAGGATGCTACTTTTAGCCAGCAAATAGATGAGGCAGAGCAACAAGGAAGAGAACATTTAAACGACGCAATTGAACTTGCGCTTATCCAAAAAGCAAAAGAAATGAACCCAACAGCAATGATCTATTACTTAAAGCACAATCATCCACGATACGCCGAAACGTTTAATGCGCTCAGTCCGGAGTTAATCCATGAAATAGTTGATTACATTAAAAGTAACGAGGATCATATATCGGATGACAGGAAGTTTTTTAGTAAGTTTGCAAACGGCAACATTCCACTCAAAGTCGGTAGATATATTTTTGCATTAATTAGAAGCTTGATTAGTAAAGAAAATCGAACCAAGCAAAGAACGATTTGCATGTAGGGACTCAATGTGTCATTCATTAGAGTGATGGTTTAAGGGGAGAAGTTGATATAATAGAATTGACAATTCGGATTGCCTAAACTCAGTTTTGTAAAAAATTGGGCATGGCAATAAAACCCCTTGAGAGAACGAGAGCTCCTCGTTCAGCAACCTCAAGGGGTCGTATGGGGAAACTCATATGGGCGCAAGCCGGCTGATGGGGAGCTTTGTTCGTATCCCCCTGTCAGCGACTATTTTGAGGCTATAAGGTTATGAATACACTTATGCTGAAAGGGGGTGAAACTACATGAAAAAGATTCTTAAATGGATCGGTATTATCTTCGTTGTCATGATTGTAATCGGAGCCCTCTCAGGTAATAAGGGTGGATCTACAAACAAACAAGGAGGAAATACCGCTCAAACAAACAATGAAACTGCAAAAATTGCAGGTTTGAATGAAATAGTCCAAGATGGAGATCTTGCTTTTACCGTTATCTCAGTTGAGAAAGTAAAAACACTAGGTAACCAATATAGCAAGAAAACCGCTCAAGGAATGTACTATGTCATTGCGATGAAAGTAGAGAATAAAGGAAAGAAAACGGCAACCTTTGACTCATCAATGGCAAAAGTAAAGGATGCGGAAGGAAGAGAGTTTGAACGCTCAATTGACGGTCAAACAGCAAAGAGTATGTCTGAAGGTAAAACAGATATGTTCTTGCAACAAATCCAACCAAGTCTTTCTGTTTCAGGAGACCTCGTATTTGATCTTCCAGAAGGAATGAAAAGTCCAACAATTCTTTTGAAAGGATCAATGTTTAATAAAGGGGTCGAAGTGAAGCTTGAATAAGGTTTGTTCATGAAAACCTCCCCTTAAATAAGGGAGGTTTTTCATTATAATATCCTCAATGAAAGATACTTTCGATAAATTGGATGAGGCTAAATATTTTCTATCGCAACTTAAAAAAAATATAATTAATGTCAGCATATTTAGATATAACCTGAGTGCTTTTTTATCTGCAATTAGGAGTGTGACTTATTTTCTTCAAAAAGAATGTCACAATGTGCCTGGTTTTAGTGAATGGTATACCAAAGAACAAGAAAAAATGAAAAGAGATCTATATATGAAATTTCTTAATGATAAACGTGTGCTTGAAGTTCATAAAGGAAGAAGCTTATTAAGAAAGGAGACGAGAGTCACACACCACGACTCAGTATCAATGATAGATAGTATTACCATTTTCTTAATTCGATCAGATGGAACTGGTGATATAAGACAGAGTGGTCCACCAGTTCATAATATTGGTAGACAAATAGATCCCACAACTGAACACCTATGGTTTTTTGAAGATTTCGAAGATAAAGACATTATTCTGTTATGTGAAGAACATGTCGCTAAAATTGAAACATTGCTTAATGAGTGCAAGATTGCACTTCTCAACATCCACCCTTGACTTCATAAGGTATAGCTGTCATTAATTAGGTTGTATGAACAATCTAATTCAATATTGTCTCTATGCTCGAAAATCATCAGAATCAGACGAGCGCCAAGCAATGAGTATTGACGGACAGTTGAGTGAAATGAAGGCTATGGCAAAAAAAGAAAAATTATTTGTCAGTGAGATAATCACAGAAAGCCATTCGGCAAAAGAATCAGGACAGAGGCCTGAGTTTAATAACCTTCTCCAAGGGATAAATGAGGGGAAATTCAATGCGATTCTTACTTGGGCTCCTGATAGATTGAGTAGAAACGCTGGAGATCTCGGCCGAATAGTTGACCTTATGGATCAAGGAAAATTACAAACCATTCGGACATACTCACAATTATTTTCCAATAATCCAAACGAGAAGTTTCTCCTTATGATCTTATGTAGTCAAGCAAAGCTTGAGAACGATAACCGAGGAGTGAATGTAAAGAGAGGATTGAGAAATAAATGTGAGTATGGCATTAGACCAGGATTAGCTCCTATGGGATACAAGAATGTACTTAAAGCAAATAGAATATCCACTGTTTGTATTGACGAAGAACGGGCTCCCATTGTAAAAGAAATGTTCCTAAAGGTTGCAAATCAAGGGTTCTCTGGACGAATGGTTAAGAAGTGGCTAGATGACATCGGGTATAGAACAAAAAATAATTGTCTGATGCCATTGAGCAAGGTATATGTTGTTCTTCGTAACTCCTTTTATTATGGAGAGTTTATGTATGGAAATAAAAGATATAAAGGAAACTATGAACCCATAATTTCAAAGCAGATATTTGAAAAGGTGCAAATACAACTGGAAGTTGCGCCAAAACAATGGAACAAACAGCTATTCCCCTTCAAGAAAATATGTAGGTGTGGATCCTGTGGAGGAAGTGTAACAGCAGAAATTAAGTACAAACACCTAATAAATAATAGAGTTCACTCTCACATCTATTATCACTGTAACCGTAAGAAAGATTACAAGTGCAAAGAACCATACATAACGGAAACTGAGTTAATCAAACAACTTGTCGTCCATCTTCCAAGTATTAAACTCAAAACCTCTTTTCTGCTGTCCGAATTCCAGAACGAAATAGCGAGACTTCAACATATTAAAAACAACGTGCTAAAAGAAAGAAATTCAAAGCTTGAACTCACAAAATATAACGATGGAATAAGTGTAGAGATCCAACCAAAAGAAGATCAAATTCAAATGCTCAAAGATTATCTACTCCACGTTCTTCAATATGGCACTCCTGAGGAGAGAATAAAGATACTGGCAGGAATAAGTTCAAAATTTGAACTTATTAATAGACAACTACAACTTCTCTGAAAAAGAGCTAATTAATTTTCCCTACACGGATTTAATCTGATAATAGAACTATTATTTATCAATGCGTATTGAGTATCGTTTAAAGTAAGGAACAATGGTAGGACCTTCAGTATACTTTAAGCTTGCTGACTCAAAATTTTCCCGCATTTCTTTTCTAGTGTGCGGGTATACAGTTACATCTAGCCATTTTTTCCCCAGCCAAATCTTTATAAGGTCAAAATATTCTTGCAGTTTCCACCGAGACGAAGTTGCTGTTGTCGTTATAAACCCATCCTTAGTTAATAGTCCTTTCCAAACTTTGAGTAGTTTTCGAATTGAATTATTATCAAAGAATTCAAAAAGACCATCTGTTTCGATCCAATCTACGCTATTCAGTTTAATGAGAGTATTAAGATTTAGTGCGTTTATTTGTTTGATATTAATATTTAAATTAGAATATTTATTCTTAACCATTCTTTCTACGGAAGTAATTTGTTCTTTGCCTAAGTCAATTATCCATATATGAGGATTGCGGCTTCTTTTAATGACAAATTTAATAAATTCTTCTGCAGTTACTTCATTTCCAACCCCACATAATAAGCAGGTAAAATTTTGTTTATCAAAATTAGGAGTAAAATAAAGTTTTTTAAAGTCTTCTATAGATTTTTGATATCTCCACCTTAAATATAGACGCCATAGTGGGTTACCCAAAATAATTCCGAATCTTTTGTAGTAGCTCATATTAGTTAATAATATCAATTTCCTTTGAGCCACTTATGTTTAAAATATTCCTACTGAAAAAGAATTAAACTAGGCTTAAAGATCATAATAAGACCAAGGATAAGCATTACAATTCCTCCGATGAGATTGGAAAGCTTACTATACTTGGTTGTCAAGGCAAGCTTATCTATCCCGTAAAGAGCTATCCCGAAAACAATCAGATCATCAATCATATAGAACAAGATATATGTGGCAATATAAGTTCCATTTTCCAAGAGACTCAGTTTATTGAGCTCCAGAATTTTAGTAAATGCTTGAGGAATGCCAATAGAACAAGCAAACTCGATTATATTCACAGAAAAAGCGATTCCAAGAATTGAAAGGAAGGTGATGAATGTAAACTTGTTAGAGGCTAAAAAGGATATCTTATCTCGTAAATGTTTCCTCTGTTTATGGTCGGTTATTTTACATTCAAGTTCTTTTTTTCTCCATTCCTTCAAGAAAAGCAAACCTCCAATAAGCGACACAATTCCGACAATTGGGGTTACGATTGTATCAAGTCGCACGAAATCCCATGTTTTATACCAGACTACGAGGATAAGTGAATACATTATTGCCTCAGCAAGAATAAACGTTCCTGCGAAAAGGAACATTTTCTTTCTGTCTCCAACTTGTATCAAAATCATTAAGAATGTGATGAGTACCCACATTGCACAAGGATTAAACCCATCAAAAAACCCAAATAGAGCAGAGAGAATCAATAGAGGATACTTTTGTGCATCAATTCTTCCAAGAAGCGGTAAATTTACAAAAAAACTTTTATTTACGCTACAAGGAACCGTCCCTTGCTCGGTACTACAGGCACTTCCTTTGATTTGAGAGTTATTAAGAGATGGACGAGTTAGGTCTGTTGCGATTCTTCTGCTTTTCGTTGAGTCAATAAGCTGAATAATTTCTTTACCGGTTGTTTCAGGCTTATCAAATCCAATGACATATTTATCTCCAATTACCGTGATAGGCGTTACCTTAGAAGAGTTTGTGTCATTAGTGAATTTTTCCCATACATTTCTCTCAGATTTATTTTCTAATCGATAGTACTGTATTGAAAAATCCTTTCTCTTTAGGGATAGCTCTTTAAAGAATTCCTCCTCCGCAGCACAGTGAGTACACCCTTCTCGTACAAATGCAGCTACAGTAACTTTATTTGATGACTGTTGGCTACTTGCAGCATAGCTGATATTTGCTTGGCCAAGTAGAACACCAAATAACATTATCAGTATTGCAAGAGCCCTGTTTTTCATAATCAGTTGAGTACAGAATCAATGAGAGGTTTAACTTGATCAATTGGGAAGGCACCGCCTATAAACTCACGTTTTCCGTTTTTCCCAATTATGATTGTTCCTGGCGTTCCCTGAATACCTGCCTTTGCTCCGCCTGCCATATCATCTTTTACTTTTTGAGCAAATTTTCCGCTATCTAAACACTGTTTGAATGTATCTCCATTTAATCCAAGTTCTGAAGCTAGAGGGACGAGAGCATCTAGCGCAAATCCTGTGCCATTTGAAGTCGTTCTGTCATATATTGCATTTGTATATTTCCAAAATGCATCGTTGCCACCCTGATCAGCTGCACATTCTGATGCTTCAGACTCCTTTTGTGCGTTTGCATGAAACCCTAGTGGGTACTGTCTATATACCCAAGCAACCTTATCCCCGTATTCCTTCATTACTTCTTGCATGGTTGAGTGAAAACGTTTACAGAATGGACACTCAAAATCTGAATACTCAACTAATATAGCTTTTGCATTTTTATTACCTAAAATATGGTCCTTCTCTGTAACCTTGGGAATTGCATTCAAGTCTTGTTTCGGTTCTTGTCTTGCCTGTTCTCCTTTTACTGCTGGTGCAGAGTCCCCAGAACCAATTTTCTTCTCGAGTGATTGAACTTTTGTAAACATATATCCTGAAAAAAGGATGCTTATAACAACTAGGGCAATGAGAGAATTGTTTGTATTTTTCATAATAATTAAAATAAATAACTTCTACACATTGTAGAAGATAAACCGTTATAAAGTCAAGAGTATTTGGAGGAGGAACTATTATCGGCAGGTATTCTGGCAGGACCCTTTATCTAAACAGACTGTTGTAGAACTATCAGTTTGCGCATGGACTTCAATTCGACTTACTGTTATATTGGCAAGTAATAACAAAACACTGAAAGTAATGAGGATACTACTCAACTGAAACGAGGGAAGATAATTCTTTTTTCCTATAAGCGAGTGTATTCTTGGCTCAATTGTGGCGCCTTCAGAAAAAGCATGGGCATATATGTAACTCGGTTTTGTCTCAATACATTTTTTTAGTGCAGTCATAATATTTATTTTATTTCCCGTTGTTCTGATAGCCATTTGATCGGCTGAAATTTCTTTTTGAATTTCAATACAATGCACATAATCGTCAATGACAGGAAAGAAAAAGAGGGCAGTCTTGATGAAGTTAAGAACGAGTAGTAATAAATTATCTTTACTAACCATATGTTGTTTCTCATGAAGGATAATTGCTTCAATTTCAGAGCGGCTCATTTTTTTAAGAAGCTGCGTTGAGAGGTAGATATGAGTAGTAATGATACCCAAACAAAACGCCATTAATCGTGAATCTTGAAACACAATGATTTTATTGTGTAAATTATGTTTTTTTTCAAGGAAAATAATTGATTTTGGTTTTATTGTAAGCGACTGTTGAATCTTCTTTCTAAATAGAAATGTCTTTACTAATGAGATAGTCAGACTCAAAGCTGAAAACAAAGAAAGAGTTAATGTGATATTTTTAATAGTAGGTAAAAGACTGTATAAACACTTATCACAAAGCAGGATGGTGTTATTTATTACCATAGGAGCGATATTCTTTAACTGATAAATAAAGTAAAGAGCAAGGAGGCTTAAGACTATAAAAAGAATAGTATTTATGCTATTTCTTTTCATATTTAGTCAGAAGATTGGTTAATTCTTTTCTTTTCTCTTTTGGAAGATGATCTACGCCTCGGGCAAAGAAAGTCATCGCAAGGTCGCCAAATGAACCAACCATTTTCCCCATAAACTGTTTTACTAATTTTTCACTATAGAGCTCCTGAGTGATTTTTGGAACATATCTCACTCGTCCCCCTACTTTCACCTTTTTAAGGAGATCTTTCTTGTATAGTCTTTCAAGAATTGTTGATACAGTTGTAAGTGCAAACTGATGATTTAACAACACAAGCACTTCTTTAGGTGAACAATCTTTTTTGCCCCAAACTATTTTCATCACTTCTGTTTCTAGTTTTCCTTGAACAAGGGTTGTCATGCGTGTTTATTAAATTGAAATAATTGCAAACTGTTTAATATTACCAAAATAGTAACTCCAACATCCGCAAAAATTGCAAATGCCAGATTACTTTTTCCAATTAATGCAAGCAAAAGGAATAAAAATTTAACACTAATTGCTGCGGCTGTGTTTACTTGAATAGTCTGGACAGATTTTTTACCAAGTTCTACAAGGAATGGGATATGTGAAAGGTTATTGGTCATGAGTGCCACATCTGCATTTTCGATCGCAATATCTGAACCAATTGCCCCCATAACAATTCCAACAGATGCAGTAGCAAGAGAGGGGGCATCATTTACTCCGTCTCCAACCATCCCCACATGATTGTATTTACTAATAAGCTTGGATAGTTCAGCAACCTTTTGTTCGGGCAAGAGACCTGCTTCAAATTTGTCGATTCCAATTTTTTCTGCAACGAAGGAAGCAGAAGATGTGTTATCTCCCGTTAGAATAATCGGTTCAATATTCAACTGACGAAGAGTTTGTATTGTTGCTTTAGTTTCCGTTCTTATTTCATCAGTAATTCCAATAACTCCTGCAACTTTCTTATTATCACTCATAATTACTGCTGTTTTTCCTTGCTTCTCCAGTAATTCAACTTGTTGTATGACATGTTTCTCGACAGAATGTTCTTGAGTGATGAATTTAAGATTCCCTAAGCAGTGATGTTTATCGGTGCATATTAAACAGTCCCCCTTCAATCCCTTTCCTGAAACCGCTTCAAAATTGGTAAATTTGTGAGGATCAAGACCATGTTTTTTTGCTTCTTTTATTACACTTTGAGCAAGAGGATGTTCGGAAAATGACTCAATACCAGATGCACATGCGAGCACTTCTTTTTTTGAAAATCCATTAAACGGGATTATATCTGAAACAATAGATTCACCTTTTGTGAGGGTTCGTGTTTTATCAAAGGCAATTGCCTTTATTTTTCCAAGTTCCTCAATATACCTTCCACCCTTAATTAACACTCCCCGTTTTGTTGCATTGCCGATAGCTGAGAATATGGTAATGGGGGTAGATATAACAAGCGCACACGGACAGGCGATAATAAGCAAAGTAAGTGCCTGAGTAAACCAAGGGGTAAATGATTGGCCAAGAAATGCTACTGGGATAAGGACAAGAAAAAAAGAAACACTTATAACGAGCGGAGTATAGTATGAAGCAAATTTTTCAATAAATTTTTGTGAATGAGATTTCTTTTCTGCAGATGAATATGTTAACTCAATAATTTTGGAAAGGGTACTGTCCTCTGCAAGCTTCAAAACTTTTACCTCCAGATATCCACTTCCATTGATAGTTCCCGCGTAAACCTGATCGCCAATATATTTGCTTTTGGGAAGGGGTTCTCCTGTGATTGTCGACTCATCAACTAAAGATGAGCCTTCTGTAACTTTTCCGTCAAGGGGAATTTGATCGCCAGGTTTGATTATGATAATCTCGCCAATATGTATCTCTTTTACGGGTGTTTTTGATAGTTCATCTTTTACTTGTGCTGTTTTAGGAGTATTATCAACCAGTGTCTCAAGAGCGGATTGACTCCGTTCTATCCCAAAATCCTCAAGCGTATTCCCAAGTGCAAAAAGAACCACAATGATTACCGCCTCTTCCCATTCTTGGAGATATAGTGCTCCAAAAATAGCTATTGTCATCAACAAATTTATATCAGAAAACCGTAAATGAATAAGGCTTTGAAAACCTCCTTTGAATACATTTCTGCCAAAAAGGAGTATGAGAGTAATAAATAATGGGATCTCAACTATTTTCGGAAGATGTATAGAAAAAAACGACAATATTTCGAAAGGTAATACAATCAAAAAAGCCCACAAAAGATACCTAAATTTCTTATTTTGATAGAGCTCTTTATATATGGAAGTTTTTTTCATATGAAAATACGCTTTATAGTGACTACTTTCTACTGATTGTAGAAATAATATAAATACTATTATAGTACGGGAGTTTTAAAAATACACATTTAAACCCATAATGTATTAATTGATAGAGATGGGATTCGAACGAAACTTCAAAAACATTGGAGAAAGCCACAACAAGCTAAATAATATAAAAAGGTTAGAACCGCCGACATTTTCCTTGAGGGCATTTTGGGCAGTTTTCATTCTACAGGACTGTATTGGGAGTGTTGGTGTTTCTGATGATTTTTCAGAAAGCCCCAATGGGCCAAACCGATAGGGTTGAAGGGACTAGTAGGACTTTCTATCAAAATGCGGAGAGGGAGGGGTTCGAACCCTCGATGACATTGCTGCCATACAGGTTTTCGAAACCTGCGCGATCAACCACTCTGCCACCTCTCCTTTAGAATCTGTTATGAATCTGAAAGATGAATTACAGATTCTTAAGTCCGCCAAGTATCGCTCTTTGAGCCGTGCTATGAATAATAGCTAAGGCGAAAAGTAAGATATGGAGGACAGATTCTGAGATAAAGTATATCACAACCTGACAGCCTATTCGTGCTATACTCTTTGCATGTTGACTATAGTTGGGGGCCCTATGTTTTCGGGCAAAACCACCTGGCTTATCGAATACACAAAATCTCTCCAAAAAGAGTCATATCGCATTTTTAAACCCAATATTGACACCCGTTATGCCACTCATGCAATAGTTACCCACAATGGACAGTCGCTCCCTGCATTTAGCATAGATCACCTCAAGCCTTCGTTTCCCCCTCTGAGTAAAAAAATAAAAACCATACTTATAGATGAGCTTAATTTTTTCACCTTTGAATCTATTGTGATACACATACAAAAACAGATAAAGCTTGGCAGAAATGTTGTTGGGGTGGGTTTGTTTTACGACAGCTACAAACAACCATTTGGTGCAACGCTTGGGTTGAGTAAGATCGCGCACCATACAGAAGAACTCATGTCCACGTGTGATAACTGCGGACAAAAAACAGCGCGTCATTCATACCGTAAGATCCGAACGAAAAAACAAATCTCCATAGGTGCTGGCGAAAGCTATGGGCCCTCATGCGACAACTGCTGGCACATCCTTGCTGCTTCTTCGTCCAAACACATACCATGACATAGTGCCTATATATAGTGCGTATGCAATCAGTTGGGTAATATCCATTTTTTGAGTAATGCCAAAGAGTGCCTTTATCATATCACCCATAATTGTTCCTGAGGCTGGAATAAGTGGAATGGTGAATGTAAGATACTCTGTAAATAATCCCGCTTCTGCAAATTCGTGTATCCCACGAGCAACCAAACCTCCTGCAAAAAGAATAAGAAGAATACTAGAAACTCTAAACGCATATACGATAGACATACTTACCGTTGCCTTAAAGAACATATACGACACAAGAAGACCAATAAGGATTCCCCCTAAAAATCCATATGCGATTTCTGTCGGATTGCTAGATAAGTAAATACTTCCCAAAAATAGAACTATTTCAAACCCCTCTCGAAATACTGCAGTAAAAACAAGTACAAACAAACCGCGATCCTGTTGTGTCTGAATGGTATGTTTTACTTTTTTCATGAGTGCATTTTTATGCACTGAAAAATAAGTATGAAGGAAAAATACAGCCCACGTAATAAATCCCGCAGACACAACCATGAGTACACCCTCAATAAACTCTTCTGTCTTGCCAGAGTAGGCTTTTTGTAAATTAAATCCAAGAATACTTGCGCCAATTAAAAGCGCAATACTCACTACCACTGCAGTTATCGTTGCCCTCCATACAACCGAAAGACTTTCATGCTGGTTGAGTTTTTTTAATATTCCAGCAATGGTTGCAACAATAACTGTTGCTTCAATAACCTCCCGAAACGTAATTAAAAACGCAGGAAACATAGTGATTTATCCTTGGAACTAATAATAAAATAGTTTTTTGTTTGAAGGTGGAGACGAAATGAAGTATGTGTCGCCTCCTTTAGCAAAAAAACGATGCAGTGTTCATTATTTTATACTATTACAATAAAAGTAATAGATAAAGTATAAAGAGAGGAGGGGACAAATGTCAAGCGATCTGATTATTCGAATAATCAGATATGAGTGTGATACACTGTCGTTATGGGATATTATGTTGAACTAAATACACTACTTCGCCCCCCTACTCCATTTGACTTTGGTGGACTGGCTATTGGTAATACATATACGGTTACGCTTGAACGCGAACGTGCATTTCCCCTTCATATTGCCGTTCTTCTAATAGATGCAGAATGGAATTTTTATGGATATGCAGTAGCACATTCAGCACTACTTAAAGATAAAAAAACAACCATAGATTTTGAGGTGCTCACCCTCTTTTCACCAGAAGAAAGACTGCTCTATAAATCAAAGTTTATAGAAGCGGCAAAGAAAACAGGAGAAGTAAAATAACTTACCCCCTCCTATCAGCTCGATAGTATGATGGTTTTGATCTTCCTCGAAAGCCTCCGCTTGGCCTCCCATATGCAGGTCTTCCACCAGAAGGTCTATTTCCAAATGAACGACCCTGAGGACGAGCAGGTCTAAACCGATTATTCGGAGTGCGACCTTGTTCTTCTGCTGCATGGGCGGCAAAAGTAAGTGCAACTCCAGCATTCTCGGCACGACCAGTTCTACCAATGCGATGGATATAATCCTCGTATGTGTCTGGAACTTCGTAGTTAATTACGTGTGTTATTCCTTCAATATCAATTCCTCGTGCGGCAACATCTGTTGCAACAAGTATCTGAACCACATCTTCCTTAAACATACGAATTGCTTGTTGTCGCTGAAACTGAGCCTTATCTCCATGAATAGCGGCAACTTTAAAGCCTTCACTGTAAAGTGCTCGTGATAAGTTTTCTACACCCATTTTGGTGCGTCCAAATACCATAACTTTCTTAAACGCATCTTGCTTTAAGAGTTCGGCAAGTTTGGTTCGTTTTTGTGTTGGGTCCACTGTAACTACTTCTTGCTTAATGTTTGCTACAGTTTCATGTTTTTTTACCGAAACAGTAACAGGATTTTTGACAAACGACTGGATAAGTGTATTAATTGCAGGCGATAATGTTGCTGAGAAAAACAAAGATTGTCTTTCCTGTGGTAAAAATGAAATGATGTGTTTTACATCATGAATAAAACCCATGTCAAGCATCTGATCGGCTTCATCAAGTACAACCATTTTAAATGACTCAAGCCGTAACGCTTTTCGCTCAATAAGATCCTTCAGTCTTCCAGGAGTACCAATTACTACGTGAGGGCTTCGTCTTAACTCCTGTATTTGACTATACATTGAAGATTGCCCAATACAAAATGAGCTCCAAATCGGCATAGTACCGGTAAGTTTGCGTAGCTCATCCCTAATTTGTAAAGCAAGTTCTCGTGTGGGGGTAATTATCAAAGCCCGGTATGTGCGGTCTTTGAGAATTCGTTCGATAAGGGGAAGCAAAAATGCCGCCGTCTTACCAGTTCCCGTATTGGCAATACCAATCACGTCTTTTCCATCGCGGATAGCTGGGATTGCTGCTGCCTGAATAGGCGTTAATGCAGTATATCCTCGGCGAGTAACCGCCATTGTAAGTGTTTGCGGTAGGTTAAGAGATCCAATCTCTACAATAGGAGCAGGTGCCTCTTCAATAATCGGCTGAGTTTTCACCGTTGCTCTTTTTATATACTCATGAATAGAATGTGTTGATTTTCGAGCTGGTCTGCGACCACTTGAAAATCTACCTGATCTAAACGAATTCCCCGAAAAACGGGTGTTGCGAGTTTTCATGTTTGTATACATACGCACAATACGGAAATTGTAATTAAAATACTTGTCTTACTTTCGTGTCGAATTACTCGGACAGTTAAGCGTTAAGTATGAAAATAAGTAAGAGAGTGAAGCTCTTCTAAAAATTAAGTGTAAAAACTATGAAGAACTCAAGAAGTACTATACATTAAGAAAGTACTTAAAACAAACTTACTATCTAGGTATAAGTATACTACAGGATCTATTTTTGTCAAGCGCATTTTCATCTGTTTGCTACAATTAAGCATGCAAAATCATAACAAAAAACTTTGGTTTAAAGCTAAAAATTACGGCTGGGGATGGTACCCTGTCACCTGGCAGGGATGGACAGTTTTAGCTCTATATATTGGTATACTCTACTCTCGAGTCGTAACTCTTCAACAGATGTTTGACACGACAACCTCATTTTCATGGAGGCTGTTTTTTGAGATTATATTCATAACTATCCCGTTAATCGTTGTGTGCTATGCAAAAGGCGAAAAACCTGAGTGGAGGTGGGGAGGAAAAAAAATATGATGAAATTTATTCTCCTTTTTGCTCTCATTGCCTTTAAGAGCTTGTATGTTCCGTTAAATAAGCGGAAATCTAAGTATTACTGGGAACTGCCGATCGACAAAAAAATCCCATTGATACCAATCTTTGTCGTTCCCTATCTTTTTTATTTTGTATTTACCGCTATTGCATTTACAACGCTCTGGAATACCAACCTATTCTATCCTCTTACGGTAGCATTGTTTATCTCGTATGCAATTGCACTGCCTATTTGGTACTTTCTTCCCAACGGTGTAAAAAGACCCCATGTATCTGGTGATTCGCTCTTTCATCGAATGGTACGCTATGTACACCGCTACGATGAAGATGGCAACGGTCTGCCAAGTGCACATGTATATGTTGCGCTTATTTGCGCCCACTATTTGGTGATTGGATATCCACAGTATGCGCTGTTATCCATTCTTGCTGGACTGCTGATTTCTATCTCAACATTATTTACAAAACAGCACTATATTATCGATGTGCCAGGAGGAATTGTGGTTTACATTCTTTCAGTTCTGATTGCCGGTACTATTCTGTGAGAAGAATATAGTACACTGAAACTATATGAATATAACGCCTCATAACAAACTCATGGACTTAACCGACAAAGTTGCAATAGTAACCGGTGGCTCTGTTGGTATTGGTTTTGGCATATCATACCGACTAGCTGAAGCAGGTGTCCATGTTATCATTGCTGCACGCAAGCTTGATGAGGCTCAAAAAACTGCAAACGAGTTACGAGAAAAAGGATACAAAGCAGACGCAGTACAAACAGATGTATCTCTTGAGAATGATGTGAAAAATCTTGTGATAAAGGCTGTTGAACTGGGCGGTAGAATTGATATTCTTGTAAACAACGCAGGAATATTCCCTTTTTCCCCACTCGCAACTCTCACCGCTGAAACCTTTGATAAAACAGTCGCAATCAATCTGCGCGGACTATTTCTTACCACAAAGTACGTAAGCGAGCATATGATTAGTGAGAATATAAAAGGAAAAATTATCAATATAACATCAATTGACGCACTTCACCCCTCAATGGTTGGTCTTGCCCATTATGACGCATCTAAACATGGTGCTTGGGGCTTTACTAAAAACGTTGCCCTTGAATTGGCAAAACACAATATCACAGTAAATGCTGTTGCGCCAGGGGGAGTTATGACACCGGGCGTTGCCGCAATGCAGTCAGGTGGCAAAGTCACCGAAACAGATAGGTTTCCTGAAGCTCCAAAAATGGAGGTACCTCTCGGGCGCATGGGTGTTCCTGATGATATCGGAAAGGTTGTTCTTTTTCTTGCCTCAGAAATGTCCAACTATATGACTGGGACTCAGATTGTTGTAGATGGAGGTTATCTCATCAATTAAGCTCGATTACCGCTATATCGTTCTGTTCCTGCATTAGGAGTGAAATCCGTTCTTTTTCTGTAGTCGTCATAACGGTCTGGTATTGATCAATAAGTTTAAGAATCCTTTCCTTGTTATCATGGTCAAACTCGGAAAAAACATCATCAAGAAGTAAAAGTGGAGTAATGAGTAACTTTTCCTTGCAATAATGAATTTCGTTCATTTTAAGCCAAAAAATTGTCATTCTCTGCTCACTACGGGATCCGTATTTATGAATATTTTTATGACTCCCTTTTTTTCTCCCCATCGAAAATACAAAATCATCCTTTTGCGGACCGATAAGGGTTCTTCTGAGTTTTAACTCAAGATTTTTCTTTTCAGATAGTCTCTCAAGCGAAAATTCATCCTGAACGTACTCTGCAAAAAATGTATGACTGTCTACCGATGCATTAGAGTTTATATAGTCGATATACTCCTTTCTCTTTTGAGAAATATACTGTGCTTCTTTAACAAGATATGCATCCCAAAATAAGAGTTCGTCTTGTAGCTTGTCTACAGATGTAAAATACTCGAGTATTTTATTTCTTTTTCGGAGCGCCTGTTCATAGTTGGTAACGTGTTTTTTATACTGAATATCATACTTCCCAATAACCGAGTTCATGTACTCACGCCGTATATCAGGTGATCCAATAATAATGTCTATCTGTTCTGGTGAAAACAATACAGTGTGGGTATTCATGCTTCTGTACTGCGACCCCATTTTTTTCACCGATTCTACAAAATATTTTTTTTCTGTTTTTCCTTCATCTGTCCGCGTGATAATAATGCGAAATTGTCTTTCTTTCACATTGTCAGCAAGGAGTAGGTCTATTTGTGCACTCCGTTCACCCATCATAACCAGTTCATCTTCTTTTGCCTCTCGAAATCCTTCTCCGTGTATACCAACATGAATCGATTCGAGTATATTTGTCTTTCCTCGAGCGTTTTCACCAAGAAGTACAGTGAGCGTTGGCGATATCGAAAGTGTTCGCGATATAATGTTTCTAAATGAATGAAGTGTAATGCGTTTCAAAACCATCTCCCCATTATACAGCACTAAATAATTCCCTCTCCGACTCCAAAGATATAAGAAATGACTCTGGTAATAAGAAACGAAAGGACCAAAAGAATAAATCCTACAACCGCAGCGGTAATTTTTGCATTAGCAGACTTTATCTTCTCGGGTGTACCTTGCGATGTTACATAGTCGTACCCACCCCACATAAGAATAAAAAAGAGAAGCACACCTCCAATTGATATGACAAATGGAACAAGATTGTTAATTACATCTCCAATTGTCTCGTATCCTTTTAGCGGGCCCTCAATACCAACACCGTTAAGGTTTACCTGCTGAGCGTATACCGATTTGATCATAGTTGTTTATTAATAAGTATAAAGACTAGTAATAGTATACCGTGCCCCACTGCAGAAAACAAAATAGCAGGTTCAATAACTGTCAGAAACGAGGATATTGTAGACTGCACTGTAGAAAATAGCCCCGGATGAATAGTAAACGGAATTACGTAATAAACAAGTCCGAGTACAAATCCGAGAGGAACTAAATACCAACTATATTTAAGATCTTGATCGGAAGAGAACATATTGGCAGTTACCGAAAGTAAAAAATATCCAGTTATAATTTGTGTAAACACCCCCCCCTGAAACAATAGATTAGCTTGGATAATAAGCCATAGTACCACTGCCGCTCCGAATAATGGTGCAATACCCACCAAAATGGGGCGGATAAAATCTCCTTTTTGCCTTTCATATTCAACATGACCCAACCGAACACGTCTTCCTTCAATAACCGGGAAAAGTGAAACGTCGCGAGGATGCATATTGAGTAGTAAGGCTACCACGTAATGTGACATCTCATGTACAACCGTACCAGGAAAGTACAATACTGAAATTACTCCAATACCAACCGACTGAGAGCGAGTGAATGAATGCAAAAAGAGAAACATGTGCCGAAGAACTGCTCGAGAGAATATAAAAATAGCAATAATTCCCAGTATCGAGTTCATGCTATTGAACTAACCCCAAACGATAATTCGTGAACTCTTTGTTGAATAAGCACAAATAAAAGTCCTGCAAGTATCACAAGGGTAATAAGTATCAGTGAAAGGAATAGTATATTAATATCTAGGCCATGGTGTTGCCCTGAGGCAACCTCCTTTTTCATCAACTCTATATCGATTGGTGTGTAGTTTATCATTGTTGAGCAGGTGCTGTCGCACCACCACTTTGCGGCTCTGCAATTACAGATGCTGGTGGTTGCTCGGGTTTACTTTGTTCTTGTGGAGCTGGTTGTTTTTGCTCAAGATCAATTGCCTCTTGCACTTTGGAAGATCCACAGTATGAGCACACCACCGTTGCATGCTCTACTACTTCTGTACTAAAGCGAGCGGCACATACCTCGCAAAGAAATTTTTTACCATTTTGTTCTGTCTTCTTTTTTTCGAGGAGCGTTGCTTTTTGAATATTGAATACAAATTGTGCTCCATCAAAATCAACATTCACCTCGTCACCAGGATTTGCCTTTTTTTCAATTATGAGACTAGAGATTGGATTTTCAACCAATCGCTGTATTGCTCGTCGCAGTGGACGTGCACCAAATACTGGATCAAATCCACTTCGGGCAATTTCCTTAATACCAGCATCGGTCACGCTAAAGCCCATATCTTGTTCTTCCATTGCGCGCTGAACTCCTTTGAGTTGTATGCGCACAATCTTTGCCATATGCTCGTAGCGTAGTGGCTCAAACATGATAGTTTCATCAAAACGGTTGACAAGCTCTGGACGGAAAAATTTAAGAATCTCATTCATCACTTTTTCACGTAGTGATGCAAACTGTTTTTTATGAATTTCCTGGTCAATTTTTTGTTTCTCTTCAACATGCTGGTCAAGGGGTAAGTCGGGACCAAAATGTTCAGCAAGCGTCTTAAGTTTCCACTCCACTTCGCCCTGCTGTTTTACCCACACACTTTCTCCAACCACGATTATTTCCTGGCCTGACGGTGAAAACGTGTGTATGTCCCAATAGGTTACCGGTAAAACACCCTTTTCCACCTTTTGGTCGGTGAAATAGTCTTTTAAAAACCCTGTTTGCCAGTCGTTTCCGCTGAGCTTTCTTCTCCAAAACCGGTCTTTGTATGTTACAACCTCTTGTTCATCAGGACTAAATGCGTGCGTTTTCAGCGCGGCAGTAGGTAGTTGTTCATCAGGAGCGTCAGGTAATGCATTTATTACTACAGCGTCTTTAAAGTAAGTTATTAAATTTGAGTGTTCCCACGTTTTTGCAGTTGTTGAATTTTTGAAAAATACATCCCCCGCCTTCGTTATCATTTCAATTCCTGTTGATGACATGGCATGCGTATCAAATCCATGCATAGGAAGTTCAAATTTTTCATTTGACGGTGGGGGTTGCGTTTGTCCTTCTTTTGTTTCGACTACAGCCGGCTTTACTTCCTGACCCGCAAAATAGTCAAGTAACATTTTTTCTGCCCACTTGCCCTCACCCTCTTTTTCAAGCGCCTTATTGCCTA
>CAZAUL010000014.1:0-22253 GCA_964488545.1 uncultured Gammaproteobacteria bacterium
TCATTTGACATTGGTATTTCATTTGTGCGATTTGTTATTTGTCATTTGTGATTTATTGAACAGGAGTCGCATCAAGTTCAGAATGACAAAGTGGGGGCTTTACGACTTTACGACTTTATAGACTTTATGACTACTATTGCGGATGACTGTTGATGTAGGCTCTTGTAGATGGTCCGCATATGCCGGTCCCGCTAAAGTATCCAAGTGGACTTAATATTTCCTGGAAATGCGCCTCTTGGAAGCGTCGTACAGCCGCTGTTGTAAGTGCACCATAATATGTGGTTTCATTGCCGGGGGACCCTGGTCCTGATGTTGCCAGTGTAAATCCTTTTGCATTTAAATATTCCTGAAGCGATCGCACATCTGCTCCTTGACTGCCCGGATACAGGTCACGAGTAAGCCAAATACCACCAGTTGGCGATGATGATCCGGTTGATCCTCCTGATGATGATCCTGATGATCCAGTTGAACTTGATCCGGCAGGTGCATAGAAGTTACGCGTGGTTAGAGCACTACTTTCGGGACCAACGGTTGTTGCCTTTACACTGCTTGACCAAGGCCCGGTTGCACACCCATTACCACCCCGAACGGTAAAGTAGTAGGTAGTGCCAGGAGCAAGCATGTTTACCGTGTAATTGACTACACCCGGATAGGGTCCATAATCGTAGCTTGCACCAAACCGTACATCACCAGGTGTATATCCGTAGGCAATAAAGTAGTATGAAATATTTTCCATAATAGGTGTAAAGTAGAGGGTTGCCTGTGTTTGATTGGTTGTGATCTGGAACAGGTGAGGAGCACTATACGGAGGTGTATAGCTACATGTTGGTGGTTTTGCATTTGCCGCAGAAGCCGCATTAGCACCTCTATTGACTCGCACTATAACAGTAACCGTAGGAACACCAATGTTATTGTAATGTGCGTCTGACGATGTGAGGAGGTGGGAAAAATGCGCTGTCAAGTCAGCATCAAGACCCGGTGTGCTTTTACTGGTAACCGTGACTGTTTGTGGAACATTCCAGTTTGATGGTGTAAACCAGTACACACCGGCTGAAGTAGTGGCAATTGCATTATCCGTTACAATCTTAATTTTTACGTTTGCAGTTGGCTTACTGGTTAGTGTGATGGTATATGTATCAGTTTCACTTGCACCCTGTACAACCTCGGTTATACCATTTGTTTCAATAAAGTTCACGCCCGGATACATCGAGTCGTCATCCGAAATATCAATAGTAAAGCTTGCTGTTTTTCCTGAATAGGAGGCATCAACAGATGATGCTGTGTATACAACCGATGCAGTGTGTGGACCTTCGATAATAAAATCCTGAATTGCAGACATGGTAATTTCTTGTTCTACATTCCAGTTGCTTGGGGTAAATGTTACCAAAGCAGGAGTTGCTGTTGCCTGATTTTCAGCAGTAAATGATAAGGTTACTGTTGATGATGGTTGTGAGTTTAGCTTAATATAGTACGTATCTGTGGGGCCGTCTTCAGCTATATTAATTACACCGTTGGGTAATCGTACGGTAAGACCTGCCGCATCATTATCAGTAATCCCAATAGCCAAAAGCGATGTTTTACCATCAAAATTTGCATCTGATGAGTCAAGTGTATGAAGTATGGTGCCAATATGACTTCCTTCCTCAAGTGAGTCATCAACAGCACTTGCAGTTGCATATTGCGGTGTGTTCCAGTTTGCAGGAGTAAAGGTATATATATAGGCAGATGTAGTAGCTTGACCATCGGTTGAGGTTAAGGTCACGGTCACATTAGACGATGGCACACTGGTAAGTTGCATTAAATAGGTATCTGTAGTTCCATCTTCGGTAACGGTTACCGATCCGCCACCTGACTTAAAGACAAGCAGTCCACCTTCATCTACATCTGTTATCGATGCTGATACACTGGCCACATTGATACCATTGTAGTTTGGATCCCCCGAACTCGCAGTGTGATCAATGCGTGTTGTACGCGGGTTTATGTCGTTTTGAATATAGTCATGGATAGCTGAAACAACTACTGTTTGCGGTGATCCAACTGCCCAAGTTTCGGGAGTAAACACGACAGTGCTTGGTGAAATAGATACAAGTGCAGACGGACTTGCATCCTGGATAAATATCTGCACTTCCTGTGTTGGTTTTGATGTAAGGTTAACAGTATATGAGTCTGTAGTACCACCTTCTGACACAGATACCGATGACTCCGAAATGGTAACGCCTGGCGTATCAATATCAGTAATATTCACCGAGACATTGCCTGAAGACTCACTAAACTCAACAGTAGGTGATGCGTAGAGTGGATCGGTTGAGGTGGCTGAATGATTAATAAGACCAACGTGTGTACCTTGTGCTACATAGTCGTGCACTGGAAGTATATGTATGAAACGAGGTGAGTTCCAGTCACCAGAAGTTGTTGTAAATGTTACGGACGTAGGGGACACAAGCATTGAACTATCAGGTACCAAGTTAACCGTAACGTTGCTGGTAGGTTGTGTATTGAGGACAATTGAGTAAGCATTTGATAGTTGTGCGCCTTCTGTTGCGGCGGCGACTGTGTTGGTCGAAAATGTTATACCCGGCGTATCAATAGTGTCGTTTATGGTTACGGTTACATCGGCCCACGATGTCTGTGGAAGATTTTGGTATGACAAGTCCACAGACTGTGGCTTATGAGAAATAGTCACATAGTGTGTACCGTTGGCAACCGAGTCGTGGATAGGATATACAGTTACAACCTGGGGGATATACCAGTTGTATTGGGTAAACGTAAGTCGAGATGACGACACCGATGCTTGAGAAGTGTTTGAAACGGTAATGGTAACATTTACATCTGCTGTTGGCTGGGTATTGAGTCGGACAGTGTAGCTATCAATAAGATAAGCAGGGTCAGATGTTGTTGTGCCTTCGCTGACGGTTGTTCCGCTTGTCTGCGTTACAATAAGCGCAGCGCTTCCCGTTGCATCACCGAAGACTTGAATCCGTTTATTGCCAGTTTCACTGACGTACACTTTGTTTTGCGAGTCTACAAATACATTGCGGGGTCCATCAAACTTTCCATCTTGCGTACCATAACTACCCCACACCACGCGAGTTGCGAGAGTGCCATTTTGATCAAACCGCTGGATGCGGTTGTTGCCAGTGTCAGCAACATAAATATTTCCACTAAGATCAATTGCCATTCCTTGTGGAGTATCAAGTTGGGGAAGTGCTGTATTGTCTGCTGATCCAAACACACCCCATGACGTTTCATAGGTTCCATTTGCGTCAAACCGCTGAATGCGATGAAACCCTACATCGGCGACATAAATTTTATTATCTGAACCCACTGTAATACCATATGGCGCAGGAGTCGAGTTGGGGAGTGGAGTTGGACCGCCTGCAGTTGGCGTTGGCATTCCGCGTGCCCACGTATATGCACCATTTGAATCAAATTTCACAATTCGACTGTTGCCGGTGTCGGCTACATAAAATTTTCCTGTAGACTCAGTTGCAACGTCTTTTGGTCTGTTAAACGCACCAGGGCCTCCTGGACTTGGTGCTGGGGTAAGTGAGTATACCCAAGAACCTGCAGACGTGTATTTTTGAATTCTATCGGCATCTGTGTCAGCTACGTAAACATCGTTACCAGTGTTGGTACCTAGACCCATTGGTCCAAGCACAGTATAGGCAAACGCATTTCCAGTGCCTAACGCACCAAGACCAGTCCACTCGGACTGCTGTACAAAATTAGAATTAAATTTTTGTACGACAGGTTGATTCGGTGTAGTAAAGTTATTTGTAATGTAATAGTTCCCTGAGGTGTCAATCGACATATCAACAGGTCTACCTATCTCGTTTGTTACCGCAACGTTAAAAGCACCCGTGTTGCTGTAATACACCTCAAACCGGTTATTAAGTTCAGATACATACATCAAATTTCCACCGGTATAAATATGGAGTCCTGTTGCCGACTGTGGCATTGTCCATACCAAAACAGGGGAGAAACTTGCGTTCATTTTTTGCACGCGGCTTGTTGTATCAAGAACATAAATGTTGTTGCTCATATCGGCAACAACTTTAAGTGGGTTTACGAATTGACCAATCCCTGTTCCATATGACCCATAGGTACTAACTACCGTTCCACTCGATGATGCGAGTTTTTGTATGCGGTTGTTACCGGTATCGGCTACATACACAAAGTTTTCTGCACCTTGCTGGCTTAACACAACACCCCTTGGGTTACTATATTTGCCATCAGCAAACCCAAGTCCTCCCCACACAACACAGTCGGTGCTCGCTGAACCTGAAGTTACGCTTGTAGGACAGCGCTGAATTCGGTGATTGTCGGTGTCTGCAATATAAATATAGTCAAGCGCAACCGAAATTGAACTTGGATTATTAAACTGTCCTACACCAGATCCAGCCGATCCAAAGTTTTTTACGTGGGCAAATGTACCTGCAACGCCCGAAATATCGTACACCGCTACGCGGTTGTTGCCCGTATCAAGTACATAAAGCAAGTCTTCAGTTTGGTCAATTGCAATACCCTGCGGTCTATTAAATTGCGTGTCACCAGATCCAAACGACCCATGGATTGCCTGGAGTGGATAGCCACTGCCATTTGAATACTCCTCAATACGCGAATAGGATTCATTCAGGAGAAATATTTTTGTACCTGCACTATTTGCAGCAATATCTGCCCACCTACTCTGAAATTTATAGAGAAAGTCCTTTTTAAACTGAGCTTCTGCCGTTGTGGGATAGAAAAAGAATGCCGCAAGTAATGCGGTGAAAAGTATTGCTATGAAGCTCTTTTTCATGTTTTTATGTAGTGCAATACGAATAGTCAATACATTAAATAATAACGGCTATATGTTCACTATAATAAGAAACGACAGTAAATGTCAAGCTAAGTTAAGCACAAACAACATAGACAATTGTGCAAAAATGCAGTATCCTTCAAATTCAATGAATTATCTACACGCGCCCGACATAAAAAAAATGATAGATATTCTTGTTGAAGAGCTTCAATTTGGACACATTGACACAAAACGTATTCATTGCATTCGCAGCCTTGATGCAAAAACACGGGCATACGCACGTATTTGGGGTATGTCTAAACTATTTTTTGAGGTTGCAGGAATTCAACCAAACTATATTATAGAGGTTGTTGCAAAGCGGTTTGATAAATTATCCGAACGTGAAAAAATAAAAACTCTCATCCATGAACTTATGCATATTCCCAAAACATTTTCGGGTGCGCTTTTGTCTCACCGCGGACCTCACCACCGCATTAACGATCGCGAAGTTGAGCGGCTAATGCAGAGAATTGCACGATAAACTACGGGTACCTTTTGTTCAACTCTTTTTTGATGGTTTAGATTATTAGAAAAATAAAAATATATTCCTAAATCAATTTCCAATGTCAAATGACCAATGACCAGGGGAATAACCATGATCAATGACCAATGTTCAATGTACAAATAAATTTGTGATTAGTTATTTGTAATTGAATTGTGGATTTGTAATTTGACATTTGTGATTTATCACCGGTCATTGGTAGTAAAAGTAGCTTTCGTCAATGCAATAAATTTGCACTTTGCACAGCAAATTTAAGCGTGGCGGAGGGTACAGGATTTGAACCTGTGTGAGCATTGCTGCTCAAGGGGTTAGCAACCCCTCGCTTTGGGCCACTCAGCCAACCCTCCAAAGTTAGTAATTAGTTGTCAAGTCTTAGTTACTTTAGATAAAGATAAAAAGCTTCCCAATCTAAGAACTGAGAACTAAGAACTGATAACTAACAAGTGCCCCGAGGGGGATTTGAACCCTCACGCCTTTTGGGCACACGCTCCTGAAGCGTGCTTGTCTGCCAATTCCAACACCGGGGCAGTGGCCATCATTATATCAAAATAATTGACGTTCTTATTTGATAAGTCTGCTGAGGCGTAACCTGTCTTCGTAATCTGTACGAAATAACCACAGTTGTTTATTCGAAATCTTATAGCCTGTTTTATTTCTCCTGATAATTGCTGTTTGAATCATTTGACATATGCTTTCAATGCCACCGAAAATGCCACCTGAACCAACCTTTGCGCTTGCAGTATGCATGAGCGATTGACTGCGTGTGTTCGGAAAGAGGTTATAAATCCACCGATTGCTGTCTATAAATCGATCATATATCTTGTTTTTATTAAGTAAGACCCGCATTTGAAGGATTTCATGTGCAACATAGACATTTTGTTTTATGTGTGGGACTTTCAGATATGCTTCGTCAAAAAAAAGGTTTAGGCAGATATGTGATCCATATACACCCATAAGTTTTGCCAGTAGCACAAGGAGTGCGCGTGTTGCCCATAATGTACGGTGTTTTGTGATAATAAACAAATCAAGATCTCCAGAGGGACTTGCATGAATCATTGCCGAAGACCCTGTAATTGCTATAAAACGTACAGTGGGTAGGAGTGAAATAAACTGTATGTATATTTGGACTTTTCTGACGATCTGTTTAAAGTATTTTAGATTTTGTTTTTTAATTTGTACTTTGTGGTTGATACTATACTGGGGGAGAGTATAGAAACGTAAATTACCGATGACAAATTTCAAATGACAAAAAATATTAAATACATTGTTAATACGCTCTAAATGTACATTTTTTACAGTTCTAGTACTATATGTTTTTATTTTTTTGTACTTGATCAGATCAAAAAGCATCTCGGTAAGTTCTTCTTTGGTAATTTTTTTTGGGTAAAAAGAATGTATTTGATCAAAAGAAGGATCATACGAAAAATAATCAAAGTATGCAAAGACTTGTTTAAGATTGCTGTTCATTCTTGCGAAGCATTATACTCTTCATTTTTTCCCTGATCACCAAGAAAATAAAGAGGGGAAGGCGGGATATTTGTCTTTTTATGCGCCACGGCTGAAAAAATAGCCTAAATAGCCATTCCAGTCCTAATTGAGATATAAATTGAGGAGGTTGTTTTGCTGCGCCGGCCAAGTAATCAAATGCCCCACCTACACCCATGCAAATCGCCCCGTCAAGAAGCTCTTTGTGCGAGTCAATCCACTTTTCTTGGTAGGGGGTGCCAAATGCAACAAAAACAAAACGGGGCCTCGTACTGCGAACTATCGATTCAATCTCTTTTTCCTCGGACGGAGTAGGTTTTGATATATTTTGATATCCAATGGTTCCAATAAATTTAGCCTTGGGATAGCTTCGAGAATAGCAATTAGCTATCTTTTCTGCTAATTTTGACTGGGAGCCAATAAGGACTACTGTTGAGCTCATCTGGCCTGCTAAATCAAGGAGACGAGGTAATAAAACCGAGCCGGGGACACGCTCTGGAATTGGTATGCCATGTATTGTTGCTGCAATTTTTACTCCTGAGCCGTCACAAAGGGCTAAATCAGCTGAATGGTAAATTCGCATAAGTTCAGAATCTGATTGTGCGATGATTACTGTTTCTGGATTTATAGAGACAAGATGAAAAAATTTTGGAGGTGTATTTAGTCCTTTTTTAATTGTATCTAGGATATTAGATATGGTAAGTAAGTGAAGCGGTACTCCGAGTAGGGTATGAGGTGTTGTGTGCGTATTCATATATTATAAGATTTAATCACACGCAATATTATTCAGAAAACAACTAACTTTGTATACATAATTTGAACATTGTCATAGATTGTTTAAACGTACTTAATGTTGTTTTGTAGTTGTTCATTTATTCTTAATGAGTCAAAATTACTATATTTGTTTTATTTTGCTATTTTATTTTTAATAACGTAGCATTTTTTTCTTATTTACAGTATGAGTAAAATATTATAGGAAATTATATCGCATCCTTATAGCTGTCAAAATTTTCAATAGCCATACCAATGCCGCGTATAACGCAAAAGAGCGGTTCCTCCACAACAAACGACGCAACGTTGATATAGTAGCTGATGTATCGGTCTAAGTTTGTAAGTAGAGATGTGCCGCCCGAAAGGACAATTCCTTTGTCTACAATATCTGCCGCAAGTTCAGGGGGTGTTTGGGATAGGACCTCTTTAATGCCATCCAATATAGTTTTTAGTGGTCTTTGGAGTGCGTCGCCCACATCGTCCTCGGTAATATCAAGCACTCTGGGAAGACCGGTCTGAAAATCACGACCTTTTACTTCCATTACTCTTTTTTCGCTTTCATTTTCAATGAAAGCATTACCTATGGTCATTTTTATCTGTTCTGCTGTGCGCTCTCCCACAATAAGATTGTGCTTTTTTCGCATATGATGCAGAATTGCCTCATCTAGTCGAGTACCCGCAGTTCGAACAGTTTTGTATGCTACTAACTGTCCTAGTGAAATAACTGCGATCTCAGTTGTGCCACCGCCTAGGTTGACAATCATGTGTCCCGATGGTTGCGCGATTGGAATTTTTGCACCGATAGCCGCCGCAAGCGGCTCCTCTATAAGATATACATTCGATGCACCAGCCTGTTTGCAAGCGGCAACAACAGCGCGCTTCTCCACCTGAGATGATCCACCTGGTATTGCAATCATTATGTCTGGCCACAATACCCATCCACGAAGTGCCTTTTTCAGAAAGTAAGCAATCATTGCAGAGGTTGTGCGGTAGTCGGCGATTACGCCTTCTTTCATTGGACGCGCTGCAACTATCGAGCCCGGAGTTCGTCCTAGCATTTCTTTGGCATCATCACCGACTGCAAGAATTTGCCTGTTTTCGAGTGAATACGCAACCACAGTGGGTTCATTGAGTACAATTCCTTGTTTTTCAACATATACCAGTGTGTTTGCGGTTCCCAGATCAATTCCAACTTTTTTTTTGAACATCATACAATAGTGCTATAGAGTTTATGAAAAAGATACACTCACATCATAGTATAATATAGTCTATGAAGGACAGGTACGGGTATATTAGCCTCATGAGCAAGTTTATATTTGGGATTGTCTTTGTGGTGCTTTTTGTTGCGGTTGTTTTGTATGCGCGTGGATACCGCATAGATGTGCAAAAAGGAAAACTAACATCATCGGGAATCGTTTCTGTTTCTTCAACCCCTTCATCCGCGCAGATTTATATCAATGGGACTCTCTATGGAGTAACCGACGCCCACTTCACGCTTCCGTATGGAAAATACACAATTGAGGTCAAAAAAGAAGGGTATGCGCCATGGAAGAAAAATATCGTCCTAAAGGGTGAGCTTGTTCAAAGTTTGGACGCGGCTTTATTTCCCGTTAGTCCATCGCTTACTCCACTTACCACGCTTGGCATAGTATATGGTGTACGCATTGATAAAGAAGACAAAGCCCTTCTCGTGGTGGATAACGGTGATGTCGAAAAAGACGGTATATATGTTTTCGATGTTTCCAAACGGCCTTTTTCACTTTTTCCACCGCTTAAATTGATTGCGCAAAAGCAACAGTTTCCCGCCGATATTGTTTTTGTACCAACGGACGTGACTTTTTCTCCCGATTACAAACAGGCAATAGTCAATTTTGCACGGGGTGAAGATACCGTGGCATATGCATTGTCTGTTGAAGAGGAAAACTCACAGCTTTTTGAAGTTACAAGCTCCAAAGACGCACTACTTGAAGCGTGGTCACTGGAAACAATGAAAGAAGAAGCTCGTTTATTGGAGATTTTCCCTAAATCATTTCAAAAAATTGCATCCGATTCGTTTTCAATAGTATCGTTGTCCCCGGATAAATCCAAAATACTGTATAAGGCAAAGTCAGAGGTGCAGTTGCCAATAGTTATTCAACCCCGACTACTGGGAGCAAATCAAACCAAAGAAAATAGAGAACTTACAATAGATAGTCTGTATGTATATGACCGTAAGGAAGACCGGAATTACGAAATTAAAACACCGGCTAAAGGTATGCCGATGTGGCATCCTAATTCGCGGAGCCTAGTTACCAATGATGAGCAGGTATTCTCAATTGCAGATTACGATGGCACTAATAGGCAAACTGTCTATTCCGGCCCCCATGAACTGGACTATTTTGATGTGACTAGTGACGGTAAACTACTTATACTTGCAAACTTTAATCCTCAACTGAACAAGTATCCGGATATTTATGCAGTAGGTATTAAATGAATTGACGCTTACTCTCGTGCAGGGGTAGAGGGAATCGAACCCCCATCAAAGGTTTTGGAGACCTCTATTCTACCATTAAACTATACCCCTCATTGCCAGGTTATATTGTAACACGAACTTTGTGTGCCTTGTAGATTATACGCACGCTATCAAAACTTTGGGTCTGGTATGGCAGGTTGAGCCGGTGATGCAGGACTTGACGCTTTTTGTTCAAGATTAGTCAAAATTGAGGCCATCGCTGGGTCGGTAGGTGCTTGTGGTGCTGGTGCTTGTGGTGCTGCCGCCTGTGCAACCGGTTGTTCTGGTGGGGTGGGAGGCTGCTGGGCGGGGGCAACGGGAGCCGTGACTTGTGGTTTGTCGGCAGGTTGCTGTGCGGACTCAGTAGAAGCTACTGGTATCACAGCTTCGTTTGTAGGGGCTGTGTTTGCAGCCTCTTGTTTTGGCTGATCTGTTGTAAATCCAAGCGTTTTGTCAAACTCTTCTTTAGTAAATCCTTTCAAAACCACAATCTGACCGTCGTCCTTTTCAATCTTGGTCACTGGTGTACCTGCAAAATTATTACCTACGGTAAGCATTTCTGATAAAAACTCTCGGTTCATTTCTAGGTTTTTTTCCTCATACTGAAGACCATGCGTAGCAAGATATTCACGCTCTTGTTTTGAAAACTGACATGTTGTTATGGTGTACAGGGTGATCTTCATAGGTATATTTCATTATTGATGAGTTTATACCCTTTGTCAAGGGAATTGACTTCGAATAAAAATAAGCATACACTAATACATAATGAAACGCCTTATTGCAGTGCTCCTCATTGTTTTATTACCTGGTCTTCTTATTTTTTTTATTGTCAAAAAACAATCGCAAGTAATTCCTCAGGTTCCCGCTTTATCATCAATACAACAAGGGGAAGATAGCGAATTACAGGCGCGCGTTAATATGGCAAGAGGCAATACAGCGCCGTCAGACGTAACCGTTGTATTGGTTAAAGAGATTAGTAGTGTAGAAAATACTGTAACGATTCGGGTACAGTTGGAGGCGCAAGAATATACCGTTTTTGATGCCGTTGATCTAGGATTGAAGTTCGTCAACAGCGTAAACAAACCCGCATGTGAACAAGGAAATGCAGTACCTCTCTATCCACACTTTGCTGTAACTCCAGAAGGCATAACCATTATAGGTACGGCAACCATTGCAGACAAACATATTCTTTTTGGAAACAGTAACCACACTCTCGTCACATGTACTTTTACCAAGAATCAAAACACTGAAGTTGTATTAGATCTTGAGAATACACATGTATATTCACTTGGAGTTGATATTTTTAATGCTGTCAAAAGTACAAAACACATTAAGTTATGATATGAGAAAAAACACCCATACGAGAATAGCTCTTATCATTGTTGGAGTTGTGTTATTTGCTGGTCTCATACTCTTTTATAGAAGTACGAAGCTTCAAGCATCATATCGGGTTGTCCGTTTTCGAATCAGGCTACACGGTGAGTTTTTTAACAACCATACAATTCCTGCAACAATTACCCTATACCATAGCACACAGGGCAAGTTGAGAGAAGAACACAACGTTGCATTCGTACGGGAGAGCGACGGTTCATTTCTTGGTACCCTATCTCTGGATGCAAACCTTCCCTTAAATACCTTATATACGATAGTTATCAAACCAAAAGGCTATTTTGCAAAATCTACTCCCTCATTTATTATCCGCGATGCCCTGAACGATGTTAATTTATCTCAATCGTTATTTTTCGGTGGAGATATTGAGCCATTTTCTGGCCGAGTGGATTCATATGACCTGTCAATGATTATGGCTGAACTGGGTAAATCAGGCGAAAACGTAAAGGGAGATGTAAACAGTGATGGAATAGTGAACGTAGTAGATTATGGTATTGCGCTCCGTTCGATTCAAGAAAACGCAAAAGATGAAGTGCCAACACAGTATCTATCAGGAGTAACACCAACGGCGACACCATCAGGCTATTTGACACCTACTATGTCGTACGTGCTTACCTCAACTCCTCGTCCTACCCCAACTGGAAGCTATGTATTAACCTCGACACCTCGACCAAGGGCAACCACATCATTATTACCAACCTCAACACCAAAACCAACGCCAACAACAAGCCTTCTTCCGTCTCCAACTCGTGTTCCTACTCCAACATCACGCACTGTACCTACACCAACAGGAGGAGTGCGAATACCAAACTATTCAAAGTTAGCTGATATGGTTGCTAATCCCCCTCAGATAGGATGTATCGGGGGTTCACTAGCAAACTGTCCGGTAGACACCCTGTATCGTACCGCACTTGATAAGGGTTTGGGGTGGGCTACGTATTATGGTGACGAACATAAGACCGGGTACAATGTGGTCGCTGACGTAATTCACAACAGGAAAGGGATTACAATTGAGGCCGCTAACGCTTTTATCGAGGATACATTTATGCAGAAACAGTCACATCTTACACCCGAACAAGCAAAAAAGACAGGAAAGGTAATAGCATATGCCGCAACGCGATCTCCCGCTGACCTTTGGAAAATTAAGTATGTATTTGGGATTAATGATCCCAAAAACCCTCAGCCATATTTTATTGGAAGAATAATGATTATTGATAGTGCCGCCTCAAACGACTGGAAAAATTCACTCGCTACATTGACATACAGCTATAAAGGGTGGAGTAAACTGAATTGGATTGTAGATCTATCGAAGAATGGATTTATACAGCTACCCACAGGACTATCAGGTGTTCAAACCAACACAGGTGAGGGTAGGCCCGGCGTAATACTCATCGACGAAAGTCAACTTGATGAGATGATTTATTGAATTAATTTGTTCCAGTCAGCCAAAAACTTTGCAAGACCCTCACTCAATAGACTTCCTTGAACATTGGGAATGTCGTATTCCTCTTTTCTTTTGAGCGGAAGGTCTTCATATATAAGTGACTTTTTTTCATGTGTTGGGGCGCGATACGTGGTATCTGGAATCCACATTCCATCTCCAATCCATTCCTCAATAATCGAAAGCGGTATAGTAACTATATCGGCTCCATAAAATATTGATCCATAGAGATGATCAAGTGAGCGAATAGAGGCTGAAAGTATTTTTACAGGTGATTCTTTGAGATGGGCTTTTTTATAATATCCCTTATACTGCCGCGCAATATTTTTAATTAGATCAAGCCCCATATAGCCTCGGTCGTCCCATCTACCCACAAAGGGAGATATAAAAGGAGGATGCTTAGCTGATGCGGTTGCGGCATAAACGGCAGATGATTGGGTAAGGTCAAATACAAGGGTCATATTTACTTTGCCTCCTTTTTGAACAAACTGTGAAGCTGCCTCAAGCGCATTTGGAACTACAGGAAACTTAATATAGACATTCCGGCCCCACTCAGACATCATATGTGCCTGTTCAAGGAGACGCTCACCAGGTGTATCCCAGTCTGCATATACCTCAGCTGAAACTGGTCCAGGTATGATTGCACAGATGTTTTGGATGATTCCCTTATAGAGAGAAAGGAGCTCTTTCTCAGTTAATTTTTTACCTTTTTTGAGGTATTTTGCTACTTCCGGATTTTTTGCCACCAGTGAAGGATTTGTTGTTTGTCCATCTAAAAACCCCAGAAGTGATTTTGCCTTTTTCGTATCGTCGGGGTTGCCTGAGTCCAAAAAGATTTGAGGTCGAGTTATTTTGGTCATGCAAGAATGATAAAAACTGTTACACAGAATGTCAACACCATGACTGATACAATAATGAGATGGGGAAAAAGAACAAAAATTTAAAGCACATTTTACTCCTTGTAATCTTGGTCGCCCTCTCTTTTGCGTTATATCGAATTACCGTGCAATCAGTAAGCACTGTATCTCCGACAATTAATAAAAACCAATCATCACCAACAAAATCTCCTTCGGTTCACAAACGGAGCGAATCTAATATTTTTGTACCTTACTGGGCAACATCACCGCCGCCAGATATATATAATCGAGCATATTATTTTGGTCTCGGCTTTGATGATACTGGTGAAATAATACAGGACCTTTCACTCCAAAAAATAGGTATGGTTGGATCAATTTCTTCAGATCGTAAAATGCTGGTTGTGCGTATGTTGCAGGACAAAGTAATTGATTCCGCACTTAACTCGTATGCGGTGCAAGCGCGCATTGTTGAAAACACGCTCAAACAGGTAGAGTTACATAATTTTTCTGGAGCTGTGCTTAATCTGGAAAAATCCTATTCATTAAATAATGATACAACAGTACAAATATCAAAGTTCGTTCACTATTTTTGTTCAGCTCTGAAAAAAAACTATAAGGATTGTTTTGTGCTTGTGTATGGAGATGTGTTTTATCGGATGAGGCCGTATGACGTTCAGGAGATTGCAAAGGCGAGTGATCGCATAATCATAATGGCATATGATTTCCACAAAGCGGGAGGCGAACCCGGTCCTAATTTTCCTTTTGTTAAAGGTGACTACGGCTATGATTTCAAACAAATGGTTGCAGACTTTAGTTCTGTAGTCCCAACAGACAAGCTCGAAGTGACATTTGGTATGTTTGGCTATGATTGGACGTTAAATGATCAGGGGATGCCACTGAAATCTGCAGTTGCCCTATCACTTCGGCAGATTGAATCACAAATTTCAAATTTTAAATTACAAATGAACGATGCGAAAGAAAAACAAATTACCTATACCGATGGGGAGGGGAGAAAGCATGTTGTATGGTATGAAGATATGGAGTCAGCGCGAAATAAAATCAATTATCTTCTTGAGAGGGGTATCGGAATGACTTCTTTCTGGGCTTGGGATTACTTTAATGGGGTATAATAATGTATGCCCAAGAAAATTCGCTTAGGGATAATCAATTCAAACTACGTAAAAATTGGCCCATACACCAAAAAAGGCACAGAGATATTTAGTTATATTTTTACACGCAACCTCGCACACAGATATTCAAAGGAGTTCACAATAACCTCGTTTTGTTCTGGCAACTCACTTGTTCCAACAAACAAAGAATCTATTTTTTACCATGCATCCAGCGAGCGTAGCTATATTGGCCGAATGAGGCATCATTTATTTGACACCGCACTTTTTTCGAAAGCAGTAAGTCTACAGTCAAAGTTTGATATTTTTCATCTCAATGTTGGAGTTGGTGAGACTTTTTTACCCTTTGCCCGCTTTATACGCCGGCCAATTGTAGTTACAATGCATGGTCCAATAGAGAATGATTATATGCCGAAGTTTTTTTCTATTTTTAATGATGTTAAAAACCTACATCATGTTTCAATAAGCAATGTTCAGAATAAAAATGCATTTTTTCTGAAAGCACGAACAATTTATCATGGTATTGATACACAAAAGACCTTCACATTTCACCCTACTGGCGGAAAATCCATTATATGGACTGGGAGAGCTATGCCTGAAAAGGGACTGGATGAAGTGCTTCGTATTTCGAAAAAGCTAAAAATCCCCACAAAAGTATTTCCTATCATCAAAAATGAGTATCTAGAGTGGTTACATAGAGAAGTCATTGAAAAAAGAGATATTATTAACCAAATTACAAAAATAAGATTAGATTTTAATATCTTAAGAAAAAAATTAGTAAAAGAATATCAAGAAAGTAAATTATTTCTCTTTCCTCTGAAGTGGGAAGAACCCTTTGGATTTACCGTTGTTGAGGCTATGGCATGCGGCACACCAGTAGTTGCGTATGCGCGCGGATCAATGCCTGAAATTATTAAGGATGGAGAAACAGGATTTCTTGTAAATCCAGACGACGAAACGCGAGGAGACTTCATTATTAAAGAAAAGGGCTTTGAAGGTATGTGTGCAGCGGTGAAGAAAGTATACGGTTTATCTGAGAATGATTATTCTACTATGAGATTGAAAGCGCGGGAGAGAGCTGAACAACTATTTAACATCAACAGAATGGTTGATGAGTATGTTTCATTGTATAAAACTATTCTTTCTCAGAAATAACTGATGCTGTCTTTTTTTTTCCTAACACACCCAACTCTTTTAACTTCCACATAAACAACGCCCCTTTATTACGCGCGTTTGAATCCACTACAAACCGCAGTGCCATTTCAAGCACGGGGCGGGGGAGGGTTTTGGCCAGTTTAATATACAGGCTTTTGCGACGTTCGTCTTGGAGTTTTTCAGCAAGATGAACACCAAAAGCTTGAAATTCACGAGAAATATATTTATCTTCTAGAGGATTGAACTTGGTGAGAATATCTTTAATAGTTTTCATTTGCTTTGAGAAAGCAAATCATTAAAAACTTTTTCATATTGTTCAACCATATTTAATACGCTGAAGTTAATTTCAATATGGCGGCGAGCATTTTGTCTCATACCCTTATAATCACTTTCTGAAAGGGCGTATACTCGTTCAATAGCTTCAGTTAGACCAGCAATTCCAGTTTTTTTTACAACATAGTTACCTCTTATATACTCATCAGATTGATTAACAAGATATCCATTTATTCCATCTTGAATAATCTCAGGCGCCGCTCCTCTTGAATAGGCGATAACTGGTGTGCCGCATGCCATTGCTTCGGTAAACATAAGTCCAAATGGTTCCTCCCATTGAATAGGAGCTATAAGACATCGTGCGTTTTGGATATGCCGAAGCTTGTCTTCAGCGGTAATTTCTCCAACAAAAGACACAGATTTGCCATCAATAAACGGCTTTAACTCATCGTAGTATTTTTTGTCTACCTGATCAACTTTAGCCGCAATGTGGAGGGATTTATGTGCGTTTTGTGTAGCAATTACGGCGTCTATTGCTCCCTTTTCAGGGCTCATTCGTGCAAGAAAAGTAACATAAGACGAGGGATCTCCAGTGTTTTCGCTGTATACAAAGGCTTCTGTATCAGTGCCGTTATAAATATTTGCGATATACCGTAAATCAGGTAAATCTTTTTGTTGGTTATGAGATATAGATATATGAGGATACTTTGTAAATCGTTTTAAGATGTCGACCTGATAATCAATACTTAAAGGGGAGTGATGTGTTGTCACCATTTGTGGTGAAATAAGATCAGCAAAAGCCAACATTCTCCAGCTGGCGTGATTATGTATAATATCGTACTTTTTATTCTGAATTTGTTTAATTATTCGTGCAGTTCCCGCCCATTTTGCAGACTCCCGAAGACGTACATTATTTGCATACTTGGGAATCGAACGTAAACTCTTTTCAGTTATAGGAATCACGTTGTAAGTTTTGCTTTTTTTTGAATCACCTGTTGCGTATAAATCTATTTCATGGCCTTTTTTTCCTAATCCATGTGCGATGTGATACACTATCCACTCAATTCCGCCGTAAAATTGTGGCGGAATTGACTCTTCAAGAGGAGCTATAATTGCGATTTTCATATAAGTTGTTTGTACAAAGTGACAAACTTTTCAACAAGTTTGTCCCACGTATAGTGCTCCTTCACGGTGAAAGCCGCATTTTCCGAAGCTTTCGAAACTACCTTTTTATCCTTTAATAGTTTGAGGATTAGGTCGGCTGTTTGTTTTCGGTCATGAATATTTACCGTAAAACCATTTAAGCCATCAATAATTACCTCTTTACTTCCAGCAACGTTTGAAACAATTGGGGCGGTACCGCAAGCCATCGCTTCAAGTGTGGTAAGTCCAAATGGCTCATACCTGCTTGCGAGTACAAAAAGATCAGCGTTTCGGTAGTAGGCAGGCACTTCCTTGTGGTGATCAGCCTGCCCAATAAAAGTAATATGGTTTTGCAAATGATGATTTTTGATTTGTGTGAGTAGTTCTTCAGTAGCGGTTTTTTCTTCACTTGATAATGATTCGCTATATTGCCCTCCACCAATATACCAGTGGAAATCTACCTTGTTTTTCAAGAGGGACAACGCTTCAAGCAAGCGATCAAGACCTTTTGCTGGTACAATCCTACACATACTAAGAATGCTATTTTTTTTCATCTTAATTTTTTTATCGTAATCGGTTTTGTGGATATTGAATACTCGTGTATCAATTCCAGGATAGATGACGTGAATTTTCTCAAAATCAACAAGGTAGTGTTGAAGGATCTGGATCCTACTTGTTTCACAGATAACTACGGTTGCATGAGCCTTTGACATGATTTTTTGTTCAAGCGCTATACGCACGTGATATCTATAGTACGGTTTAAGTTTTTGAACTGGAGCTTCTTCAACAGACATATCAAGCTTTTTCGACTTTCCAAGTGTGTGTGGAGTATATACATGAGGTAAATCAAGCATTTTTTGAAGTAGTGTTCCACCATATCCGCCATCCCAGTAATGCGAATGAATGATGTCGTACTTTTTTTTAGTACGTTCAATATGATGCATGAGGTTTTCCATCATTTCAGGCATAAGTTCATATAGTTTTTCCTTAGCCACAAATGAGTTGCTACCACAGGGTACACGTACGATTTTTACGTTTGGATAGATTTGCTCCTCTTCAAGCTGGTTATCAAATTGTCGAGTAATTATGTCGACTTTTATACCTTTTTTACCAAGTGCTTCCGCCAGCTCAAGCACATATATGGTTTGACCTCCAGTATCGGTTTTGCCAAGAGGAGGAGGGACTTGGACGTAGCCTTGAGGATTGAGAAAGCACACCCGATTAATCTTTTTATGTTGGATAGAATCTGAGGCTTTTGAAGTCATGGTAAATTATACCAAAATTTCACCATTTCAACCCCAACTCAATACAATCAAAGCACAAAGGATAATTATCCTATAATATTAAGATGAATATGGTATAATAGGTGATATGCAATACCAGGCAATTTTTCGAGGTCTCAAAAATGAAAAAGTAGTGAATTTTGTAATGAAACAATATATTAACAGCTATGTTCGCTATTTCTCTGGGCATGAAGATGAAGCTACCCACATGATTGAGAAAGCTTTTTTTAAACTAAAGGAATCACAAAGAACGGGAAATAATAAAGATAAGTTGCACGAGACGATATATTCTATAAGTAATAATATTTTTCGAGTTAAGGACGACTCTTTTTGGTTCAATAAAATGCATTACGCCTATAAAACACTTATACGTCCAAAAAAAGATTTTGAAACCATTAAACCACTATTAAGTGGAAGAATAATTCATGATTTTGGATGTGATGGAGGTTTTTTCGCACTCGAGTTGCTCAAAGAAGGCTATAAAGTTTTGCTTTCTGATGTAATTGACCACAGAATAGTTGAAGTAAAAAATTCTCCTTTTTATCTCATGAAGAATCCAACTGATGTAGGGCATTTAGATACCGTAGTTGATTCTACAATAGTAAAAACGGTACTACATCACATTGATAATAAGTATTTAATGGGTGTGCTTAAAAAATTAAGAAGCACGAAGAGTAGGCTTATTATTGAAGAAGATGTGTATGGTATTCCCACCATTATTCAGCATGCATCAAAAAATCTTGTTAGTCAGGAGAATTTTATAGAATATGCAAGTTTTTCACTTGAAGAACAATACGACTATGCAGTGCTAACTGATTATTTTAGTAATTCTGTAATCTACGGAAGACCAGATATAACATTCCCTTTCGAATTTAAAACTGTGAGTGAGTGGATAGAAATATTTACTAAGGCAGGATTTCAAGTAGTGACTTGCGTAGTAAATGGATTTAATACATGGAAGCTAACGCAAAATTGCCAAGCTTGGTTTGTATGTGAATAGAATCAAGAATTCTTTTTTTTATGTGCAATAATGAGATTGCGGATAAAGGTCGATTTTGTTATTCCTTCTTTTTTAGCAGCTGCTTCAAGGTAAGTCAGGAGCTGTGGGCTTATAAAAAAATTGAACCTTTTTTCTCTTAGGTGAAGAGCCTCTTCAAAAGCAAGCTTAACTTTGTTTTCTAAATCCTGTTCGTTATATTCTTGCAAAATCAATTTTTCATTTTCAACCCCCGAAAAAAATATTGGTCTATTGCCATTTACATAAAATACTACAGTTGGCTTATTAAGCTCGAGAGCTTTTTGGATAACAAAACCAATCGAAAGACTATGCACACTTGCCTCAAATATACACATATCAGCACGCTTAATTGAATCTATTTTTTTGTTGTAAAATTCCACCTGCTTTTTATGGTCTCCTTTTTCAAGCGCAGCAAATAACGCTTCAGAATTATTAGTCAAAATATCGTCGTCCAATAATACATACCCACCACTTCGTATTGCCTCTTGAATACGAATATAATTTTTTCCGAACTGTGCCTTTCCACGTTGAGAAGCTGTGAAAAATATTTTCATACTGCCAGTATAGCAAAACTACTTTTCAAGTGCAATTTGAATTAGACTGTAAATACGCTTCAAATCGAGTTAGTATTTGCGGGAATATAGTTTCAAGAAGTTTTAACTCTTCATTTGTAAAGTCCTGAAGTACGTATGTTTCGCCAGGAATTCTATTTTCAGGAGGCCGGTTGTCGACTCCTATACGAATGCGTATAAAATCATTTCTATGCAGATGATTTTCAATAGATTCAATACCATTATGCAGTTTGGGGCCCTGGAGTTGTACTTTACACTTACCAAATGGGATATCAAGATCGTCGTGCACCACAATAAGGTCGTTTGTCGTTGGTCGCTGGTCGTTGGGGAAGAACTTTCTTATCGCGGTACGCACTGATTCTCCCGATTTATTCATATATGTTTGTGGTTTCAGTAGAATCCAATCATCAGTATTTGTTCTTATTTTTGCAACATGAGCCTTAAGATAACTATCGGGTGTAAATATGGTAGTTTGTTGGTTTTTAGCTTGTGCGTTTCGAGTTGCAAGTAAATAATCTACAAACATAAAACCCACATTGTGGCGGGTATGTGTATATTTTTCTCCAGGATTTCCTAAGCCTATAAATAACTTCATGGGTTAATTATAGTTGATTTTGCGCAATTATTCCTTTTATACTGAATCTCATATGTCAAAATACGTTCCCGATGTTATTTCACACAGATGGGTCATAATAGCCTCACAGCGATTAGCAAGACCAGAAGAAAACGGTGGTAAATCTCGAAAAAAGAAAGTTTGCACATTTTGCGAGAAAAACGAAAAAGCTTCACCAGATGAGGTGTTTCGTATAGGAAAAGGTGACCCTAATACCCCAGGTTGGGATGTGCGAGTTGTGTCAAACAAATATCCCATTACTGACTACCATGAGGTTATTATTCATGCACCCGGGCATGATAAACACATTGAAGATCTTTCTGAAGAGCAGGTCTTTAAGGTGCTAAAAGCATATAAGGAACGGTTTAATTACTATCGGAAAATGGGTCAGGTGCTTATTTTTTGTAACAACGGAGAGCATGCTGGAGCCTCAATGGACCATCCTCACTCACAGATGGTGGTCATTCCAACGCAGATTAACTTGGACACGCTTGCAAAAGAACCAATTAATAATGTTGTGCAAGAAACACCAAACTTTACCACTTACTGTCCAGATTTTTCTCAGTGGCCGTATGAAGTTTGGATTGCGCCAAAAGATGGTAGAGAAAGATATGGAGATCTAACCGACGAACAGTTGCAGGAGATGGCAGGTATTCTGCAAGTAACCCTCAAGCAACTCAAAAAGATATTCAAAAACCACAAACTGACCAATATGGACTTTGCTTACAACTACTACATCTATCCGGGGCACAATTGGTATTTGCGCATCATTCCACGCTTTGTGCACAGAGCAGGGTTTGAGTTGGGCACCGGTCTTAATGTAAACATTGTTGATCCAACAGAGGCGGCGCTAGAACTTCGCGGAATTGAGTCGCGTATCGTATCAGTTCTTAATAAGCTCAAACAACATACGGGAAAGAGAGTCTGAAAGTTGTAAAGTTTATAAAGTCTATAAAGTCCATAAAGCTCTTCATAGCCGTATTGAACCGAATTTAAGATCTCCATCTTTAAATCACAAATTACAAATGACAAATAACAAATAACAAATCGCACAAATGAAATACCTATGTCAAATGACCAAGTAAATTTCAAATTCCAATGACCAATGACCAAGGGAATGACCAATGATCAACGTACAAATAAATTTGTGATTAGTGATTGGTAACTGAATTGTGGATTTGTGATTTGACATTGGTAATTTATCTCCGGGTATTGGGATTTGGTAGTGACTTGTTCTATTTTGTATCTATTTAATTGAATTTTAAATTTGAATTTGGAATTTGATTTTGTATGTGT
>CAZAUL010000015.1:0-7968 GCA_964488545.1 uncultured Gammaproteobacteria bacterium
ACAATTTCGTTTTAGTCCGATACAGAGTAAGGAAGAATTATTTGAGGCGATAACCCATACGCATTTTGCGTGCTACGAGTTATGCATACAGTATTTAGGACTGGCGCTTCCAGTTGCGGGCAATATTGGTATTTTTTGTCATTTTGAAGATGAATATGAATATCTAACAGGTATAAGAAAAGAACTAACCGATGAAACAAAAAGCTGGAATAATAAATATTATCTTCTCCATCATCCAATTAGTATTCCTGCACGAGGCGCAGTTCCCGAAACAACATATAAATACTTATATATTCGCAAGCCTGAGGAAAGACAAAAACATGTGGGAGATGTTGACTTTTATCTGCCTCCAGACGAGTATCAAGCGCTCAAGAAAAAGGTCGAAGAGGGAAAATTTCCTAAGGGAGTATCATTATTACAGCGGCCCAATCTTGACTTGGTTCGAATGGTTGATGAAGGCAATGATGCAAGTGCATTTGTGGGGTCGTATGATCTTGCAAAAATTGTTGGAGCTTAAGGACGAATATAAAAACTCATCTCTCCGCGATCTTTATTTTTTATTTTTCGTAAATACTCACTAATTGAACGAATACGAAAGTACTCAAAAAACTGTCTAATCAAAAATAAAGCAATAGGAATTGGGAGCAAGAAAAAAGAAGAAATTCTTCTAAATTTATTCATCATTGCTATTTTTTTTAATGCGATGTTTGTAGTGGTAAGAAAAAATTGCTTTTTAGGATAATCTCTAATTATTTGGACAACAAGTCGTTTTCCGATCCCGTGCCCCCGATGCTTTTTAAGTATTGCAATGGGGCCAATTTTTATCCACTTGTCCTGTTCGTACACTTGGCATACTCCCGCAAACTCATTTTTAACTAGCACCACATAAGGATTTTTGAATGATTCCCAAATAGACATGTCAATATACACAAGACCCGGAGTGTTTGGAAGTTCATGCATAAGTAGGTGCACTTCTACCGCATGAAGCGGTCTTCGAATAATAGTTATCACGCTTCATTATATAGTTTCCTGCTACAATTTTAGATATGAGTACTCCATTTCAGGGACGTATCTGTTTTTCTAAAAAAATTGGACTCGTTGTTAGTTTGATAGGAATATCATTTGTCGTTATTGCGCTTTCGTATAGTGCGGTATCTCAAAAAACTCATACCCAGTCACGTGCCGCTGTGCCCCCTCCAAAACAACCCAGTCCGCCAGTTGGAAGTATTAACAAAACAGTGCTTACATTTTCACAACTTGTGAAGCAGTATGGTGACAGAATCACTGAAGAAGAAAAAGAGTCAATGAAAAAATATGTCAATCCTCGTATAGTGGTTTGGCATGTATCAAAAAAACCAGACTTTACCAATAACACGATTGTGCTCGGTGGAGGGCTGTCATCAAACAGCACCCAATGGGAAAAGGGGACAGGACTCATTCATCAAATCTTTTTCCAACTAAGAGACCGAGCAATTGCAACCACTATAGTTGCTATCGAGTGCCCGGGATTTGGAAATGCAGAAATAAAAAAAAGTCTTATTACAGAAGATGCAGTAAGTTCACGTACGTATGCTCGTGATTATTGGACATGGGTTAAGATACTTGGACTAAAGCCTGAGAATACGATACTATCCGGCCACTCATCAGGTGGTGAAGCGGTGTTAATGCTTACAGAGCTGGCAGACTTTAATTCCGACTACAAAATATATGCACTCAATCCTGCCGTTCATACCGATGTTTCACAGCCCTTTACCACAATACTTATGTTTGAAGAAATTTCATATGCCGCAAAAAATTATATAGATCAGGTAGTAAATACGGTTGCTCATTACCTCACCAAATATTATATTCTTGCAGGAGGTAAAGTTGCCTCTATAACCTCATCCGACCCCCTCGTTGCAGAGCAGATGAAGGTTCACGACGAGGAGTTTCAAAAATTTGATGCATTTTGGAAAAAATCAAACGAGCTCGTTCACCCCGATACTCTTGACCCCATAAACTACAAGAAAGAAAATATTACATTCCTCTTTCCCGTTGGTGACCGTTTAACCCCCGGCGCAGATGGAGTGGCGTATATTCAGAAATATTTGCAAATGACAGATGCTGACATTAACGCACAGTCTATTTATATTGCGGATACCGAAAACTTTGGACACGACGCTTTATTTTATAAAAACACTGTTGCAGAGCAAACTGCGCGTGCAATGATTTATACGCTATTTCCAGATTTTCCTTATCCGACCCCACAGCGCGGTTCATACAACCTAGTATCAGAACTTCGCACCGAGCGAAAATTTCTCACTCAAACGTATGTCGCAATAAACGAAATAATTATTGACGCTGTCAAAACAGACCTACTTATTCAACTCGCCACACAACTTCGCACAAATAAAGACAACATTCTACCTGTTGCAGTCTCATCAAAAATAGAAACATTTCTTAAAAAAAATAATTGGTCGGCTTCAGCCACATCTGACAATGGCGCATTTATAGACACGGCAAATCGGATACAGTATGCGATTCTTAACGCTTTTAATACGGACGCAGTCGTCATTGAAGAGGACGACATATCTCAAATGGAGCAACTTCGCCAAAAAATCATAGGTGATCCAGTGTCGGGTATATAATTCTATTTTAGTTTCAGTTTAATTTCAGTTCAGTTCCTGTAAAATACATTACATATGCTTCAGCGTGTTTTATATTTGTTTACTGCTCTTATTGTTGCACTGTTTGCCGTAGCATCGCTGTATGCAGTTGAACCAAAAACAACAGTTACCGTTTTTGTTAGAAACGGGTGTACCCATTGTCAGGCTGAGGAAGCATTTTTGGACGCACTGCAAAAAGAGAGATCCGATATTACCGTGCGCTATTATCGTCTTGAAAATGCCACTGACCGTGCAGTTTGGGAAAAGTTTACAACGCAGGTTGAAACTTCAAAAGTAACCCCCATAACAGTGGTTGGCGACCGATATATTGTTGGATTTGATAAAGCAGAAACAACAGGCAAAGATATTCTGAACCTTATAGATAAGGCTCAAAAAAACAAACTGCAAACCGACCTTTCCAAACTTACCAAAAAGGACGAGCAGGGTGTAGCAAGCACCTGCGATAGCGAAGGGCTTGTACCATGTGAAGTGAATCCCAGCTATATGGTAAATCTTCCCCTCATTGGAAAGATAGACGCAAACAAATATCCACTTTTATTTATGTCGGCCCTTTTTGGTTTTTTTGATGGATTTAACCCGTGTGCAATGTGGGTTCTCATTACCTTTCTCATGATACTCTTGCAGGTGGGAGACAGAAAAAAGATGTTCTTGTTTGCGGGAACGTTTATTCTGGCAGAGGCCATCATGTACTCTCTTATTCTTGTTGTTTGGTATAAAACTTGGGATTTTGTTCAGCTTGATACCATTATTACTCCCATTGTTGGACTGGTGTCTATTTTTGGTGGTGTAATGTTTCTTCGAGAGTGGCACAAAAAAGAGTTGGAGTGCCGTGTAACCGACTATAAACAACGAAAAGAAATTCGCGACAAGATAATCAATCTTGCATCAAGCAAATTTACTTTTATTACCTTTATCAGTATTCTTGGTATTGCATTTTCGGTTAATGTTATCGAGTTTGCCTGTTCTATCGGAATTCCACAAGCGTTCACCAAAATACTGGAGTTAAATCAACTGCCCCTTTTCCAAAATATTCTCTATATCGCAACCTATATAGTGTTTTATATGATTGATGACCTTATTGTGTTTGGTATTGCTCTCTATGGCATTGATAAATTGTCGCTTACCACTAAATACAGCAAGCTTTCCAACCTTATAGGTGGTATCGTAATGGTGATCTTGGGTCTTATAATGCTGTTTAAACCAAGTCTAATCTTATTTTGATATGGATGTGAAGCACGCTTTCTTGATTCTTACAGCAATAATCACCACGATATCTTTTTTATCACTAATTTTTACCAGTGGTTATCTTCCCTCAGTAAGGACAACATTTTATTATATTGAGTCGATTGGTCTTACAATGGGATTGCTCTCAGGAATTGCGGTAAGTACTTACGCACTTTTTTCAAAATCAAATTTTGCTCGCAAATCAAAATTAATTCAATTTTTGATTTTTGCACTTGGGACAGGAATTATGGTGAGCGGAATTTCAGTTGCCTGGTTGCGGTATGAAGTAAAAAATAGTTGTCAGGAAGCTGAACTGCAATATGAAAAAAAAGACTGTGTTGAAGGTATGATACAAACTCTCCGCGACAATCGGAATTCGTATCAAGAGCGTAATAAGGCCATATGGGTTTTGGGGCAATTTGCCGACAAACGCGCTCTTGCTACGCTCCAGGAGTATTATACCGGACCTCTACCAAAACGCGAACCACTGAACTCAACCTTGAGCCAGTATGAACTAGAAAAAGCTATTCGTTGGTGTACAGATGGCAACATTACACGCTGGATATATTAATTGATATACTTTCACTATATGAAAGTAAATATACGTCTCATTTATCTTTACCTTTTTTCATTTGTCGGACTCATCGTTTTTGTGATTGGATGTGTCCGCATAGTTGACCTTGGTCTTAAAGTATATGTGTTTAATAATGCCGATATTTATACGATTCAAAAAATGCCTAAGTATGCAGACGACAAAAGAACAGATGAAGAGAGAGAGGTCGAATATCAAGAGCAGGTGAGATTTCAGAAAGAGGAGTCAACACGAAACAGACAACGAGAAATGTCGGGAGCACTTTCAATGATAATCATTGGCGGACCGCTATATTTATATCACTGGAAGACAATTCAAAAGGAAAATAAGCCACCACTACCAGAAGAAACTCAATCATGATACATCCTAACTTTATCTATCTTGGTATAGCGTTGCAGTTGTGGGGCGGGATTAGTTACCTACTTGACACAATTCGCGGCACCGTAAAACCAAACAGGGTTACCTGGTTTTTATGGTCTCTTGCACCACTTATCGCTTTTTTCGCCCAGATTCAACAGGGGGTGGGTATCGAAGCACTTGCAACGTTTATCGTTGGATTTGTACCTCTCATGGTTTTTATAGCTTCGTTTATCAATAAAAAGGCAGAATGGAAAATGCAGACTCTTGATTATTGGTGCGGTGGGTTGTCACTCCTTGGGATCGTGTTGTGGCTTGTAACAAAAGTAGGGAATGTGGCGATCCTTTTTAGTATTATTGCCGACCTGCTTGCATGTATACCGACAATCGTAAAGGCGTATCATAACCCTGAAACCGAAAATGATCTAGTGTTTTTCTTTGGCATAGTCAACGCCGCTGTTGCGTTATTGGTTATTACCACTTGGAACTTTGAAAACTTTGGATTCCAGCTGTATTTGCTATTTGCAAATGCAGTTATCTTTATGCTTATCCGGTTTAAGTTAAAGTCTTTACTTACCTCAAGTAAATAGGAGAGTAATTGCCGAGAGTGCCTTATTTGTTTCTTTATTGCGAATGAGTGCTTTTGCCTCATTGTGTGTTTTCCATCCCCAATCAAAAAACTCCTTTTCTAATAGGTGGGCATGAGGGGTAAATGACGATTTATCAAGTGAGATGAAAAACCAAATATCAAAGTGAATTTTGCATGGTTGTTTTGTGGGGTTTTCTATTTCTGTTATGGTTAAAAGTAACGGTGCTAGTTGGGGAGAGATGGTACTATGATCACCCCATTCTTCATGAATTTCGCGTAACATTGCCGAAGTTATATTATCACCTCTGTCGATATGTCCGCCGTTAAAAAGCCAAAGTCCAGACTTTTTATGGTGACCGATAAATACACGATGCGCCACTTTATCATATCCTGCAAAATATACACAAAAGTGAGAACAAGAATTTTCATCCCGTGTTAGCCTACCTGCCTTCAGTCGTGTGCGAAACTGTTGTTTAACAAGTGAAGTGCCGGGGGTGGTTGCAACAATATTAAGAATTTCACGCGAGGTATCCATACCGCATTATAAAAAACACTCCCCGCATATGGGGGAGTGTTTTGATTTTTCAAAAAATTGTTATTCGGTGATGGTGATTGTTCCGACCTGGCCGTTTGCTCTGTGCTGACCTACTGAACAGTAGTACTCAAATGATCCTACCTGGTCTGCAACAAACTCAACAGTTCCCGTGTCGCCATCTTTTACAACGGGCATCTTTACATTGAGCTCGTCAATTACAAAATCATGCATCATGCTTACGCTCTTCATTACAATGCGAATCTTTTCACCTTTTTTTGCAGTGATTACGTTTGGTGTGTAATAAAATGAACCCGCCTCCATTTCAATTACCGTGACATCAGATGACTCCTGTGTATTTGATGAAGCCTCTTCCTTTTGCATCATGGCTGGTGCCTGTTCTGATGATTTACTCTGGGTGAAATAAATTGCGCCTCCCAGTATAGCGACTATAGCCAAAACAACAGCAACGTTCTTCATATTAACTCATATAAAAATTGTAATAGTTGTACTATTATCGCCGAATATTCTTACCAAGTCAAGTGAACTAAAACTGAGGTTGTGAGTTTTTCTTCTTTATAAATACAAACACAGCACCAGCGCCCAACAGTAGGAGCATGAGCACAGCACTTATTATGAGAATAAGTTGCTGTGATGTATTGGTTTTATTTGATCCAACAGTGGCTGTTGTATTCGTCGAATTTGAATTGTTTTGCCCACTACCTGAACGGTTTGATGAGCTATTAGACTCACCCGCATGACTGATATCAAGCTTTGTGTTTTTGGGGTCTTGTGGCAACGGTGTTTTTCCATTCTTTGTTCCCGTGAGCAGGTTAATTCCTTCTTGTGCAAAGTAATATTTATTTGCCTGAGTAAACTCGTATATTTTATACGGGACTCTTTGACCGTTTTCCTTAACAAAGGCAAGATAAAACTCTAAGTTGAGAGCAGATGATGGGAGATTTGCCGGGGGGATAAAAAAATAACCATTTTGATCTGCAGTTGTCTCATAGTAGAGCGATCCGCCATTTTTTAAACGAATCTGTACAACTGCATCAGGGATTATCTGCTGGGATTCATCCACCGCATATCCCTCAATGTAAGTAGGAATGGGGTCGATACTTAATTTAAGTTGAGTTGATTGTGCAAGGGCATCCTTAATAACAAGTTTTTGCAATGCTTCTGTTATACGCTCCAAAACATTTTTTGACACAGGTGTTGTGGGATTCATCAGGACGCTTTTTTTAAACTCCACCTCAACTGGTGCCTCAGGTAAAACCTTATCGATTGGAATGGTAAGTTTATAAAACCCGGATCTATTTGCCTCAGTCATGGCAATGTTAATTTTTTGGTTAGGCGAAACAACCTGATACGCCTGTATTGTTGCAAGCGCATGTGATACTTTGCCGTTAATAACATATGATTGATTTTCATCATCTTTAACGAGATCATATTCAATACTTACCGGTGCCTTTGAAAGCGGATTTGTCGAAACCGGATGAAGCGGAATATTGCGGCATTCCGGCATATTCGCTTTTTCATCAATAACTTCGTCTGGTTCATAAATAGTACAATGACTTTTTGCATCGTTTTCATCAATAAAGTCGTATACTGCCATCATGTTTGGATGGGCAGGAGGATTTTTTATAAACTCATATCCTTTTGGAACCTGAAAAGTAAGTTTGTATTTGCCTGGTTGAACTAGGTAGTTGTATACCCCTCCCTCATCAGTTGGTTTTCCGTTTAAAAGAACAGGGTTGTTTTCAAGCGGTTTGCCGACTTCATCATGAATGGTTACCGCAACTCCGCCCATGGGTTCAAGGCTTACCGAATCAAACACAACCCCGTAAGGATCATAGTGTGTCCATGATAGTTTTGCACAATTTTGACCCTCTTTCTGAGCGAAGTCAAAACTTGCCTGTTGAAGTGCTCCCTGTCCGTTTATATTCATGTCCACTTTTTGTTTCACCTCTACACCAAAAAAATCGTACGATCCCTCAGGCTGGGC
>CAZAUL010000015.1:8068-22226 GCA_964488545.1 uncultured Gammaproteobacteria bacterium
GGGGGGTCGTGCCAAGTTAGAGCTTGAGTATTGCCAATATCACCAGGTCTGTTTTTAAGACACTTAACTGTTTTTTCAACCTGTGCGTTAGACTGCGCATAAATAGGCGATGCGAGATGTGTTATAACAATCATTCCCAGCACTACACCAAGAGCGCCGATTTTTTTTATTTGTGATAGTTTGTCCATATGTTTTATAGTACTCCTTTTTTTTCGTGATATCATGTACTCATATCCTATGAACTTCAAAGAAGCAGTCTACCAACTTACCCGGCGCATCCCCAAAGGCAAAGTTGCTACATATGGCCAACTTGCCGCGCTTGCCGGTAAGCCAAAAGCCGCTCGTGCGGTGGGGGTATGTATGCGTACCAATCCCGACGCGCCAAGAACGCCATGTCACCGGGTTGTATCAGCAACGGGTCAGCTCACAGGGTATTCGGCACAGGGAGGAGTTACCCAAAAAAGAAAAATGCTTATAGCAGAGGGCGTGCAGTTTATAGGTGATCGTGTCAATTTGAGCAGGAGCAAGTGGGAACCGTCTTTGTAATAAGTAGTAGGTTTTTTCCTTTCACCTGTTTACACTTCCGTATTTGTACAAAGTAGTCTTCATGAAATGATTTGTTATATACCTCCCACCCCCAGTTGGATGTAAATGGATGACAGTTTTTTGTGTTCATCGCAAATGTTGTATAGAGTACATCTGGACCAGTGGTAACTACCATTCCATCAGGGTGTACTGTGGTAAATCTATGAATAGCTGTATATTGTTTTTGAATTTCATCAAAATTAGTTTTTCTCACCAACATACCTCGCAGGATAGCGGGCGATTGTATTTTTATATACTCTCCTTTTAGTTTATGTCGTACCATTCGAGCCCGGTTATAGATATCGGGGATAAAAAGTATGCATAGTACGCCAAGCGCAATAACAGTGTGTCGCGCTTTTTGAGGATGGGTGTAAAAAGTCCAAACAAGAAGGGGAAAAAATGGAGTGGCCGCCCAGTAAATGTGATGGATGTCGTTCATAGGGTAGTACTGTACCCATGAAGCAAGTCCAACGAAAGCAAGTAATATAATTTCAGGATTCTTTATTTTTTTCCAAATAACGTATATGGCAGATGTTGGTAGAAGGACCCACATCGATATAGGACCATACGACAGCGGGAGCATTTTTTCGAGAAAGACAATTCCGAAAATACGTCCGCCAAGCACAGCACTGTGCCACCACGACACAAAAACAACCGACTGAAAAAACCACTCCGAAATTACTTTGTAGGACCAAAGCATCAAAATAGCACATACATTAAAAATTAAAAATGAAATATGGAACATGAACGTTTTTTTATTTTGTATTTTACGATCTACAATTAGGTAAGCGACAAAAGCAAGGTAAAGGAGTCCTCCTACCGGTAGTCGTATCCATACCGTTGTTGCAACACAAAATCCTGAAATGGCGAGCAATACTGGTCCACCTTTTTTTAACCAGGCAATATAACATGCCACAGCAGATAGTTGAAAAAAGAGTGCGTATATAGAAGGCCAGATAAAAAAAGTAACATTGGGTTCATAATAAGGTGCCATAAAAATCCAAAGCAACATGACCACACAAGCAACTGCAAATGGCAGGATGGCTGATGAGATGTAAAAAAGCACAGCAGCAGTCAAACCGTATACAAGCGCGGTAGCAAGTTTGAGAACAATAAGTGATGATCCAAACAACGAAAGAACAAGATAATGGAAGACCGAAGCTCCAGGACCGTAAATAGAAAACGAATCTTTAAAAAGAAATTGTCCGTTTACCATATCGACGGCAGGTTTAAGAAATATACCATCATGGTGTGGATCTACATCAAATCGCGAAAAAAAACCAGCAACCAGCGCAGTAACGGTGAACGATAAGACCATTCCAACAATCCGTTTCATGCACCAATCGTACCACACCTTTGCTACAATTACAGGATGATTAGTACGAACTTAGTACAGTTTGGAACACCAAAGGGTTTGCTTTTGAATGGCTTTTGGTTTGGGCCCGTCAGACCAAAAACAGTATATATTCTTATTCACGGACTAACTTCAAACGCATTTGCAAACCATCCGCTTGTGTTGCCGCTTGTAGACACGCAAACATCGGTTCTCACATTTAGCAATAGAGGAAGTGAAAAAATTACGCGTTTTAAAAAACGAGATCTCCGTAAAAAAAAGGGATACGGGTCGATCACAATTGGTGAAGCACACGAAGTCTTTACAGACTGTGTAGATGATATTGCCGGAGCGGTAGCATTCGCAAAAAAACAAGGTTCAGAACGCATTATTCTCATCGGTCACTCAACAGGGTGTCAGAAGTCCATTTACTATCTTTCAAAGCGCAATATACAAAAAAACATACAAGGAGTAGTTTTACTTGCCCCCATGAGTGACTATGCGGGTGCAAAAAAATCAATGGGTACACCTATGTTACAAAAGGCCGTCGAATACGCCCACAACCTTATCGCTTGCGGTAAGCCGCACGAGCTTATTCCACTTACTATATGGCCGCTTATGCACGACGCGCAACGATTTATTAGTCTCTACACACCTGAGAGTAGTGAGGAAATCTTCTGTTATGCTGACCCACACAAAAGACCAAGCACACTTCAAAAGGTGACAATCCCTCAACTTATACTGCTTGCCGGTAATGATGAATTTCGCGACCGTCCGGTTGTGCACATTGCGAAGTGGTTCGAAAAAAGACTCCGACGAAAAAATAGGACTATTCACGTTATTAAAAACGCACCACACAATTTTTTTAAATATGAAAAAAAGGTGGTAGAAGCAGTTCTAAGTTGGACAACCACACTATGAATGTAAAAGAATATTTGGGTATTGCGGCTGTCGTAATTGCCTTTGTTGGATATGTTCCCTATATACGAGATCTTCTTGCCGGTCGCACAAAACCACATATGTTTTCATGGATCATTTGGTCTCTATTGACTGCAATTGGGTTATTTGCACAGCTATCCGACAACGCGGGGCCCGGCGCATGGACGACCATCCTCACTCTTATACTTTGTCTATTTATTACCGCAATGAGTATAAAAAAAGGAACACGTTCTATTACTGTAATGGATTGGGTGTCACTTTCGTTTGGAATAGGTGCAACAGTACTGTGGGTAGTGGTCAAAACTCCATTGTATTCTGTAGTTCTTGTAACCATTGCCGACTTGTTTGGGCTTTTGCCGACTCTCAGAAAAACGTATTACCGCCCCCACGAAGAGACGTTAAGCACCTATGCGCTAAGTGGAATAAAGTATGTTATTGCTATTTTTGCCATGAATAACATAAGTCTTATCACTGCCTTGTATCCGGTGTACCTCATTTGTGCAAACGCAGTATTTGTATCACTTGCACTTATTCGCAGACGTCAACTGCAAAAGGTATGAAAAACATTACCATACGTATCAACACATTAAAGGGAGACAGCAATCACTTACTGCACAAAATTGAAAATGAAAGTGGGGTAGTATTTAAGCCAAGCAAAGAAACCCCCAATGTATATACGGGTTTGATAGAAGACTCAAAAACCCTCACAATGCTTAGATCATACAGTGAGGGACTTTTTTACATTCAAAATCTTTCGAGTACCTTACCGGTCAACATTCTTACACCTCTGCCTGGCACGACTGTGCTTGATATGTGTGCGGCGCCGGGAAGCAAGACAACTCAAATTGCAGCCTACATGAACAATACTGGCAGTATTGTCGCCGCCGATACAAGTCGGGAAAGGATATATAAACTCAATGCCAACTTATCTCGCATGGGGGTTACCAACACAAAAGTAGTTTGTGCAGATGGAAGGTCGCTTTGGAAATTGTACCCCGAGCAGTTTGACTATGTTCTTCTTGATGCACCATGTAGTATGGATCAGCCACTCCCACTCAAAAAAATAAAAGAACTTGCCAATAAACAAAAATGGCTTCTCCGTTCAGCGGTGAGCTGTACCAAGCCAGGGGGATATATTGTGTACTCAACCTGCACATCAACTGCTGAAGAAAACGAAGAAGTAATTGAATGGATTATGTCAAAAGAAGAGGGGATAGTTATACTTAAAGAAAGTAAAAAGATCCAAAAGGATGAACTTCATGAAAGTTTTTTTGTTGCAAAACTACAAAAACTGAAAAGCAATGTAATAGTGGAACCTTCAAGTGTTCTGAGGGTCTTTTAACTTCTTGCATGTTATGTTAGTCTGAATGTATGGCTATTGCACATGTAGAGCACCACAACCTTAGGTTGCGCAATTTTTTTTATGCAACTGTTATTACTGCATCACTATTACTTATCGGTTTTTGGTTTCGACTACAGCAGCTCCCGGTTAAGGACTCAGACCTGCATTTTATGTTTAATGTGGGTATAGCGGGTCTCTATGCAATTGGTACGCTTATTGGCTCTGTACTTATTGTGAGCGAGGATAATAGAAGCAAACAGCTCTTTTTCTTTTCAATGACTTTGTCGCTTCTCTTTTCGGCCATAGCATTGGCAATGTGGTCATATTACAACCTCGTGTTGCGCATCCCAAGTCCATATCCATCGTTTGCCGATCTTTTTTTTCTTGCGTATACCGGCCTTTTGAGCGTAAGTTTTTGGTACTATTTTGATCTTTTGAATATTAATCTTAAAATGCACAACTTACTCGAAGCAATATTTATTATTCTCATTACGTATGTCGTCATGTTTTTCCTCCTTTTCGAACCTGATTATAGCCGTGACATGACGGTAGTTGAAATCATAACAAACTATTTATATCCACTAGCAGATGCTGTTGCACTCAGCGTTGCACTAGTGGTTATTCGAACAACTGGAGTGCGCAATTTAGGAATACTCTTTATATTTAGCTCCATTTTATTTCTCATCGCAGGCGACGTTCTATTTTCGATGCGATCGACCGCAAATACATATTGGAATGGTGATGTGACCGATCTTATGTATTTATGTAGTGCAATATTTCAAATATTAGGTCTTATTTTTGTCTTTTTCGAAAAGGAAAAGCATTATCAGTTGCACAAAAATACATGAACGATTTCAGTAAAAAACAAATATTTTTTTTAGCACTTGTATTTCTCATTGGACTTCTTACGCTCAACTTTGTGGTGCGCCAAGTTACACAGTCAAAATTACTCGACAACTCCGAGTCAGAGTTTGATGAAACAGCTCTTCATATTCAGCGATTGGTAGATAAGCGGATTGACCGATACGTAGACCTTGTCAACTTTGGGAGAAAATTTTTTGAGAGTAGTGAACAGGTAAATAGAGACGAGTTTACTCAGTTTTTTTCTGATTACTTTACGCGGAGAAAAGACGCGCTATCCGGTGTTGAGAATATAGCGTTTGTAGAGCATGTGTCAAATAAACAAGACTTCATCACAAGAGTCCGTTCAGAAAAGACGAATACGCCATACAAATTCCTCTACTTTACTGTTTCAAGCGAAGATCCGGGTAATTCGCATTATGTGTTTAACTATTTATACCCTCATCCCGACTCATCGCGCTTTTTTGGTTACGATGTATCCGACAGTCAAGAGCTTGAACGGACGTTTCGGCTTGCGGCAAGCGAGGGACAGCCAAAATTGTCAAACGAAGTCACACTTTTTGGCAAAGAATATTTAGTTTTAGTTGAGCCCATTTACAATCGGAATCCCAAACCTAACAGCACCAGGGAGGAAGCGGTGTACGGCTTTATTGCTCTCACCTTAAAAAAGGATCAGATATTTGACAATATTTACGAATATATGACAGAAGAGTCAAATAGACTGAACAGGAAAGTATCTTTTATTGATAATCCAGCATATACATTTTACGAAGACATCAATATTACCGATGATGTTCTTCACAAAGAGCCCCTTATATCCAAAACCCATGAAACCACTTTTTTACATCGAAAAATTGGTGTAACGGTTGAATCAAAACGAACTCTTCAGCTAACGCTGTTTGAGCGATACTTTCCCGATATTAACTTTATAGTAAGCTCGGTTGTTGCCGTCTTGTTTTTCATAATCATGGCAATGTTTAGAGTGAGGTGTGAAACGGAATAATACAAGGGGGGAACAACTTGACATCGCAATGAAAGATGAGTATATTTTGTACCTATGGCAGCACTAACCCCAACATCTCAAACCACATTCAAGCAAGACGTTCTTGAAAAAAAGGGCGTTGTTTTTGTTGACTTTTATGCAGACTGGTGCGGGCCATGCAAAATGACCGGGCCAATTCTTGAACAGCTTGCTGGTGAGCGCAAAGACATTACCTTTATGAAGGTAAACGTAGATGAAAATAACGATCTTGCATCGCAGTACTCAGTATTTTCGATACCTACCTTTGTAATTTTTAAAGATGGCCAAGTGGTGTCTCAGTTCTCAGGCGCGATGGGTAAAGAAGGCTTCGAACAGGAGCTTCAAAAAATTGCTAGCTGAGTTTTATTACACGTACAACTTTATCCCCAACTTTTCTCAGAGTGAGATGAGCTCGCTCTAGTAGATATAAAAAAAAGGTCGCATACCACCGTTTAGACTCTGAGGGAGGCGCTTTGAGATCTTGCATAATTTGCTCGTCAGATATTGGAAGCTTGATGTTGTTTACTGTAGACAACTCTTCATTGTTTACGGCCTCAAGTCCAAACTCTTTTAGTTCCGTTGGAAGCTGAATTGTCTCTTGTCGCTTAACTACAAAATGGTGAATTGGTGCCTGCTGTACGTTTTCGTTTTGCTCAGGAGTTTGTTCACGATCAATGTGTTCGGTCTGCCTCATTGGCATCACCTCTTTTGCCACAGAACTAACCCCAAGACTCATTTCCTTATGTTTTTTTACCAAATCATCAATCGGAGTAAAGTTGTGGGCCATATATTGATTATACATATGAACCAGGTTTAATCACACACTGGTCCATTCATGAGCTCTCCATACTTTTTTTTGGTCATACCACAGCTTGGACAGGTTTCAATGCCTCGGCCTGAAGGAATTGCCTTACCACAAGACGGGCAGGCAAATGATTCAGCATTTTGAAAAGCCTTTTCAAGTGGTGTTCCTTTTGCAAGGGTGTTAAGTGCTGACAGATTATCCATGTGTGGCAATGGCGATTCAAGAGGATTTACAGGGTTTTCAAACGCAGGACAACTACCGGCCTCGGCGGTGGGAAGGTTAGAGTTATGTGCAAATACGACCGCATATCCTGCGAGTTTTTCCCAGCTAAACTGCGATTGCGGTGTGAAATCGGCATGGTGTTTGCCACTTGATAGTATATCTCTTGCCTGCTGATATATTGATAGCAAGAGCAGTTTGCATTCTGCAATCTCTTCAGTTGATTGTGATCCTCTCCGCTGTGCTACACCAATGATGGAGTCTGCAAACTGCGCAATCCACGAACCCAATTTACTATCGACCGAAGACTCAAACCGCTGTGATTTTGTTATTTCAGCATCTGATATACCAATAATCTGCATGACTCGCATCAGATCAGCGTTAAATGAATCGCCACGTTTTCCAAACAGCGGAGTGCGCAAAAATGAATTAGTATCATTTGGGGTAATGTCACTTTGACCTATCTCTTGAAATAATTTTGCGCTTATTGAAAGGTCTGACTGCTTTTCCGGATATCGAAGAATATATTCTTTTACCTTTCCGTTGCCTTCAGGCTTCATAACAAACACAAATCCGTAGTCTGCTATCTTAGGAGGGGATATCCAAAACGCCGTTGTTTGTAGTTCAAGTGGCATATGAAGCGACTTAACCATTTCTTGCTCGATGTGCGAAAATCCGTTATTTTCGGCACGCTCCCTCTCACTACCCAACTTTTCTGCGTTGGTGTACGAGTCCATTACATGCATGTTGGCATATGAAAATCCCCTTTCATCTATCTCATAGGGAATTGTGGTATAGGGCACCTTACCTACAAACTCTCCGAGAAATCGCTTTACGTTTTCTTCAATATAGTACTTTTTCCTTTCGTAGCTTAGTCCTTCAGTTTTACGCAGGAACTCTATCTCATTGGGGATACTGTAATAGGTGAATATTGAGTTTTTTTGTTTTTCATATTCTGAAAGCCACTCGTATTTTTTATGTGCACGAATGTCTGGGCGTTCAAGTGAGTGAAGTGTAACAAGTGATGAAGATGGAGGGAGTGACGACGCTAGACTTGGACGATACTCGGCAACAGCAACCATACGCGTGGCATAACACGTTCCAATCGGTCTTCGGACTCTTTGGCTTATACCAAAACACCGCTGCGGTACAGTTGCCGATTCACACGGCATTCCCAAATCAATAAACCTTCCCATCCTTTTGACTTTGCTTTAGCGCACGTCATTTGGACAGTGGTTTGTATTGGAACAATTTAATAACAACCCTCCTTGCAACCAGTGCATACTCTATACCCAAACCCGTTTCATGTCAAGCAAAGATCTCATGATCTTTTGCAAGTGTTCGTGCTAGGGTAAATAGGTAATCAGAGAGCCGATTGATATATATACAAAGGAGGGGAGAGGGTGAAACCGTAACAAGTCTCCGCTCTGCGCGACGGCATATGGTACGTGCCATGTGTGCAAAGGCCGCACCCTTTGATCCCTGAGGAAGCACAAACTTCCGCAAGGTGGGGAGCTTAGCTGTTTGTTTATCAATCTCCTTTTCAAGTAACACTGTCTCAGTGCCAAGAAAATCAAGAGACAGGTCCGCCCCCGACACAGCCGCCATAATTTTGTATAGATTTTTTTGAATACGTGTAAGGGTTTTTGCGTGTTCTTTTGCGTATTCAAGCACAACACCAAGGCTGGATGTTAACTCGTCCACTGTTCCATATGCTTCCACGATAGGATTATCCTTGGAAAGCCGTTTACCTCCAAACAGCGCGGTTGTTCCGTCGTCGCCGGTCCTTGTATATATTTTCATAATCACGAACACTCCGAGTATCCGCAACCATAGCATTTTTTACATCCTTCTTCATGCGCAAGCGATGCTTCGCCACATGATGGACAGATGTCAAATAAGCCCTTTGGCTGTGGTGCCGGGATGAGTGATGCCTGTGTTGTTTCGGTAATCAGTTTTGGATCCGCGACTTTTTCTTCTTTTTTTCCCTCACCCCCAAAACCGTAGTGCATGCGAAGCACCTTTGCAACGGCGTCAGGAAGACTTTTTATTCGGTCTTTTCCAAAACCCATTGCGCGTGCTCCACCAATGCCCTCAAGTTGATTTACTATTTCACGTACCCGCTCCATGGCTGGTAATCCTGATGCAAATCGAAGCGCAAGAGAAATAGTGCGCGCAAGGCCTTCTGCCATTGCTGCAATATCACTTCCTGGTTTGCTAATGCTAATAAACACTTCAAGTGGTTCAGGCACCGTTCCTCCATTTGTATTGATCGTAATAAACGCAGTCCCAACCGGCGTATTCATGCGGTATGTTGACCCGTGTACCACCATTGGACGAGGTTTTACCTGATACTTAGGCGCTTCGACTTTCTTCTCGTCTTTTTTTGCATCTGTTCGTTCAAGCACTCCTTCACGTGAACCCTCTCTCATGTATGCAATTCCTTTGAGGCCCTGCTTGTATGCAAGAGTATAGAGGCGTTTCACATCTTCAACCGTATGAGATTTGGGCGCATTTACTGTTTTGGAAATCGATGCGTCCACATATTTTTGAATGACTGCCTGTACGTTCACATGTTCTTCCGGTGTAAGTTCCTGTGCTGATACAAACCATTGTGGACGTTTTAACTTACCATCCTTTACTTCTTTTTCGTGCTTTTTAACCCACTTTTCAAATAGATGGTGGCGGATAATATGTTCGCCCAGTCGGTCGCGACGGATAAACTCAAATTCAAATACTGGCTCGATTCCGGATGTTGTGTTTACCATGAGCGATGTAGACCCCGTTGGCGCTTGCATGAGTAGCAGGGAGTTGCGGATACCTTTTTCAGCAATGCTTTTTTGTACATCCTTAGGGAGTGCTTGGATAAATTTACCTTTCAAATATTTGTCTTTATCGTATTTTCCAAACGATCCCTTTTCCTTTGCGATTTCTGCAGATGTGCGGTATGACTCATCTCGAATGAGTTTATACACCTTATCAATAAACTGCAATGACTCTTTAGACCCATATCGCATATGAAGGCGGATAAGTGTGTCACCAAGTCCCATTGTTCCCAGACCAATCCGTCGCTCGCCTTCAAGCTGGGTTTTACGTATGCCCTCAAAAAAATACTGATCTTGATCGATTACGTTATCCTGAAAACGGACTCCTGCACGCACAACCTTTTTCAACGCATTAAAGTCAAACACACCTTTTTTGTCAATGTCACTTCCTTTTACAAACGCAGAAAGATTAATTGATCCCAAATTACATACTCCCCACGGCGGAAGACCTTCTTCTCCACACGGATTTACACAGTTTATTCGGTTCCAGTACCAGTTGTTGTGCCACTTGTTGTAACGCTCCATAAATACGACTCCCGGTTCAGCTGAACGCCACGCCGCCTCAGCAATTAAATTCCATAAGAATCGTGCCTTCACTGTTTTTCGTACAACAACCTTTTTTCCCAGAGCTTTCCATGCAAATATATCTCCATCCCATTTTTGGTCGTATTCAGGATCGGTGACATCAGGGAAAACAAGATCCCAGTCAGCATCTTTTTCAACAGCCTCCATAAATGTATCGGATACACATACGGAAAGATTTGCACCATTAATTCTTCGCAAATCTTGTTTTACTGTAATAAACTCTTCGATATCTGGATGCCAGTCCCAAAGCATCAACATGAGAGCGCCACGGCGTGTACCACCTTGTTGGATAATGTCCTTAGTAGCAACAGAAAATAGTTCTGCCCAGTTTATTGGGCCTGACGAAAATCCATTTACTTTTTTTACTCGTGAGCCACGAGGCCGAAGCGAGGAAAGGTTAATACCTACACCACCCCCACGCGCCATAATCTCTACCATTTGTTTTAGCGTTTCCAAAATTCCGTCACGCGCATCCTTTGGGCTGGGGATTACAAAACAGTTGTAGTATGTCACCGCATATCCGGTTCCCGCACCTGCAAGAATTCGTCCACCTGGTACATATTTAAAGTCCTTCATTGCATCATAAAATTCTTTTTCCCATCGGCGCTTTAGTTCTGGAGTAGCTTCTTGTGCAGACACCGCTTTCGCTATGCGTTTCCACATTTCGTCAGGTTTTTTTTCTATAGGAGATCCTGATTTATCCTTAAGTGCATAACGGTCGCTAAATACTTTCTCTGATATTCCAGAAAGTTTCATAAGTATTGAAATAAATAATAATTAACGTTTTATATTGCCTCGATTTCTTTTTTAAAATCATCAAGTTCTACAAAGCGCTTAAATACCGAGGCGAACCGTATATAAGCAACTTTGTCAATTTTTTTAAGGCCCTCTGCTACAAGTTCCCCAACTGTTGTGCTGTCAACTTCGGACACGTCCTTGTTGCGAAGTCCCTGCTCGACATATGAAATGATCTGCTCAATCTGTGATGCAGACACCAGTGTTTTTTCGCAGGACTTTTGCAGTCCGATACGGAGTTTTTCCCGATTAAAGCGCTCGCGCTTACCGTCTTTTTTAACGACAAGAACAGGAAACTCTTCAACACGCTCATACGTGGTGAACCGCTTTTCACACAGCGGACATACACGTCGTCTTCGAATTGAACCCCCCTCATCTACAAGACGGGTTTCAATTACTTCCGTATCTTTATGTTTGCAAAATAAACAGTACATAATTCCCTACATTTTATAGTGTCAAGAAAAAATGTAAAACACTAGAGGTAGAAAAACAAGTATTCAATATGACACAAAGTACATCATTTTTTACCGGTAGCCTTGACTGGCATGACCGGTGTGTAAATGCCATATTATTTGTGAACGAAAGTGTAGGTTTAGGTGATATGATATATCTATATGGACTCTTATATCTTGGACACAAACATCTTTTTTAACATGGAAGCAGGCTTTTCGCTTGGAAAAACAACAAACGAAGTAATGAAGTCGATTACACAGTCTGCACAGGTAGGAAAGGAAAAAAAAACACATATGTTTTGTATGCCTCCACGCATAGTGGATGAGTTCTTGAGTTTTTTTGAAGACACCAATCAGGAGGTAATTCAAAAACTACTTGCCTCAATCACCGTTCAGTCGCCTGACATCCATGTACACAAACTTCCTGCACATATTTTTTACACAATGGTTGAAGATATTAGAAACAGGAGCCTGCGGGGTTTGCGCGTAGGTGAGGAGGAAATAGAAAAAGCAGGACGATCGCTCATGGAAAAAGGAACTCTTGACAGGATTACATTCCAAAAGACAATTGGTGAGTATGTGCGAGGGTATCGTGACCGATACCGACAGGCAACCCGCGTTGGATTTTTGGACAGTGTGGCAGACCTTGATATTATTATGCTTGCACTTGAACTTGATGGTACGATTGTATCCTCTGATGAAGGCTTGCTTAAATGGGCGCGGCTTTTTGGGGTGAAAGAGGTTGTGCCACAGGCTTTGGCGACTCGTCTTCATCTGGGATAAGGTTTGACAGCCAGTCCACCATTTTATCGGTAAAACTCCGTTGAGGTTTTTCGACAAACATGAGGTGTTGGGACAAGATTTCGGTTATCTTCTTCTTTTTTTCATCGTCAGGCACAATAAGATATGCATGGTAAAAGTAAGGCGCATTACTAACAAGCGTTAATACGTGAAAATGAAATTTTTTTGTGTAGTAAAAGTGTGATAAAAACTCCCAACGCAGTGATATACCCGCAGTCTCCACACCAAATGTAGTAATAATATTTTCTACTTCAGGAGGAGGGGTAATGGTGAGAGCATAGAACAAAAAGAGGAGGGTAAGAATGGGGATCATGAGCACGCGATCACCAAAGAAAAAAACAATAAGACCAAGTAGAAGGGCGAGCGCAAGATAAAATCTCAATACACTATCACCACGGCGTTTGTAAGCGCGAAGTGGTGCCTTCCACGAATATACCAACTGCGGATGATCACTGTCCATAGTCTCATTGTGACGAAAAGAGGCTGAAAAGTCAATCTAACTTGCAATTTATAGCCTATAATGATATAATTCCCCCATATGGATCAATTCAATAAAGCTCTATCGTTTATCCTCGGACTCGTTGTTGTCGCGGTATTTATCGTGGTAGCAAGCGGAAAGATTAAGTTGAGTGGACTTAAACTTCCCTCAACAAAAGCAAAGGTTTCGATTACCCCAACACCGTCACCTACCATCAAGCCTATAAGCACTCTTAAAGTTGACTCACGTGGTAACGTGGTTCCAACAATCAAGGCACCATCTCCTACCTATAATCCAACGTATCACAGCTACGGCAATGCAAATGTCCCAACCTCAATACCTAACACAGGTGTTCCTATAGTTTTATTTCCGCTATTGGGTGGAAGTATGGCGGCGGGACTATACCTTAGATCAAAAGGAAGCAAAGAGTAAGATTTCTACTGTCCGCTGAATCCGGGTATTCGCAGTATCCCTGCTCCAATTAGGTTCACCAGGAATACAGATCCGAGTGTAAATATCAGTCCAACAATTGATCCGTACACCAATCGTCTGCCATAGTTTAATTTTTCAGGGTCTGCTTGAGATGTGAGAACTATAAAGCCTCCATACATTAAATACAAAAACGCAATGCCTCCTGATAGTGAAAATACCACATTCAACATCGCCTGCACAAAACTTGGCGCACCCTTTTGATCGGTGAATCCCACATTTGTGCCCGCGCTAATACAACCAAGCATGGTAAACTGCCGTCCCTTAGCAACTGGCACCTTAGGCTGGTTTGTTGCATCATCAACAAGGAGTGTTTCACATGTTTTTGGATCAGCCTGCTTTCCTACAGGAAATTTATTGGGATATAGACATCGTGCACACCGCTCCCAATCTCCCGGCACGAATGTTACTGTACAGGTAGGATTTTTACCGTTTACTATTTTGGGACACAGTCCGCATGCATCGCATGTCATAAATCGTTTTGCGGCCGTCTGGGCAATCACATCTCCCTGAATAAAGAAGAAGGATAAAGCAATACCAATAAGTATCAAAATTCTTCGCATGATATGAGTATACAACACTGTATATAATGTATGGTATGCGACGTATCGTATCCATATTGGTGTGT
>CAZAUL010000016.1:0-20970 GCA_964488545.1 uncultured Gammaproteobacteria bacterium
ATGGAGGAGTCGCATAGTGGACGAGTGCGCACGCCTGGAAAGCGTGTATAGTCGAAAGACTATCGAGGGTTCGAATCCCTCCTTCTCCGCCGTCTTTCGCCAAGGCTTCAGACCGGCAAGCCATTTATGATAGAGTAGAGTATGTACTACGTGTACATTCTCTACAGTTCATCGACAAAAAAGCTTTATACCGGATATTCGCCTGATGTAAAAAATAGACTAACGGAACATAACGCGGGCAAAAATCAATCAACAAAACATGGGGGACCATGGAGGCTTGTATGGTATTGTGGATTTGAATGCCAACAAACCGCTATAAAATTTGAACAGTACTTAAAGTCAGGATCCGGCAAAGCTTTTTTGTATAAAAGACTTATAAATGAAGCCTTGAAGAAAGATCGGTAGAAAAGAGACTACTTGTGGTTCCGAAGCAAATTACTATAATATTTTGCGAAGGACCAAATCCCTCCTTCTCCGCCAAGAAAAAAGCCGAGAGGAGTCTCGGTTTTTTAGTTTGAAAAATGGCGAGGTGAAAAGCGCCATCTGTGATATCTTAAAAGCCCTATGGTATTGGTACGGGTTCGAGTCGGTCTGCAAACTTTGAAATATCAAAATTAAATACGAAAACAGCTACAAATATTAGTATCACAATCAACACAAGTATTCCCGCATACAGCAAGAACTCTTTAATTGAGATATCTTTTTTTTTCATTTATGATTATATAATACTATCACAAGCCACAAGCATTGACAAAAATTGAAAGCAGCGACTTATCACCTTAAAATATCTTATGCAAAAAATAGTCCCCCATTTATGGTTTGATACACAAGCAAAAGAAGCGGCAGAGTTTTATACTTCGATTTTTCCCAGTTCTCGTATTGTTCACACTTCGAAAATCCACAATACCCCATCAGGCGACTGTGATATTGTTACGTTTCAATTGTGGGGGTATGAATTTCAAGCCATAAGTGCAGGTCCATATTTTAAACCTAATCCGTCAATTTCGTTTATGGTTAACTTTGATCCATCACAGGATGTTAAAGCTGAGACAAAACTGAATACACTATGGGCAAAATTAATGGAAGGAGGAAAAGCTCTCATGCCGCTTGATACATATCCTTTTAGCAAAAGATATGGTTGGGTGCAGGATAAATATGGTTTTTCATGGCAACTAATTCTTACCGATCCAAAGGGTGAACCTCGACCGCACATTATGCCGTCGATGTTATTTGTAAAAAGCGTTTGCGGAAAGGCTGAAGAGGCGACCAATTTGTATCTTTCAACAATTAAACCTTCAAAACGGGGCGTTATAGCACGCTACCCTGCAGGAATGGAACCAGATAGAGAAGGATCAATTATGTTTACAGATCTGCAACTTGCCGATACATGGCTAGTAGCAATGGACAGCGCACACAACCATGAGTTTACATTTAACGAGGCAGTATCCTTAATCATTCAATGCGAAACACAGGAAGAAATTGACTACCTTTGGAGCAAATTATCTGCAGTTCCCGTAGCCGAGCAATGCGGATGGATTAAAGATGTATACGGAGTATCATGGCAGATTGTCCCAACAGCGATGCAGAAGATGATGAACACCGGAACACAAGAGCAGATAGACAGGGTAACCAAGGCATTTCTGCCGATGAAAAAACTTGACATTGCACTTATCCAAAAAGCCTTTGAAGGATAATATATACTTTTCATCATGAACAATACCACTTTTCCCCTTTCGATGTTATCATCTGTAAACTATCAAGAAGGATCGGTGGTGAGTCGTGAGGTTTTTAGAGATTTCAATATAACCATTACATTATTTGCATTTGATACAGGACAAGGTTTAAGTGAGCATACTACACCATACGAAGCATTTGTAACCATACTTGATGGCATTGCCGATATTACAGTTGGGGGTAAGGTATATAAAGTTAAAACGGGCGAACTAATACACATGCCTTCGAACACACCTCATGCACTAAAGGCAAACAAACAGTTTAAGATGATCTTATATATGGTAAAGAAGCAGTGAAATAGTACTTAGTTATTTAAACTTCCAATCTTTATAGCGGATTTGAAGTCGTTGTTTCGGATCAATGATCATTGACCAAAGTTTAATTTCTTCCATAAATTTTCTCCATGCCATACCCTCGCTCTTATTTCTTTTTTTAATTTTTACAAACTCATCTGGTAAATACATCGCATAAATATCCTCCACCGATAAAAAAGACCCGGCAATGCCGAATTCGCATGCAAGCACTGGCACGCGTTTTTCCAAATGGAAATCATCACTAACATAGAGCACACTTCCCCACCCATACTGTTTAGTCTGTTCTGCAGAAATTTGTAAACTTGATGCGGTATTTACGGACTCTGTATCCATTATAACTGCGGTGTCAGGAAGGGCTACTGTTTGTTGTGAGAGGTCCCACACTTTTTCTTTAAGATACTGTAGTTCAAGAAGCGGGTCGACGCCCGGTTTTTGTTTGCCAACATGAAGTACTATGGTGTCGGTATATCCTGCAAGATATAGTAGAGCTGCAGCAGTAAGCCGGCCTTTTTCGAATGTATTTGGCCCGTACTGATTAGTATCTTTTTGAAGCGCCATACCCGCGCCAAGCACTGCAATGACATCAAAAGGATATATGCCGTTAACAGCTTCGGGCGGTTTTGGACAGTCAAGTGGAATTCCCATTTCTGCGGCAATTATGTTTTTTGTTGCACGATGGTTCACTATTGGCAAAGTGGCACTTCCAATAAGCGCCACTGCAAGCATGGCGTTTGCAAAAGTATGAAATGGCTTTCTTCGCTCTTTTACCATATCCGAGCATGGTACCATATTAATACACGGAATAAAGATGTACTTTGATATACTATATCTTTCATGAACAACGAGCGCTTTGTCAATCTATACTTTGCACGGCATGGCAAGACTCCGTGGAACGAATTCGGTGTGCTCCAAAGTCATACCGACAGCCATGTATCAGTGCTTACTCCAGAAGGAAAACAGCAGGCACGTATGTTGAAGGAAAAACTGTCACACGTATCTTTCCCCCGCATTTATGCGTCTCCGTATGTACGCGCACTTGAAACAGCCGCAATAGTTGCAAATGGCAATACAGAAGTCATCCCGGCACCTGCACTTGTTGAACGGAGTTTTGGACACCTTGAAGGAACTCAGTATAAAGAAAGCATGGCTATGCGACATAGTTTTCTCGTACATCAAAATGACCCCGATTACTTGAATGTGCATGGGATTGAAACCGATGAACAACTACAAAATAGAGTAATACCATTTCTTGAGAAAATTGCAGTTGCCCATCTGGGTTTGAATGTTCTTTTTGTTACACACTCAGGAATCATGCGTTATCTTATTCACGAACTTTTGGGAGCATCATATGAAGATCTGAAAGATGTAAATATTCAAGAAACAGCATATATGCACATACGTCTCAAACTTGAACATAATGAAAAAAGATATGAGTATATAACAAGCGAAGGAGTCCGTAAAAATGGCTCTGAACTTGCTACAATAATAGGATGAAAAAGCAGTATTTGCTACGAGTTTTAGGCATTATCACTATAACCGCTCCTCTTGTTTTTGGAATGGTTGTTGTCTCGCTAGGGCTCTTTCAATCTGGATATAGTCACACCGTTGACACAATAAGCGTTCTCGCACTAGGCGAATGGGGATTTATACAACAGATAAACTTTGGAGTGCTGGCGTTTGGCCTAGCTGCAGTTGGTTTGGGTTTAAGTTTTATTATTCATAAAAAATATATAACCCCCATCTCCATAATTTTTTTTATTTTTGCATATGCAATTATTCTCCTTATTTTTTTCTCAGCAGATCCGGTGGATCGCACAAAAATAAAACTCACTCACATGAATACATGGGAAGGCTTTATACACATAACACTCACTATGGCTATAATCGCACTTACTGCACCCGCAATCATGGTAATTACTCGAGGTATGAAAAAAAGTAATACGCTTAAAAATTATGTCATATATACTCGATATGTTTTTTTATTCAATATTGTATTTGGTGCGTTATGGTTTATATTTCGCAGACTTGGTATCTTGTTTGAGTGGAAGGGGCTTTGGCAAAAAATTCTTGCAATCAATGTACTCGTTTGGATGATTCAGATGGGCAGAGTTTTTATTATTCATTCCCGTAAACAAATATGATTCAAGGAATAATTCTCGATGTCGACGGTGTGTTAATTGGAGGAAAAAAAGGATACAACTGGCCTGACCCCAACCCCGAAGTTATGACCAAGCTTACAGAGCTAAGAAAAAAAGGATTAGTGATTAGTTTATGTACTGGCAAGGGTACTTTTGCGATTGATTCGATGGTGAAAAAAGCACAATTGGACAATCTTCACATTGGCGACGGTGGTGCAGTAGTGGTCGATCCTATTCGAAAAGAAATTTTACAACAACACACCATTCCGCCACTGTATGTGCAACGGCTTGTTACATTGCTTCTTAGTTCTCACACCTACGTAGAGCTCTATACTCCTGACGGTTATTATGTACAAAAAAATCTTATTTCTGACAAAACCGAAAAAAATGAAAAAATTTTGTATAAGGAACCCTTTATTGTTGACTCGCTATCATCCGCCGCACAGCACTTATCTATTGTAAAAATTATGCCAATTGCTAACGACGAACTGGACAAGAAACGAATTATACATCTGTTTAACGATTTCAAAAATGATCTCACTTTGCAATGGGGCATTCACCCAACTGCTCTCCCCTACCAATTTGGAATCATTACGCAAAAGGGTATTTCAAAAAAACAGGCCGCCCAAACAATTGCACAGCATTCGGGTATATCACTTGAACATGTACTCGGTATTGGAGACAGTATGACCGACTGGCAATTCATGGAAATATGCGGCTATGCCGGTGCAATGGGTAATGCATCAGAAGAGTTAAAAAAGCAAGTTGCTACAAAAGGTAGTAACGGTTATATTGGTAGGTCAGTTGATGAAAATGGAGTGTTGGATATCATTACCCATTTTTACGGATAATGATGTAGCTCAGGAGGGTTGCACAGATAATAGTAATACCTAAACCATAACAAAACTCGACCAAATATCCTTGTTCAAATGCCGAACCAATAACTACCGCCCCAACAACATAGGGAATTTTTGAAAACAGGGCAACTGTCGAAAGAGTGGTTGCTCGATATGCCGATGATATTTGTTCGTTGACAAGAATTGATATCCATGGACCGGAGAATTTACCAGCGAGTGCAATAAGAAGCATAGGCACTATTCCCCAGTATCCAATCGGAAACGCTGATAGTATAAATCCAAACGCCAGCATAATAGACAAAATAGTGAGGCCAGCAGTGGTTGATAGTCGTTTTTTAATTGCAGGTAAAAACTGTATTAGGTATGCGCTTGCAAGAGTAAGTGCTGGAAGAATAATCGACTGTTCTTTGGAATAAAATCCAAATGAAGTTGCAATTGCAGGACGTATAAATCCCCACGTATACAGAAAGTAAACACCCAACAGGATAAACATAATAAGTAGGTACTTTCGCAGTTGTGGAATGAACAGTTCTTTTGTGCCAAGAGTAATTTTATTTATATATCCCTTTAAAGTAAATTTTTCTGTGTCGCTTACTGGTTCAATAATGAGAATTGATGCAATTACGCCAGGTATATATGATAACCCCCAAATGATATGAGGCAACCGCCAATGAATATCGTATAAAAATCCACCAAAAAAATATCCAAATGCCGCGGCATATGACATCACCAGATTTGATTTTGCTAGCACCTGAGAAAACATATGTTCTTTCCGAATATCGACCAGCGAATCATACACCATTGCTTCACTTGCTCCCGAATATAAAGCCCAGCCAAATTGAGTTACCATATTACCGATAAATATCTCCCATAAGCTGTTTCCAAAAGCAATAAGTAGGATGCCAACGAGCGCCGATATATTGCTTATAATCAGGGTGATGCGTTTGCCTAACAAATCAGCAACAGCGCCACTTGGAACCTCAAGAAGAACAGAAAATCCAAATCCAATTCCATCTACCCACCCAAGCTCGCCAAACGACATAAATCTTCTCCATACATATAGCCAATTGCTTGCTCCAAACCACAGATTAGTAGAGGCTGTGAGCACGTAGAAGAGCATCACATTGCGATCTTTGCCGGGTTTTACCCATGAAAACATATCTGTATATTATATACTGTGTATATATGAAAAAACTTAAGGCGTTTTGGTATATCTTACGAAGATCTCTACTTGACCCCTTGTATTACAAAGAACTACTCAGCGTTTCATTTGGTTTTTCATATAAATATATTTGGATGTTGCTTACCAGTCTTGTTGTTGTAGGACTCATTCCTATAGCTGGATCATATATTTCATACCGATCACAAATACCAAGTAAGTTGCAGGAGATTAAAACCACAGTGTTGTCACTATATCCAAATGAGCTTGAACTGCGCATATCAAACGGAAAACTGTATACCAATGTTGACGAACCCTACGCAATTCCCATTCCTAAATCATGGGGAGATATGGGCAAAGAGAGTCTTCTCGTAATAGATACTTCTGCAACGGTGGAAGACTACCCAGACACTAATGCGTTTATGTTGGCTACACGAAATGCACTGGTATATCCTGATCGAGGTTCAAATGTGGAATCATATTCTACTCGGGTTTTCTACTTTAGAGAAATACCGCGAAGTATTTATATGGACAAGGACAGATATGAGACCATTTTGTACCAACTTGATCCGTATATCCAGAAAGCACCCTTGATTATCGATTGGGTTGTTGCCATTTTTGTAATTATTGCTCCTTGGTTTGGCGGGTTTATGTGGTCGGTAGCGGTTCTCCTTGGACTCATTTTTAACACGTTTTTTCTGTATCTCACTGCACGCATACTTCGGTTGAGCTATTCGTATGGCCAACTGTATCGATTGGCAATGCACGGGGTTACCTGGTCACTTTTGACTCAATTATTACTTACCATTACCAAGCAAGAAATACCATATGCCTCGTCCGTGGTTTTTTTCTTGTGGATGGGTGTGGTATTTATGACTTTGCGACAATATAACGAAAAGCCTACAGCTTAGGATTTACTTTGCGAGCTTTAATTTTGCGTAGTGTATAGAGAATACGTTTATGGAGGTTGATATTTTTAATTCGGGCAAACCGTAATATGGAAACAATTATATCTCCGAGTTCTTGTTCATACGTTTCATCTTTTTGAGCAGCTACATTAGTTGGTTTTCTCCCATGTTTTGCAAGATATGCGCGTGCCATTTCGCCAATTTCTTCAACTAAACTTAAAATAAGAAAGGATCCAAATTCCTCTGTATTTTTTAATCCAGTATCAACTTTATCTAATTTAGAAAAATACACACCAAGAGGATAATATTTTTTTTGTTTTTTCATACTCGAAGTGTATCAGATAATAGGAAGAAAGATGAATGTGAAACTTATTTATGGTATAACCTGTATACAGAGTAGAAGTTACTAATTAATATTCATATATATGAAAAAAACTTCGTTGATGATGCTGGCTATTGCCATGCTCCTTATTACTAACCCTGTTTTGGCCGAAGAGTCCGAAACACTCCCCTCACCTGTTCCAAGCGGAATACGTATGCGTTTACAGGAAATGAAAGAGAATAGAAAAGAGTTCCGAGAAGAAGCAAAAGAAATGCGTGAAGCAAATATGGAGAAGAAAAAACAACTAAGGGAAGAAATTAAAGAAGGAAGAAAAGAAATGCGTGAAGAAAACAAAGAAGAACGGGAAGCATTCCGCGAAGAATGGAAAAATATGACACCTGAAGAGCGCTTAACAGCCGTTCCAACACGTAAAGCAATGGTGAAAGAAAATATCGAGCAAAGAAAAAGTTTTTTTGAAACTACCAAAACTCGGTGGACAGATCTCGGTTCAAACATTCGCACCGGCTGGAAAGATCTTATGAGCAAATGGTTTGGATCTAAATAAGAAACTACACTACTGTATCAATTCAAAAAAATATCCCACCTAACCGGTGGGATATTTTTATAACAGGAAAAAATAGTTACTGAGTAAATGGAAATACCGCATATACTGCTTTTTCCCCCACTTCTCGCTCAATACGCATGAGCTGGTTGTACTTTGCATTGCGTTCACTTCGGGCTGGTGCACCAGTTTTGATTTGGCCGGTGCCCATGGCTACCACAAAGTCGGCAATAAATGCGTCCTCTGTTTCACCTGATCGGTGTGACACGATTGACGTCATACCTACTTTTCGTGCGGCAAGTATTGCCTCTACTGTTTCGGTGATAGTTCCAATTTGGTTGAGTTTAATGAGGATTGAATTTGTTGTTTTTTCTTCAATTCCTCTTTGCAGGCGCTTGGTGTTTGTTACATAAAGATCGTCGCCAACTACTTGAAACTTACCCTGTCCCGCAGTGGTAAAACGCTTAAAACCTTCCCAATCATCCTCTGCAAATGCATCTTCGAATGAAACCATTGGATATTTTGCGGCAAGACCTAAAATAAATGTCGACATTTCCTCACTTGTCACTTTTTTACCCTCTTTATTGAGTGTATACATACCATCTGTATAAAACTCAGTTGCCGCGGCATCGATGCCAAAATAAATATCCTTTCCAACCGCATATCCTGATTTTGTGATCGCCTCGCTCATTAGCTGAAAGGGTTCCTCGTTGTTTTGAAACTGAGGTGCAAATCCTCCCTCATCTCCGATAGAGATTGCATACCCCTTTGATTTTAAGATTTTTTTCAGGTTTTGATACACTTCAGCATTCATGCGTACTGCCTCAGCAATTGATTTTGCACCAACAGGAAACAACATATACTCCTGAATATCTGTTGACCAGTTACCGTGTTTACCTCCATTCATTACGTTCATCTCGGGAATTGGCATGGTATATGTTCCTTTAAAGTCAGGATTAAACTTAGTGAGATATTGATACAGTGGTTTTTTTTGACTTGCAGCCGCCGCCCGTGCGGCACTTAGCGAAACCGAAAGAATTGCGTTTGCTCCAAGATTTGCTTTGTTTTCCGTTCCATCAAGTTCGATCATTTTTCGATCGAGCGCTTCTTGCTCTAAAACATCCATTCCCTTAACTGAGGTGTTAATTTTTGTATTAACATTTTCAACTGCAGTAAGCACTCCCTGACCGCCATAACGAGACGTATCACCATCGCGAAGTTCAACCGCTTCGTACTTACCTGTGGATGCGCCTGATGGAACTGCCGCCCATCCAGTTGATCCGTCTTCAAGAGTGGTAACACATTCGATAGTTGGATTGCCTCGGCTATCTAATATTTCCTGAGCATAAACTGATGATATTTTCATATAGGTTTAATGAAAATTTGTAATAGTATTAGACCTTTTAGTGTATTGTTGATTATAATTCAACCATATGATTGTTTCTACCCGTATTCGTGCTGCAGTTGCTCTTATGATCACAGGAGTGTTGGGAGGGATAGCACCACTCTTAATGAAATACGCATTTAGCGAGTTTGCTCCAATGCAGATAGTGTATCTGCGTTTTCTACTTGCTGTAATTCTAACACTTCCACTACTAGCTGTTCACGCAACAAAAATTAAGCCCAATTTAAGCATACTAATTCCAGCCGGTCTACTTTTTAGTGGCAATGTCTTTTTTGTAATTGTAGGTCTTATGACTACTACCAGTATTATTTCCCAGTTATTTTATTTACTTTCACCGGTAATTGTGTCAGGTGTAGGTTATTTTATTTTTCATGAGCGAGTATCGACAAGACGAATTATGAGTATGGCAATTTGTTTTATATCTGCGAGTCTCATATTAATGAGGTCAGTGAACGCACATGAACTTGTTCAATCAATAGGAACATTTCAGGGAAATGTATTTGTACTCCTCGCCGTTATTTCATGGTCCTTGTATCTTATTGTTACAAAACGCACTGGAGCACAACTTGAACCAACATTATTTTTAGTTGTAAATTTTTTGGTCACCTTTTTCATGAGTGCTCTCTTTTTATTTTTTCAGGGAATATCACCAACGCGCACACTGGATCAGTTTATAAATAGCAACGTGCCAGTGCAATTAAGTATCCTAGCCTTAGGGAGTATTAACTCAGTATTCTTCTTCTTTTTATATCAATGGAGTATCAAAAAAGTATCTGCTTTTATGGTATCTGCGGCTGCTTACCTCTCACCCCTATCGGCAGCTGCGTTTGGTATTCCTTTTTTTGGTGAACGATTAAGCATTACACTTATTATCAGCGCTGTTGGAATTTTTATTGGATCTTATTTAATTGTTACTGAAAAGCGAACATGAACGAAAAACTAAATGAAGGAGTTGTAAATAGAGTAATTAAAGAAAGCAAATCAAGTCAGTCGCTTGAAGTCATCATTGATGGAAAAAAAGTAATTATTGAAACAGGCGCGGCTCACTCGGTACGACGGCAAACCTATAAACCTGGAGACAAACTTTTGGTAGGAGTTGCAGAACAGTTGGGTGCGCCAGTATATTACGTAAAGGATTTTATCCGCACCGATGCGCTACTTAGCCTGTTACTAGTATTTATCGTCAGTGTTATTTTTGTTGCAAAAAAGAAAGGATTTTTTTCACTTCTTGGGATGGGGGTTTCGTTTGCTATATTGTTTTTGTATACACTTCCCGCAATTGTATCTGGTAGTGATCCGGTAAGCGTTTCACTTATTACCGCAAGCATGTTGGTGCCGATTACTTTTTACGTATCCCACGGATTTACTAAAAAAACGCACATTGCAGTTATCAGTTCACTTCTTTCACTTATAGTCGTGCTTGTGCTTTCGGTGCTATGGATTGAGTGGGCAAAACTAACTGGCTACTCAACTGAAGAGGCGACATTTCTAGACGTAATTGGTCAGGGAAAATTTGACATGCGGGGAATTTTACTTGCAGGAGTTATTATTGGTTCGATTGGCATTCTGGATGATGTTACCGTATCGCAGATAGCAATTGTTGAACAGATACGCGAAGTGGGTAAAATTCACTCTCCATCAGAGTTGTTTATGCGAGCAATGAAAATAGGAGGCGATCATATTTCGTCAATGGTAAACACCCTTATTTTGGTTTATACCGGAGCCGCCCTGCCACTGTTGCTTTTATTTGTAACCAACCCACAACCGGCAATTCAGGTGGTGCAGTATGAAATGATAGCTGAGGAAATAATTAGATCGCTAATTGGGAGTATAGGGCTTATTATAAGCGTCCCCCTTTCTACCTACATCGCCTCACGGAATGTGTAATTGTACACCTTTCATTCAATTGTAAAACGTCGTATAATGTAAGTATGAAACTGAAAGAGGCAGTACTTCGATTCTTGGAATACTGCGAACTTGATAAGTATTTGTCTCAGCGCACAGTCAGGATGTATGGCTATTATCTTCAGTTTTTTGAAGCATGGATGATGCAACAAAAACAAGATGCCTCCGTTGAGGATATTTCCGAAGATACCATACGCAGTTTCCGCCTCTATCTATCTAACGTATATAAAAATCCTCACAAAGGTAATCTTTCAAGACAGTCACAAAATTATTTCTTGATTGCTCTTCGGTCGTTTTTTAAGTATCTTGTGAAGCAAAAGTTAAAAGTAATCGCTCCAGAAATGATAGAGCTGGGCAAGTCGCGTGACCGGAAGATAAAATTTTTATCCTCAGAAGACTTAAAGCGGATGTTTGATGTTGTCGAAACTACATCTGAACAAGGAATTCGCGATAGGGCGATACTGGAGGTATTATTCTCAACAGGTCTTCGCGTGTCAGAGCTTGTAGGGCTTAACAAGGAACATGTAAACATTAAACTAGGCGAATTTGGCGTGATGGGAAAAGGAAGTAAAATGAGAGTTGTATTTTTGTCGGATGATGCAAAAAATTGGCTTCAGCGGTATCTTGATGCACGTAAAGACCCATACTCCCCTCTTTTTATTCGGTACTCCGGACCTAAGCCAGAAGAGCAGTTAACGCCAGAAAAAATGCGATTATCGGTACGGTCTGTAGAACGCCTCGTTGATAAATATCGAAAAAAAGCAGGCCTACTTCAGCGAATCGGACCTCATGCACTACGGCATAGTTTTGCAACAGATCTCCTGCAACACGGGGCTGACTTACGAAGCGTACAGGAGATGTTGGGGCATAAAAATGTAGCAACGACTCAAATATATACTCATGTAACCAATCCGCACTTGCGGGAAATTCATCAAAAATTCCACTCGGGCAACAAAGATTCACGATGAACAAACATATCGATAAAATAGTTTTGGTGTGCCTCGTTGCAATATATGTCGTATATTTCTCCTTGGTGTCGATACAACGGTATCAAACACTCCACGCACATTATTTTGATTTAGGCATAATGAACCAAACGGTATATAACACATACCGCTCGCTTGTTACGCTTGACTGGTCACGCTTTTTGGAGATGACCAATCCTCATGGTATGGATCAGGTGAAGCGAATGTCCGTACACAACGACATTCTTCTTGCACTGCTTGCACCCTTTTACATCTTCCACGCAGGACCTGAAACGCTACTTGTAATTCAGTCGTTAGCACTAGGAGTCGGGGCATTTGCGGTGTATGGGATTGCACAGCACATCTTCAAAACTCAACAACCCAAAAGAGTACTTCCACTCTTGTTTGTAATTGCATATCTTCTGTATCCTCCGCTTCAGTTTACAAATCTTTTTGATTTTCATGCTGTTGTACTTGCAACGCCACTCCTTTTGTTTATGTTTTATTTTTACCTGAAACGAAAAATAGTACCGATGCTCTCTATGGCACTACTTGCTGTCCTCTCAAAAGAACAGGTGGGTCTTACCGTTGCGTTTTTTGGTATCTATGTAGCAATTGTTGAATATTACCGAATGAAATCAAAGAAGACAAACATGGTGTACTGGGCGATTTTGATGAGTATTGTTTCGGCGGGATGGTTTATGGTATCAATGGTCATCATCATTCCCCATTTTAGAAGTAGTGCCCACTTTGCTATTGAATATTTTGGCGATTTTGGCGAGTCGACAAAAGACGTGCTTCTTGGTTTACTTTTTAATCCTCATAAATTATTTCCTCTCATATTTCGCAAAGACACTCATGAATATTTGTTTGCACTTGGTTCACCTGTTGGATTTTTTTCCTATTTTTCCCCTGCGATTGTTATTGCACTCCCCGAACTTGGCATTAACCTTATTTCGAGTAATGGCGCAATGCGAAATACGTTTTTTCACTACTCTGCAGTAATAACTCCCTTTATTTTTATATCGGCAATCTATGGATTTCGAAATATAGTACTCTTACTGCGTACCGAGGTTGTGGTCCCCTGGTTTGTGGCGGCAGTTTTTGTTGTGCCTGTTATATATTTTTCCTATACTACTTCTCCACTACCCTATTCTCCAAAAAAGCAAATTCAGTCGTTTACTTCCCCCCGCCAAGAACGGACACAGGCGCACCTATGGAAGGTAAAACTAGCTGATGAGTCAATACGTGTTTCGGCATCGGGAACTATAGCTCCACTTTTTAGCTCGAGACGGTATCTTTATGACTTTGCACAGCATTCGTACACTCAGGCTGATTACGTTGTGCTTTCCACAAATGACGTTTATAATGGATATCAGAGTGAGCGCACTAAGGAGCATTACAGCAAGCTTCGCGAAGACACATCCTATGAGTTACTATTTCAGGATGAGATGTTTGAAGTATATAAAAAAATATGATCTCGATAATTATCCCGTACTATAACGAAGAAAAAAATATTCCAATTCTTTTAGGCGAAATAGAAGAAGTGATGAATAAAGAAATGTATGACTTTGAAATTGTACTTGTTGACGATGGATCAACAGAACAAATTCAAAAATCAAATATCAAAAACCATAATGCACATGTATTAAGACACAGAAAACGGATGGGAAAAGGAGCAGCGCTTAAAACAGGTATTGAACATGCAAAGGGTGATGTGCTCGTATTTATGGATGGAGACCTGCAGGATGATCCATCCGATATTCCTGCATTGATTGCTAAGTTAAACGAAGGGTTTGATCTGGTTAACGGCATTCGAACAAACCGACAGGATACGGGAATTATTAAAACATATTCAAAAACCGCAAACAATGTACTTCGTTCACTATTTAAGTCACCTTTTACCGATATTAACTGCGGATTTAAGGTGTTTAAAAAAGAAGTAGTACGTGATATGCCGCTCTATGGAAATAACTTCCGTTTTTTGCCTCTTTCCGCGTATTATCAAGGTTTTAGAGTTTCAGAAGTTCCTGTGCATAATAGAAAACGAATCCATGGTGTGTCAAAGTTTGGAGCAATGAAGCTTTTTATTGGACTCCTAGATATGACAACCGCATATTTTGTTTTTCAGTTTGCCGAACGACCACTTCATTTTTTTGGAACAATTGGAAGTATTGTTTTTGGCATGGGGTTTGTATGGAGTGCATATCTTGCATTTGAGCGGATATTTTTTAATGTTCTTTTGTATCGACGGCCATCGTTATGGCTTGGAATATTACTTATGATAATAGGAGTGCAGGTTCTCATGACTGGTCTTATCGGCGAGCTTATTGTGTATCTGCACAAAAAGAAATGAATCCAATAATCGCATTAATTATTGCCTATATAATCTGGGGTGCAGCGGCCCCTATAACTAAACTTGCACTTCAAGATGTACCACCATTTCTATTTGGGTTTCTCCGTTTCTTTTTTGCAGGTTCTATTTATCTCATATTTGTTCTTAAAAAGTGGCAACAGATATCAAGGGTTACTTACTACCATATAATTGCGGGCGCATTATTTGGAGTAGTTGTCAATAAAGCCTTCTTTTTTTTGGGATTGCAACAGGCACCTAGTGTGTATGCTCCTGTAATTGGCTCGCTATCACCGCTTCTCTTATACGGAGCATCAGTTCTCTTTTTGAAAGAAAAACAAAATAAATCTATCCTTATGGGGATATGTATTGCATTTATTGGACTTGTAATAATTGTAGTTTCACCATTGGCGTCTCATATATCTCCCTTACAATGGAAAAGTACACTCGTCGGGTGTCTATTTTTATTCTGTTCAGTTTTGGCAAGCGTCGCACAAACGTTAGTACATAAAAAGGTGCTTCTTTCTGTAGACGCACTCCAGGTTACATTTATAAGTTTTTTAGTTGGTGCAATAACATTTTTACCCTTTGCACTCGTTGAACTAAATACGTGGTCTTTTTATGAACTAACGCCGGGTGGAATACTGGGAATAGTATATGGAATTGTATTTGGCTCTGCTGTTGCATATGGACTCTTTATGTATGGCATATCTCGATTGCGAACACAGCGACTCGGGGTTTTTTCCTACATCTCGCCTGTTGTTGCAATTCTCGTTTCCTATCCACTCCTTGGGGAATCACCAAACTGGTATTTCTACATTGGAGCACTACTTATAGGACTCGGTATGTCATATGCTGAGCACATGCACGCAACACATGTGATGCATAAACTCTAACATGTTGTGTACACTTATAGAATGAATCCTTTTTGGGCACTGGTCATTGCAAACATTATCTGGGGTGCGGCATCGCCTGTTTTTAAGTTTTCACTTGAAAACATTCCGCCTTTTATTCTTGCTTTTATCCGCTTTTTTTTTGCCGGTACTATATATCTTTTATTTATCGTAAAACATTGGTCTCCACTTACTTTGCGACAGTTTGCACTCATATGCCTTGGGGGATTTTTTGGAGTAACCATTAACATTACTTTTTTCTTTTTGGGACTCCCCAAAACAAACAGTATCAACGCACCGGTCATTGCCTCAATGTCTCCCATTTTTTTGTACTTGATATCAATATTCTTTTTGCGAGAACGGCCACGGCTTAAAGTACTCATAGGAATTTTAATATCTTTTGTAGGAGCAATGGTAATTATATTTGCGCCATTTATATTAGATGGGAGGTTGAGTATTGAGCAAAAAAACGATGAACTATTAGGAAATATATTTCTTGTAATTGCCACTCTGGGAAGTATTGGTCAAGCAATTACACATAAGAAAATTTTGCACGAAGTGCATCCAATACAAGTGACTCTTATCAGTTTTTTCTTTGGTGCTCTTAATTTTTTACCATTTGCAATGTTTGAACTACAAAACTGGTCGCTATCCCAACTCGACTATCGTGGCTGGACAGGAATAGTATTTGGAGTTCTTCTTTCATCTGCGCTAGCCTATGGACTTTTTATTTATGGAATTGCCAAAATCAAAGCGCAGGAAATTGGACTTTTTACCTACATTGATCCAATAGTTGCAGTAGCAATAGCTGTTCCACTACTGGGTGAAATTCCCAATATTCTTTTTTATGCGGGATCAGCACTCATATTTATCGGTATACTGTTTGCCGAAAACAGAATCCATTGGCATCCCCTGCGACACCTTTAGCTATTTTTTGCTTTAGCTAGTGCAGTAACAAGCGCATCTATTTGATCTCGTGTATGTGTGGACGAAAGCTGAATGCGAATTTCATCTCGACCTTTGGGAACTATGGGGTAGCTTATGTTTGTTACTAGAAACCCCTGTTCAAATAATTTTTGCACGATTTGTTTGGTGAGTGCAGTATCTCCAATAAGAATAGGCTGTATTGGATGTGTCGAATCCGCAGCAAAAGCAAGTCCGGTTTCGTGTACTCGCTGTTTGAGATAGGTTGCATTATTGGCAACTTGTGCAAGCAGTGCCTTTCCCTCATCGGTATCAATTAGTGTTACTGCAGAATGTGCTGCTGCTGCTGTTCCTGGAGAAATTGAGTTTGAGTAAATGTATGTTGCGCTTGATTCACGGAAATAGTCAACAAGAGTTTGATTCGCTACAACATATCCTCCATCAGCTCCAAACGCTTTCCCAAATGTTCCAATGAGCACATCTGCCTCTACCCCCTGAAGTTCTTCTGTTCCGCGGCCTGTTTGCCCTGCAACTCCACACCCATGAGCATCATCCACAACAAGCAGGATTCCCTTTTCATACCGTGTATCGTATGCTTCAATAACTGACCTCATGTTCTTGAGGTCCTGGTACTCACCAAGCATACTAAATACACCATCGGTTACGACAACTACCCGCTTAAACTTACCTGCCTGTTCGTTTAAAATGCGTTCAAGATCCTTCATATCTTTGTGTGCAAAAATCATTCGATTTGTTTTTGCAAGACCAGTCAGGCGTACTCCATCAATAATACTTCTGTGGTTGAGCGCGTCAGATATAAATAACACATCATTATCAACCAAGGAGTCTTTGGTAAGTCCTTGTGAAAGCGTAAATAGTACGGCAAGGTTTGCGGCAAAAGCAGATGAAAATACAATAGCATCATCACGCTTATGAAATGCGGCAACTGCGTGTTCAAGATCTCGGTGAACCTTAAGAGAACCCGATATAAAACGCACGGCACCTGGTCCCGCTCCATATTTTTCTGAGGCATCGTGCTCAGCTTTTTTAAGTGTGCTGTGGTGACGTAGCCCAAGGTAGTCATTAGAGTTAAAAATAATTTGCTCTTTGCCAGCAATCTGTGCAACTGTGGGAGAAATAAAACGATCAATTATTCGCTCATTTCGTTTTGATGAACTTGCCGCATCAATGCGTGCAATTTCTTGAGAAAGGTTAGCGAGAAATGCATGTTTTGACATAGCGTATTATGAGTTTTCTAAATTGTGTTTGAGACCAGTAAACATAACTTCGGTCATTTTCCGAAGATCAAAGGTATGATTCCAACCCCAGTCAGCTCGCGCCTGTGAATCATCAATGGATTGCGGCCACGACTCTGCAATCTTCTGTCGGTGATCGATAGCGTAATCATAGATAAAATCCGGAACAAGCCGTTTTACCTCTTCTGCTAATTCTTTTGGAGTAAAACTAAGGGCGCCAAAGTTATAACTGGTTCTGACGGTTATTTGTTCGGCCGGAGCCTCCATGAGTTGTATAGTACCAGCAATAGCATCATCGATATACATCATGGGAAGACGCGCATCTTCTTTGAGGAAAATACTATATTGTTTTTTTTGTATTGCCCCGTAGAATATGTGCACAGAATACTCAGTTGTTCCATCACCCGGAGGCGCTTTGTATCCTGTAAGACCCGGGTACCTGAGCGATCGTACGTCAAGACCGTAGCGTTTGTGATAGTACTGACACAACAGTTCTCCCGCAACCTTATTTACCCCATACATGGTAGTTGGTTCAAGTATTGTATGCTGTGGTGTGTTTATTTTTGGAGTAGTGGGACCAAACGCAGCTATGGATGACGGCCAAAACACCTTTGTTTTATGCTCAACCGCAAGATCAAGAATATTTTTTAACCCTCCCAGGTTTACGTCCCATGCAAGATTGGGGTCTTTCTCACTTCCGACCGATAAAAGGCCTGCAAGGTGATAAATCTCGGTAACAGCGTGTTTTTGAATAATGCGGGACAACTCTTCTTTATTTCGTACGTCTCCTTTTTCGATAATTGCGGGGATAGCGGCTGTTGCACGATGACTAACAGCAATAATAGAATCTTTGCCGTGCTTGGCAGAAAGAGCTTCGACAAGATCGGATCCAACAAGACCAAAAGCGCCGGTTATGAGAATTTTTTTTGTATCCATACCCATATCATACCACGCTCCCCTTTTCCAAGCCGTTCGTCGAGTGGTACAATACTCTATATGAAAAAAATATGTGTAACCGGCGCTGGGGGATATATTGGGTCAGTTGCTACTTATGTTTTTTTACAGAAAGGATACAATGTTGTAGCTGTTGACAACTACACAACTGGTTATCGTGCTCCACTTCAGGTTCTGAAAGAAAAGTATCCTCGTAATCTGACTGTCTATGGGGAAAACATTCAAAATATTCGCACTGTTTTTCAGAAAGAGTCTAGTATCGACGCGGTTGTACACTATGCGGCATCTTGCTTGGTTGATGAGTCAATGAAAAATCCGTTTAAATATTTTGATAATAATGTAAATGGAACAAACTGCCTGCTTAATGCTATGGTAGAGTCAGACATTAAGCGTATAGTGTTTTCATCAACCTGTGCAGTATATGGCGAAGCGCAGTATATGCCAATTGATGAAAAACATCCGCTTAATCCTTCACAACCGTACGGAGTGTCAAAGCAGATGGTTGAGGAACTTATAAAGTGGTATGGAAAATTAAAAGGTTTAAACTACATGATTTTGCGTTACTTTAATGTATGCGGAGCATCAGATGACGGACTTATTGGTGACTCGAAAAAACCCTCTTCGCTTTTGATGCAAAACGCTGTGCGAGGTGCGCTTGGCATTGAGCCGTTTGCACTTACCTGTCCTGAGGTGAATACCCCAGACAAAACTCCCATTCGCGACTATGTAAATGTACATGATTTGAATGAGGCTCATTTAAGGGCACTAGAATATTTGTTTGAGGAGCAAAAAAACGACATCATTAATCTTGGTACCGGTACCGGTAATTCAGTTATGGAAATTGTAAACAGTGTTAAGAAGATTACTGGCGCCGAGTTTACCGTAGGCAAGGCAGAACCCCGTCAGGGCGATGATGCGAAAAAAATTGCCGATATTACAAAGGCAAGATCGGTTCTCGGATGGTCACCAAAGAGGAGTATTGCAGATAGTGTAAACTCGCTGATAACGTGGTACAAGGCGCATCCGAAGGGGTGGGAGAAGTGATATATGAAAAAAAACTCATCCCTGTTTACGATCTTTCTTATTGTATTTGTTGATTTGTTGGGGTTTGGCATAGTACTCCCCCTGCTCCCGTATATTGCCGAGCAGTATGAAGCATCACCTTTTACTATTGGCATACTTGGCGGAACGTATTCACTTTTTCAGCTTATATCAGGCCCCATATTGGGTCGGTTATCAGACCGGTACGGACGCCGAAAACTGCTCGCAATATCGCAGTTTGGAAGCGCGATTGGGTTTGGACTGCTTGGTTTTGCTAACGCACTTCCCCTTATATTTTTATCTCGCATAATTGACGGAATAACAGGTGGAAATATCTCTATAGCTCAGGCATATATTGCCGATATAACTACTACTGAAAACCGAGCAAAAGGTATGGGAATTTTAGGTGCCGCTTTTGGACTGGGATTTGTGTTTGGTCCAGCCATAGGTGGGTTTTTGGCACGGTTTGGGTATGCATATCCAGCATATTTTGCCATGGTAATCGCACTGTTAACCGTCATACTTACCCTATTTACTTTGCCGGAAACCGTCAAGGTAGAAGAAGCACAAAAATCGCCAAGAACAAAACTAGCCTTATCAGATTTTATGTCTATTGTGCGTTCTCCCCATATTGGATATCTTGTTATTTCATTCTTTTTGCTGAATAGTGCGTTTTCCATATTACATGGTACATTTGCGCTATGGACGGAGAGAAAATTTGGATTTGGACCAGAACAGAACGGTTATATTTTTGCATTTATCGGTATTATCGCAGTAATTGCTCAGTTAAAACTCCTTCCTTTTTTAGTGAAGCGATTTCATGAAAAGAAATTACTAAACTACTCAACGCTCTTTTTTGCGGCAGGATTTTTCCTCCTCCCTGCCATACCCAATCCTTGGTTTCTTATGGTTACGCAAACACTTATCGTTATTGGCAACAGTATGGCAAATCCATCTATACAAGCTTTAGCATCTGAACATGTGGCGAAGGAGAAATATGGTGAAACAATGGGCATATTGCAGTCAGCTGGAAGCCTTGGCCGTATAGTGGGGCCCGTATTGGGAGGATATTTATTCGGCGCATTGGGAATAGACTCTCCTTTTTATGTTGCGGCAGGAGTGATTGGCCTCATGGGCCTGTATCTATTCTTGAAACGAGAATAAATATTCAACCTTCTCACCCATCGCCAACCTCTTACAACCAGTGTCATCTTGAACTTGATTCAGGAACCCCACCCCGCTTAAATCACAAATGACAAATAACAAATCGCACAAATGAA
>CAZAUL010000017.1:0-20182 GCA_964488545.1 uncultured Gammaproteobacteria bacterium
CGACAGGACTTGAACCTGTGACCTTTTCAATGTCAATGAAACGCTCTAGCCAACTGAGCTACGAGTCCTACCATCAAGCGGTTCTAGTGCGCGACGGACGGGACTTGAACCCGCAACCTTCGCCGTGACAGGGCGACGCTCTAACCAGTTGAGCTACCGCCGCTTGACGTATCTGGGTCATTAATTGTAACACGTATGATATCGCCTGGCAAGGCATCTTGCTTAACTGAAAGTTCTATATTATTGTGAGCGAGTACGCGAAGCGTTCCCTGCGTATTTGAAATAACAAGTCCCGACGAATGCATACCTTTTAGTTGAGAAACAAACTTTTTATATTTTGCATCGCTTAAATTGCGGAGAATGGCACTTCTCCTTTTCTTTTCTGCAGGAGATGGTTCTATCATTCTTCTTCTCATATAATAAGCAGAAGTATGCATTCTGTTTGAAAATGGAAAGACATGAAAGCGTGAAATAGGACTACTTTCAAGGTTTTTTGCTGTTTCTTCAAATAACACCTCAGTCTCGCCAAGAAAACCAACAATAATGTCAGTTGCGATAAATGCATCTGGACGAATCTTTTTTATCTGTTCAAGACGTGCAACTATATCAGTGAGTTCATATTCTCTCCGCATGAGATTCAGCATGGTTTGGGAACCTGACTGAATAGGTACATGAAAAAAATGAACAAATCTCTCTTCTCGTGACAGCGTTTGAGAATAGTACTCTAAAAACTCATCAGTAATGCTCCAGGGATGAATAGAACCAAATCCAATGCGTTTTGACTTTGTTTCACGTAGTACACGCTTGGTAAGATCCACAAGAGTCTCCTTGGTATCCTTGCCAAATGACTCAGTATTAATTGCACTTAAAATAACTTCAGATGGGGTAGGAGTATACGAATTGATATAGTCCACAATGCTGTCGATGGTCTGTGATTGTGGATTACCTCGGAGATATGGCACTATGCAATAATTACAAAATCGGTGGCACCCATCCTGAATTTTAACGAGAAGTCTATTTGAATGTCTAAATTTATCGTTAATAACCTCATTTGTAATAATTGTACCTGGTTCGGGTGAAAGTGGACTTATAGTTTCTGTAAGTAGTTTTGCTATGGCATCCTTCTTATTATTTGTGATTACGATATCTGCAAGTTGAGTGTTTGCTTTGCGCTTGGCCCAGTATGTTGCACTACACCCTGTAATGACTACCTTTGTTGCTGGATGCTTCCTTTTAAGGCTATAGATAAGTTGTTTAGCTTCACGTTCAGCCTTACCGGTAATTGCACAGGTATTAATAATTGAGTATGTGGGATTGTTTAGATCAACGGTAAAGCCAGCCTTCTTGAGCTCGGTATCAAATCGAATTCGTTCAGCCTCATTTACCCTACAGCCAAATACAAAGCTTTGAAATGTCTTTTTCATACAATTCTATTGTACGATATAACTTATATTAACTGCTATGATAGTATAAACCACTTGACATTTATACATATTCATGCTATACTTCACCTTAGATCCTAAGGTTTTTCTACCAGCTAGAAAAGCTTTAGGATTTTTTTTATGGAAAAAAGATGCTTAGCTATCATTTTTCTGCTCTTCGTCAGCCTCGTGGCAGTCGTGCCTACCCAGGCACAACTTATTGCCGGGTCCTCAGCTGCGGTTGTAAAATACGATCAACTGAGCACATCTAAGGCTCAACCTGGTGATATTGCATTGAAACGCAAAACTATCACACAGATTCTTAAAAAGTATAACTCACCGCTTTCAGATGAGGTAGATAGTTTTATTGAGGCGTGCACTACTTACGAATTGGATTGTTATTTACTCCCATCTATTACTGGAGTAGAGTCTACATTTGGTAAATTCCTTATACCAGGCACACATAATCCATTTGGATGGGGACGTGGTCTTATTGAATTTGAATCATATCACGAGGCTATTATGACAGTTGGCAAAGGCCTACGCGAGAACTATATAAATAAAGGTGCAACCACTATTGAGCAGATTGGTGCTATATATTGTGAAGGAAACACATGGGCCGGCAAGGTGTCATACTTTGATAGACAGTTTAAGTCAGAAGAGGAAAAACAGTTGTTTTTCATGTATGATCCTGTACAATTGTGATACCACTTCGCTATCAGTACAGGCCTGATAGCTTCGAGGTATTTGCTACAGATTACGTATGTAGGCGTATACTTCCGAAGCTCTATTTGGTTTTTATAGTTGTACTAGCGTAGGAGTATGAGCATGGCTACACACACAGTAAAAAAACAACCAAAATCTACAGTTGAACTTCTTGTAAAGGTACCATGGACTGAAATACAGACTGCATATAAGGAGGCGTTTGACCATCTTCTTACCTCGTTTGAATATCAGGGATTTCGCAAGGGTAAAGTACCGCGAGATATAGCTGAAAAAAACATGTCCAAAGATACTGTATACGGACAGCTCATCCGTAAACTAATGCCTTCACTGTATGAGGATATCGTAAAAAAAGAAGGCTTGAAGCCCATAATGAATCCAAAACTAGAATTGGTTAAGGCTAAAGAAAATGAAGAATGGGAAATGAAAATTACCCTTGCAGAAAAGCCAGAAGTGAAGCTAAAAAATTATAAGAAAGTTGTGACTGAGGCTAAAAAAAAGGCGTCAGAACCTGAAATTTGGGTGCCGGGAAAGGATGAAAAAAAGCCTGAGCAGACTGAACAGCAGAAAAAAGAAAAAAACCTTAATGTTAGCCTTGAGGCTTTACTTAAAGAAGTAGAGTGCGAAATTCCTCCGCTTCTTGTGGAAGAGGAACTTGAGCGCAGACTTGCTCAAATTGTGGATGATGTGCAAAAAATTGGTCTTACTGTTGATAAGTACCTCCAGTCACGAAATATGACTATGGATGCCCTAAAAGAGCGTCTTACCAAGGAAATCACCGATACATACCGTCTTGAGTTTATATTGCAGGCTATCGCAGATGAGGAGAAACTTGAGGTTACTCAAGCAGATTTAGCCTCACTTTTTGGCAATATTAAAGAAGAAAAAGCTAAAAAAGAAGCTGAGGCAAACGCCTATTTTTATGCCTCAGTCATGAGAAAACAAAAAGCGCTTGACTTTATTATAGGCCTATAATATAATTGGACATATGTCTCCAAAAAAGGGTGGAAACACCTACGGAAAGTCCAAATCCTTTAATCCGCTAGAGTCTATTAAAGACCTCTCAGGTTCTATTGGTGAAGATACAGTAAACTCCCTTCGCGATATTGGCAGTGGCGTAATTGACCAACTGTTGGGAATAAATTCAGAATCTGCACATGAAAATACAAGTGGAGAGCATGCTCGTAATCTTGCCGAACAACCAAAAGAGCAAAAAAAGAAAATTCAAAAAGAAGCCAATCTTTTCAATTATCAAAATCATCACGAAAACGTGATAGTGCGAGAACAGGTAAAGCAACTGATCGAACAAATTCGTCAAGAAGTTCAGTATATAAAAAGGGCAGATAAATCGCTGTTGAATGAGGTAAAAGATATTGAAAAATTTACTTTGGAAACTGTGTCGGAAAAACCAGGTATTTATCATGTAAAGTTTCTGGAAATAGTACTGCGTATTTTGAGAAGTGTGCGCATGAAGGTTGGCGAATCTCGAACTTGGCTCCAAGCTCTTATGTCCAAAAAGAAAAAAAGAGGATCGTTATTTGCCGCTCGTTCCAAAAAACAAGGGACAGCTTACTCCATGTCTCAGGAACTCAGCAACGCTCGAAGTGTCCAGTAAATCTATTTAAAATAAAGACTCTTTTCCCTATACTTATATGCAATGCAAAGTGCAATCTGTCTTAGTAGAAAACTTGTTATATTTACTTCAGTCTGCATTGTAATTCACTTAACTTCGTTAGTCTTTACTAGACATCTCATTCAGAAAAAAAACACCCTCAACTCAAAGGCATCAGAGAAGAAGATAATGGGTGGAAATGCATCTATTGAGGGAAGGTGGTCGTTTATGGCCCGAATTGAGCATATGTATAAAACGGATGAAGGAAAAATACTCCCCTATAGATGTAGCGGGAGTTTTATTGCAAAACATTGGATTCTTACTGCGGCACACTGTGTTATTAGCACTGACAAGAAGCTTTACAACCCTACTGTTTACTTAGGCTCAGTATATAGAAGTCAGATGAAGAAAATAACGATATCCCCTGCAAATATTTTTATTCATCCTGAGTACAACAAGGAGGACAGTCTGCTCACCTTTATTGTAAATTATGAAGGAGAAAAAATTGAAAAGAAAGTTTCAGCACATGATCTTGCCCTCATTAAATTGACTGAGGAAGATGTAGAAGGGTACGACATCACAACTCTGAAACTGTACGATCTACCAGAACCTCCTCTTGAAGGTACTCGCGGTCTTATACTTGGGTGGGGCTATATAGACTTATCGTATACAGTATCAGACCGACTATACCAAGGCATTATCCCCATTACTTCGTATTGGAGATATGAAAATGGAAATATTACCCTCGATAGTTATCGAGCACTTAAAGATGAGTTTATCTTTGTTGGATATCCAAACGGCGGTGTACTTCCAGTAAATGGTGATTCTGGAGGACCATTTGTAGTTGATGGGTCTTATTTAACTCCTCAAGTTTTACTTGGTGTATTTTCCTTTTTTACCCACAACAGCGATGGAAATTATGGAATGAAGGGAGATTACGCCGTTTACGGCAGAATTACAAAAGGTAGTAAAAATGAACAATGGATACAAAGTCATCTGACTAATGATACACTCAACGTTACACCAAATTACACAAACTCACAATTGACAAGCGAAGAAATTGATGAATATAATCGGCGTATATGTAACTCAGATGAGTGGGGAGAATCACTGCCTCAAATCTGTAAGTCTCGCGTAAAAAAGATGTAATCTGTTACTCAATAATTTTTAAAAAGGTATTTACTCCAAACGCCCAACTCCCATCAGATGGAGGTGTGTATTTACGCATAATCGCCTCAGGTGTAGTAAGTCCCTTATCAACATAATAAAGTTTGAGGCCTTTACTTATCGTCTCAATTGCCTCTGGGTACGAGCTAAATCGCGTCACTTTATTCCCATATATTCCCCAACCCCAACAGTTGTGCGACCCCTCGTAAATATACTTACAAAGATTTGACTCCTGCATTGCAATAGCAGGGAGAAGTCGGTAGTCTAGACTGTATTTATCTGCAGTAGCAACAAATACATCGGCATAATCATAGAGCACAGACCCGTATTTTCGAAAAAAATATTTTAAATTTGCAACTCGGATATCGCTCGTTGAAAACTGGGTAAGTAACTCCTGCTGGTCATACTCCTGTTCAGTAGCAACTTGTGATATCAGTTCCAGATCGTTTAACACTGCCTGATAATATAATCTTTGCTTTCCTATACGCTCTACCTGAAAGCCTAAGACAAATGCCAAAACCACGAGGAGTATATAGGTAATGGTAAGATTGCGGAGTGATATGACTAGTTGTATCAATTTCATCAGACTTATATTTTATAGTAATAGGTTGAAAAAGTGGTCGCAGGAAGTGTTTTCCAAAGTTTCTTTTCCCAAGTGGGTATTTTAAACCCATGTGAAATAATAATAACTCCTTTTTTAAGTTCTCTTTGGAATTTAGGGAGCAGTTTTACAATAAGTTCAGGCATAAGAAATAGATAGACGTATTCTGCACTGGATAGGTCAGTTGCAAATATATTTTTTTTGAGAAAAACTAAAGTCTGAAGTTTTGATCTTTTCGCTAGATATCTTGATAGCCAAACCAACAACGGATTCACCTCAATACCCACACCTTTTACTTGGTAGTTTTCAACTGCAAGCCGAACCATACGACCGTCACCACTACCTAATTCAAAAAAAACTGCATTTTTCCTTGGTTTTACGACACTAAGAATTTCAGCAAGTTTTTTTTGAGATGTTGGTACATACGGAGCACCTTTAATTGCTGAAAATAACAACCCCAATCCGTAAACACATATTCCAAACAAGAGCACCACCTCAAGAAGCAAGAGTGAAAAATATAAAAAGATGTTCATTTGTATAGTATAATATACATCAGTCGCTAGGAGGCTGTATAGTAATGAGCTTGCGCTCGTAGCTTAATGGATAGAGCATTGGTCTTCGGAACCAAGGGTTGGGGGTTCAAGTCCCTCCGAGCGCACAAAGTATCAAAAGGGTTCGTAGCTCAATTGGTAGAGCATCTCCCTCTTAAGGAGGTGGTTGTGGGTTCGAGTCCCACCGAACTCACACTTATTAAGCAAGCAGTAACACTCCAATGCTAACTAACACTGCGCTGAGAATTTTTCTCTTTAAATCATTTCTTTCGTTTAATAATAATGCCGACAAAACAACCGTTGAAATAATGGATGCTCTACTTATTGGCGATAGTTGAGAGATGGAAGCTCCAGAGTCAAGCGCAAGATAAAATGTAATAGCAGATAGAGCGTAAAATAACGAATACATAAAAATATGAATAAGCGTCTTCCCTTTTAGAAAAACAGAAAGCCCAGGAAGACGTTTATAGAATAGAACTGCAATTATTAATCCAGGAATAAATGACATTACTGGAATAAACGAAATTGGATCATAGGTACGAATTATAATAACGTCATTTACAACTGCAACTGCATAAGAAACAGCAAGACCCAGCGCATACCAAACCCCCTTATTCATTTTCAATTGTATTTTTGCATACAATATCCAAATCGCAAGCATAATACATAACGTACCGACTGCATGAAGCAAGGTAAAAGTATTTCCTAAAAATAGCACACCAAGCAATATGGTAATCATAGCTCCGCCGGCATTGAGTATGGTAAGCTCTCCTGCCTCGAGGTACTTTGATGCATAAAAATTACACAGTGAGCCTACAGCATAAAGCATTGCGCTTATAAAAATACGCGGCAATAACTCAGTAGGAAATGGAAATATAAACCCTTTTATGAGTGCAAAACCTAAAGTAATTGCGGTTAGTGTAAATTGGAATACAATCATCGAAAGCACTGCGTCGTGTTTTTCTTGAGTCATTAATTTTCGTATGACAAGTGATGCGATCGAGCTAAACAAAACCGTACTAAAGACAAAATAATGCCAAGGGAGAAGGTGCATATGAAAGCTTATTATATCAATAATTAAATGTAATTCCGTGAGTACTATCAACGCTGATAGAATTCCCACAGATACATAGTCGAACAAAAGCGAGATTTTGTATAGAACCCTTTGGAAAATGATGTGTTTTAGAATAACCAATATGAATTAATAGCTGTTTCATTACGCCGTGATGAGCAACAATGAGAACATTTTTACCTTTATTATTTTCACCAACTGAGAGTAATGCGCGCAGTACTCTTTGTCTCATTTGACTGTTTGTTTCAACTTTATTCTTGACTATGAGAGGATTTGTGTCATCATGTTTGTCTAAAATTGGACGTAGCTCTTTCCAGGTGTCTTCAGATGGTTTTCCTTCATAAGTACCAAATGATCGCTCTCTTAAATCGGAAAGAGTGTGAATAGTTACATTGGTATTATTTATGAGAATTCGCGCTGTTTCGATAGCTCTTGTAAGGTCTGAAGTATAAACCGCATCAAAATGTATACCCTTCAGAATTGCACGAACATCTTGTGCCTGGGCAATACCAGACTCATTTAATGGTATGTCTGTGTGTCCCTGCATTCTACCGATTTTATTCCATTGAGTTTCACCATGACGAACGAGATAGACAGTACATGCTTGTGCAGTCATAAATCATTTAGATTATAATAGAGTAATGAACATACTAAAAGTGCTTGAGGAGTTAAAAGCTACCTATCCTGGTAAACGAATACTATTAAATGACCGAACTCAATGCACAGAAATACTATGTGAGGTTGATCCCACATCTGCACATCCTACGTATAGCAAGGCTATAGCGGTTGTTGATAAAATTAAACCTCATTTCCACAACCTCACAACCGAGACCTATGAGGTAATTAAAGGCACACTCACATTGTCGATTGACGGCATTTCACGCGAGATGAATGAAGGCGACACCGTAACTATTACTCCTGGCCAGGTTCATGAAGCCCGGGGGAGTGAAACCTGGATTAGCTGTATATCAAAACCCGGTTGGAAGCATTCAGACCACCATATAGTTGAATGATGGGAAAATACAACTTACTTATATTGCCACTCATTGTTATTGCATTTGCAATTATTGTTTATTTTTCATTTGCACTATATTTTCAAAAAAAGCTATCGGTACAGTACCAGTCATCGTATGAAAAATTAAATGAATATCAAAGGTGGGGTCTTAAAACAGACGATTTTGTTAATCTCCTTTTTGCGGTTCACCCTTTTACCCAAAACCAAAGTCTACATATACTACCTTTAGTGTATTCACAAAAAAAAGGTGCCCTCGATAATATAGTAAATTTGGCAAATCAACATTATGCAACTGAGAGTATAAGGCAAACCGAAGAGCTTCTTTCGCGAATAGCATATGTACGTGACCGTGCTGTTAAAAATAAAGAGCTAAATGAGTCAGATGTTGTTAATGCTCTTAAACAAATTCAAACAGTTTCAGGTACCGTTTTTGAGAATAGACCAACATTGAGCACCATAATACAAGCAAAGCGGTCAATAGACGATATCGATAATGGTATATCAGTCAGTATTGAAAAAATAAGAACAGATAGTTTATTTTCTGAACTTGAAAAGTATCGAAATCGTTGCCAAGAGGATGAAATTTTTTTTATACAAAGAAAATCAGTAGAGGGTCAAAATTTAACAAAAAAATGTTTATTAGAGATTGATACTGTTCGTAATCAGCAGGATGAATCAAGTGGATCAGCTGTACTTGCCACCTTGGTAGGTGAGCATATCTATTCATTGGTTGCAGACTCAGAAAAGTTGAGAAATCAAATTTTTCAGAACGAACTGTTTGCAGAGCTTGAAAAAAGAAAACAACATGAACGTCTAACGCTTGTACCCCCGCCAGCAGTTACTGCTGGGAAAGTAATTGTAATCAATTTGGGAATTCAACGATTGTATGCATATCAGGATGGTAAATCCATATTTCCTACTGCAGTTCCCATTACTAGTGGCAAGAACGGTTTTGAAACAGTTACCGGCGAATTTGCCATATACTACAAACAGCGTAACTTCCGCATGACCTCTCCTTTTCCTGGTATTTTTTATGATAATGTGGTTGATTATTGGATGCCCTTTTACTTGGGGTACGGAATTCACGATGCTTCATGGAGAACGGTCTATGGGACTCAAGATTATCCATCAGTTGGCAGTCATGGATGTGTAAATACACCGCTTGCCGAAGTGGCGTTCCTGTATAATTGGGCTGAAGTTGGCACGAAAGTAATTGTGTATTGAATACGTTAAGACTTTATAGACCTTTTGACTATATAACTAATATTTATGTTTATTGACGAAGTAACCATTCATGTTAAAGCTGGTAATGGTGGTGATGGAGCCGTTGCCTTTTTTCCAAACAGACAGGGACCATGCGGAGGTAACGGTGGTGATGGGGGCAATATAATTGTAAAGGCTTCTCAATTTCAGAAATCTTTAAACAAACTTGCATCAAAAAATAAACAGTTTATAGCGGATAATGGCAGTCCAGGTGAAAGCTATAATAAAGATGGCAAGTTTGGCAAGAACCTTGTAATCGAGGTACCTATCAATACCGACCTCATTAATCTTCAAACTAAGAAAGTAATCACAATAAACACCTATGATACTGAATATGTTATATGCAAAGGTGGAAAAGGTGGTCGCGGAAATGATGCGTTTAAAAGCTCCACAAACAGAGCACCCAAACATGCCGAAAAAGGAACACAAGGTGAACAGGCCATATTCAGGTGTGTTCTTAAGCTTATTGCAGATGTCGGTCTCGTTGGTTTTCCCAATGCAGGAAAAAGCAGTTTGCTCAATGAACTTACTGCCGCTGCAGTTAAAACAGCACCCTATCCCTTTACCACTCTTGAGGCAAATTTAGGCGATTGTGATGGCACTATCCTCGCTGATATACCTGGACTTATTGAAGGAGCCGCTGAAGGCAAAGGTCTTGGGCACAGGTTTTTAAAACATATCGAAAAAGTAAAGCTAATCTTTCACTGTATTAGTTGTGAGACCGAAGATTTTTTTAAAGCCTACACAACTATACGATCAGAACTAGCACGCTATAACCCTGTACTTCTTGAAAAAAAAGAAGTAATCCTTATAACTAAAATCGACTTACTCCCTCCTCTTGAACGAAAAAAGGCTTTACGTAATATTTCAAAAAAACTCGGAGCGTCTGTGCTTGGCGTGTCGATTCACGATCCTGATGCGATTGTAAATCTCAAAAAAACAATCTCACATCTTTAAAATTCTTGAAAGGTCGTCAAGGGTAGTTACACTCATTAACTGACTTCGCAGATTAGCCGCGTTATGAAGACCCTTGCAATACCATGCAAAATGCTTCCGCATAGGCTTAAGATCCAAGTCAGGGCGATAGTGTAGATATAACTTTGCATGACGCATCATCATCTCAAACCGTTCGTTGTCTGATGGTGATCGGTCGGCAAATAACCATGGATTTCCAAATGCGGAGCGGGCAATGAGTATTCCGTCAACCCCATAATCCACCATTTTTTTATGTGCATCACTCAAGGAGTGCACGTCGCCATTGCCAAATATTGCAGTACCGCTCCCCCGTGCAGCAACAACTGCCTTTGCAATTTCTTCCCAGTTTGCCAAACCTGAGTATCGCTGGCGAAAAGTTCTTCCATGTATAGAGATTCTATCCAGTTTGTGCTCTAATAGAGACTGTACGGCATCAGGCATCTGACTTGTCTCATACCCAATCCGAATTTTTACCGAAATGGTTAAACGAGATCTTTTTTTACTATTGTGAGAAGTAAGAATTTTAACAGCATTTTTAGTTTCGGTTGGAAGATCAGTGTCGAATACTGTCTTACCATTTTGCCATTCGCGTTGAGCAGAATGCAATGTTTCAATAATCCTTCCTGCGCGGGGTAGATCAAGAAGTAGTCCTGCTCCACCACCCTTTTTTACGATACTAGAATCGGGACACCCCATGTTAACATCAATCCCGTCATATCCTAACTCTGCAGCTACAAAGAATGCGTATGCAAAATAGCGTGGATCTCCGCCAAAAAACTGCGCGACCACCGGAGTTTCACTCTCGTGTTTTTTTAAGGCAGACAAAAGAACAGTTCTCCCTCTATATAATCCTTCCGTGGGGGTAAACTCGGTAAAAAGTATGTCCGGTTTTCCGACTTCATCAACAATCTGACGAAAAGCAGCGTCGGTAACTCCGTCTACAGGTGCAAGACCAATCATAGTATATTATACCTAAACCTATAGCAAATTTGATATTATATCTTCATGGAAAAAAGGCCTTATAGTAGTTTACTTTCACAATTTTGTACTTCTACCTCAGAAATATTTTCTACTATTCAAAGAAAGGGTGTTCCACTTACGTTTCTAATAAATCCAACTTCTATCCATCAAGTTCATGTCACGGCTATATCGACAAAAATAGACGTTTTAAGAAAAGCAGTATCAAAAATATGTGCATTGTCGTCACCATATAAACCTAAAAAAATGGAACATACCCATGTTCCAACACATTTTCAACTCTCTATTAATCCAAAAGGCGAAAATACGTATACTTATACAGAAGTTTTTACTTTAGAACAATAAATTAAAGACTTACAAGATCAAGAATTGTAAGCGCTCTTTTTAAATTGTGCAGCTTGCCTTCTGTATCCACATATGAGCGAGAAGTTATATCCTCATATGCAAGATATCTCATGATTATTTGTTTATCTTGTCGTTGTCCATACATTATATAACCTTCGTCTGTAGTAGTGAAAAAATCAATAATGCCATCGTCAAAAGCTCTCTGGAGGTCGTCTAAAATTTTCCATTTTTCTCCGCTCGGATATCCATAATTTACTTGAAAATTAACTGTGTCTTCAAAAATGTCTAATTCTGTCTGTTTTGTTTCAATACTTTTTAATTCTGGAATACGCACATCAATTACTCTTGAGTTATGAACTTGAACAAATGCTAACTCCTGATTTTCATTCATAACCACAACTGGTGAAGCCATTTCAAGAGTTAAAATGGGGCTTCCATATTGGCTATCCTCCAATCCTAAACTAAGTCCGGTTTCAGGGAAAGAAGATGGAGGAACTTCACTCATCCTTACTTGAAGTGTGTTTGATCGAGGGGTAATTCCTAAACCTTCTTTTAAGGCAGTTAACCATTCAGTCTCATGCACTTTTGTCTGTGCATTTTCCAAATCAAAACCAAATGTCGTATGACCAAGATGGTATGGTTTGTCTGATTCTTTTCCATCACTTATTTCCATGTAGTTATCAATATCCAATCCTCTTCGATTGGTATCTGAAGCGGGAAGTTGTATCGCTTCATAAAAATTATCGCCAGACCATAGTTTGTCATGAAGTTCTTTAGTTATTCCATAAGTTGCTAACACACCTGTTCCCCATAACGTAGCTTTGGCCCAAAGAGGCATTCGTGTTGGTGTAACTATTGGTTTCTCTAAGTTATTAGTAACAACATCAACAGACACAACAGCGCCATCATCTGCAATAATGCTAACTGCTTGTGCAGCTCCGGGTAATATTTCCGTTGCAGTTGATTGATACGCGGCCCTCATTTGAGACATGGTTGCTCCCTCAGTAACAACAAGTTGCTCTTGAGAGAGTCCCAACTGCATAAGCATTCTTCTTACACTTGTAATGTGAGCATTTAAATCTTTATTTGTAGTTTTAATTTGATTATTTTCAAGCACAGAAAGTGATGGCCTATTTAATGAAAAGGCATCTACTACAACTATATTGTCTGTAACTGGGTCAACAACTAAATTTCCTGGTTTAAAGAGATCTGCGCCCAGTTTGCGAGGTTGACCCTCATTTGCAATATTTCGTATAAATGCCTGATACAAGCGTAAAAGTTGTTGCCTGTGATTCTCGTTAACTTTTCCCGTAGTCATTAAATCATCTAATGTTGGTGCCGGTAGGCCATCTGGGCCTATGACTGCGTCGGATACTGTTATAGACATTTTCGATAGAGGAGTTTTTGTTAATTGGAACGTAGTGGAATTAGGTACTTTTATATCTAAATCAGGGTTTGATCCCTGCAGTAAAGATAGTGCACCCATTTCGTTTCTTGCCTCAACAGCAGGAAGTATTTTTACAACGTATGGTTTACCATTACGCTCAATAACAAATACTTGACGTAAAATATTCGATTTTAAAGGTTGCTGTATATCAGCATAATAACCCTTCATATGAACACTTTGACCATCAAGACCTTCCTGTCCGATGGCATTAAGCAATTGCCAGTGTTCATCTATAGAATTTGCCCCTCCTACACGTGTAATGGCAGTCCAGTTTTCTGGATACAGAAAGTCGTTTGTGCCACCAGGATTTAAAAAATCACGAAAGATAGATTGTGTTACATTATCGACCCTTGTAGTACTAATCCAGTCGTGGTACATTTGAGGAGATCTTGATTGCTTCCCTAAATAAAATGGGTCTGTTGGATCATGTATGCTGTTTATGAAATTATCTTTGTATTGGACCGCCGAAGATGGTATAAATGTTGCGGCAAGTACAAAAGGTATTGGATCAACTTCGTCTCCGCCTCTTACAACATTGTCTTTTGAAAAGTCATATGCTGGTAATGGACTTTTTGGTCCGTAATAATATTCAGCAGGCCTTACTGTTCTTGTGGAACGATCACAGCCTGTTAATACAGCGGTTGTTGCCACCACACCAAGGCCTGCAAGCTTTAAGAAATCTCGCCTAGAAAAATAATCTATTTTTCTTCTCATAATACATATATAATATGTATGTTATAATACTATAGGCAAATTTAAAAATCAACCTTAAATTATCTCTTCTTTCCTTTTTCGTACGAAGGTTATCCATTCCTCAACAATTTCGAAAATCAACTTAAAAGGCGCCTCAATTAAGAAGTCCAGTATAAAAATCATGAAGTTTAGCTTGGCTAATCCACCGCTAAAAAATTTACCCATTGAGAGTATAGGCATAAAAAAGAAGTCAATAATAGGTGTAAGAGCACTCTCCTTTTCGGATAATCGATATTCGTTTACTATCTGCTTTACTCGATAAGAGAAAAATGATACCAGACTGATAAAGAAGATAAATACAGCAATGCTAATTAAATTAAACTCAAGTAAGAGGAGAGCTTCATAAATGAGGGTGAACGTAACAATAAAGGTCAACGAATAAAAAATCGTAAATCCGAAAATAAGAATGGGTCTCCGTTCTATTGACTTTTTTGGCATATATGAAACACTGGTTTCAAATGTAACATTGGAGTCAATAATGTCTATTATCCGATTAAATATGTTTTTGGTGTTTTCTTCGTTTGGTATCTTAAAAAAAGAAATAATAAGAAGCATAAATACTGGAGGAAAAAGTGAGTTTATTGCTATCGACTTCATACTTACTTCGTTATATACCCACTGTGATACAGGCACCTCAAGTACGAGGGCAAACAGCATTTTGGTTAAAAAAATATAGATGAAACTTCGAAAGCCAAGGTTGCGTACGCGCACAGATAGCTGTTGATATTTTTCACGACACGTTTCGTCTACATGTTTCCAAAGCTCATTTTTATCACCAAGTATTTTTTCAATGTCTGCAAACTTGTGCTTAATAATGTCAAACAGAATAAGAAATGGAGGTAGTTGTTTTCGAGTAAATCGCGTTAAACTCTCCACGTACTTACTGTTTATTGTTTCATCAATTTTCTTAAACACAGCAGGAGCTTTAGTAGCAAATACTTCAAGTTCTTTTGCGGTGTAGTCCCGAAGCGGTTTGTAAAATGTGGTAAACAAATGATAACGCTGGTATGGGATGTCGCTTTTGCGAAATGAACGCTCAAGAGCCGCTAAAAAGTATGCATCTTTTTGGTCTTCGCTTAAGCCTTCTATCTTAATTTTTTTTCTAAGAACCTGATATAAGAAGAAAATGTAGCTTGAATATCGGTGGGCATACTCTGGCGACAGCGTTTCCTCAATTTCACATGTCATGAGGTCGATTATGTATTCTGTCAAAAATTGACGATCCTCCCCCGCTCTTCCCGTTGCAATTTTCTTATTAAGATACAGATATCTATCAATAACATGCTGGATATCGATAAGCTCGCTACCACCAAGTGATCCATTATCAAAATATCGCGCCCATAACAGTTCTCGTAGCACGTTTTCTGCCTCGTTTCTACCATCGGGGTTGAGAGCAAGGCGCCTAGTAACTATTCGTTCAATTGCAGCACGTCGTATAAGATGATCTTCTCTATACTCTACTGCATTTCGAATTCGTTCGTAGACGAGTGCAAAAAAAGACACTGCTTGAGATACATGCAGTTTGGACAGTTCATCCGGTCTTGGCCGTGCCTTTGCTTGTTTTAAACTTGAAAGTAGTGCGTGGGTAAATTTGGATAAACTGATGGGTTCCGGCACAGGTTCTTCTTTAGGGGGATCAATACTTAATTCTGGCTTGATAGAAGGCTCTTCCATAAGCCTATATTATACCAAATACACCTAATTAGTTGGTTGAAGATTGAGTGAGCAAACCTTCAATTGCCTTTATTACGGGGAGGGATGCCCAGATCATGATTGCCTGGGGAAACTGATCAAGAACCTTTACGGTGTATCCTGCCTCCTCTACGAGAAGCTGATGAGGTGCGAGGTCGACGATATTTTTGATGCTGGGAGGTTTATTAAGGTCTGTATTGACATATGCATGAATCGCACCGGTCGCGAGAGCGGGACCCAGGTATCCGCCGGACATACGCAGTCGATAACAATTTGCCCCAATAGCACCTACCACCCATTTTTTCCAGGAGTGCTTGTCATAGCGCATATCGCCTGAATCAATATCAATAATCGCGTTTGCAAGAGCTACATTATCCAAGGGTATGGATAACCGAGTTCCATTCAAATAGGCTCCATAGTGCTTACGCGCCATAAATAGTTGATGTGAAATCGGCTGGTACGTTAAAGCAAATATCGGGCTATTTCCCTTTAACAGACTTATCTGTGAATAAAACATCGGAACCTTTTTTGCAAAGTACTTTGTTCCATCTATAGGATCTATAGACCAGTTGTATTCATGGTCAACATCGCTTAGGCCTTCTTCGACAACAAATCCAAACTGAGGAGTAAGTTTAGTCAAGCTTTCGCGTATATACTTTTCAACCTTATAGTCGATATCGGTCACAATGTCAGCGCCGTCTTTGGCATAAGAGACAAAGTTTGTTTTCCACGATGCCTCAATAATGCTACCGGCTTCAATAATAATCTGTTCAGATTTTTTTATGATTTGCTCAAGTGCAACCTCACTCATAGGGCGTCAGTATTTACTCCATTTTTCATATCAATTTCAGTAATTGATTTGAGGAGTTTGCCAATAAACTGCTTAAGTTCGTTGTAATCGTTTTGCTGTTTTGCTTCAAATTTAACAGTTAAATATGGACCATTTTGTGATGCGCGTATGACAAACATGCTTGTGGGCAAATCCATGCGAATTCCATCAATTTCTGTGAAAACAGCATTTGGATATCTCTTTTTAACCTGATCACCCACTGTCTTTGAAACAAGTTGGAATTTTATTGCATCGGGACAACCAACCTTAATTTCAGGACTCGAAAAATAATGAGGTAAAGCATTGACCGCATCCTTAAGGGACAATTTGTGTTTGGTAAGATATGAAAGCAAGCGTAAACTTGCTATCGCCCCGTCATCATGACCATAAAAATTGTCAACAAAAAAGAAGTGTCCACTTAGTTCTCCACCAAACGGCGCTCTTTCCTCCTTAACCTTTGCTTTGATAAAAGAGTGACCCGTTGTCCACATGATAGGAGTCCCGCCCACTTTACGGATAACCTCATCTACTTGTTTTGAACAAAGCACGTTATATACGATTTTTGCCTTAGGAAGTGACTCGATAATATCAATCGCAAAAAGTGACACGAGCGTATCGTTCCATATCATTTTTCCATCTTCATCAACGATGCCTACTCTGTCGCCATCTGTATCATATGCAAATCCAAGATCGGCTTTTTCTTTTATTACTCGTTTAGCTAGTCTCTCAAGTACTTCTTTTTCTGTAGGATCGGCTACGCCAACAGGAAATGTAGAGTCTATTTTAGTGTTCTGTTCAATAACAGTGCATCCTGCTTTTTTGAGTATTTTTGGGAGAAAAAGACCTGTTGTTGCAGCACATGAATCGACAACTACTTTCATTTTTTTAATTTTTCCCACTCTTCTAAACAAGTCTTCCATGTAAATGGGAAATATATCTTTTTTTATTACTTTTCCCTTTGGAGAGCGGGTTACAAAGTTGCTACTTTTGGTAAGCTCACGAAACTCAATAATTTCCTCTGTTACCATCGTTTCCGAAAAGCCAGTGCCAAATTTAAAGCCATTATATTCCCGAGGATTGTGTGATGCGGTTATCATTACCATTCCTCGAGTTCTAAAATAATATTGAGCAAAATACGCAATCTGAGAAAGAGTTATGCCAATGTCATACACAGTTATGCCTGAATCGGTAAGACCTTTAATAAGCGCCTTGTGAAAGGAAGGGCTTGACTCCCTTGAGTCGTATCCAACAACACAGTCAGTTACATTTCTACTCAAAAGCCAACTTGCGTATGATTTTCCCAAAAGTTCAACACGCTGTTCATCAAGGTCGGGGCCAACTACACCGCGTAAATCATATCCTCGAAATACATGGTTTGGAATTTGTTTTTGCATATTATTTGTGTACAACTTAGTAACAGATCATCATTATACAATAGTTGTTTGTATGTAAATACAAATAAAAATATAAAGTTGCAATCGTCTAAAAAATATGATTATGCGAGATAGTGACACGCAAGAATTTCCAGTGATTTTTGAATTCCATACGGATTCGCACTTGTCTTCGTCCCTATTTCTATTTTTATGAGTCCAGCATAAAAATCTAAAAGGCTACGTGAGTCCCAGGTTTGTGCTTGTGTCATAAGTTTCGCCTTTTGCCATGGCGGAAGCGTACTGTGTGCATCTGACTGCATAATCTGGACCAAAGCTCTGATATGTCGCTGGAGCATGATAAAGACAAACATCTCCTCTTGTGTTTCAAGTAATGAGCGAAGTTTCGTTATAAAAATGACTTTATTTTTAGGCTTAATTGATTCAAAAAATGTAAAAATGCTGTCGGGTAATCGTGACTCGTGCATTATTACACTATCTTTTAATTTGCAGAGCCGGGCCTGCCGGTCTTCTTCCCATGATACAAGTTGTATTTCCTTTGACTGCGCTAGCTGTAATACCGTGTCATAAAACGAATCTTTTTTCGTTTTTGCGGATTTTCTGAATGGAACTTTTTCTAACCCTTCGGTAACATACAAAATCTGCTGTGAAAATAACGACTGCTCACCTGATTTTCGCAGAATATCGGTTATTTCACTTGCCCGTAAATGATGTACCTCAAATCCTTCGGTTATACTCATTTCAATATGGTTGGTATATGCTTTTCTTGAACGGATGCTATCCTCACCACAATACAAATGAATCATTGCACCATTGTACCAAATTACGCAACAACCTTGAAATAGGCACAACTTACCTGTAATATGATGGGATATGTATGACCTTATAACTGTAGGAAATATTAGTATAGATATGTATTTTAAGGGTGAAACACTCACACATGACTCTGAACGATTTAATTTGGTGATTGGAGGAAAGTATGTGGCCGACTACTTTTGTGAAGAACTTGGGGGTGGTGCAACAAATGTAGCCATTGGAGTTCAGAAAATGGGTTTGAAAACTGCAATAATCGCGAAGATTGGTGAAACAAGATTCAAACCGCTTATTGTGGATCTCTTAAAGAAGCATGGTGTAAGCACTCACGCATGCCAGTTCCATGACAGCTACATTAAAATATCAACCATACTTTTATCTCCCAATGGTGAACGTACAATAATCAATTATGAAACTCCCCATGAACATATTATTAATGGACCATCTGATCTGTTGAAATTTGAAAATACAAAGGTTTTATACATGTCTAACCTGCCATATGTTCCCCTTGATGAGCGAAGGCGGATACTCTCGCACGCACACGCAAAGGGGGCAACTACTATAGTAAATTTAGGCTCAAAAGACTGCAAACGCACACTTCAACAGGTTGTCAGCCTCTTACACAATGCCGATATTATCATACTGAATGCTCATGAGTTTGCAGATCTCATAAAACATTCCTATGATAAAGTAAATCTCAAGTCAAATGTTCTCAAGTATATTCCTGAATTTGTTGATAAACATATAATCATTACCGATGGATCTCATGGGTCATATGCTTATCATCAAGGAACAATAATACATCAACCTGCCATTCATACCGACAAAATCGTTGATACGACTGGTGCAGGAGACGGATTTACTGCTGGGTTTATCGCTGAATATATCAAAACCAGCAAGGTTGACACGGCACTTAAAGCTGGCGCCGAATATGCGGTAAAAATAATCCAAAAGGTTGGGGCTAATTAATGAGGAGATGAGAAAACGCACATGCAATTGCATCGTACTCATCATCAAGTCTCTTTTTTTTAGGAATAGCAAGTTGTAAGGTAACCATTTTTTGAACTGCCAGTTTATCTGCGTTTCCATACCCGGTCACTGCTAGCTTTATACTATTGGGAGTTAGTGTGTATAGAGGTAGGTTTAATTGTGCAGCTAAGAGGTATATTATTCCTTGCGCTTGAGCAACCGAAGTTGCGGTTTTTACGTTCTTTGAATAGAAGATTTCCTCAAGTATTAAACAATTGGGTCTGTATTTGGCTACTACTGAATGTAATTCGTTATAAATAGTTAAAAAACGCTGTTCCTTTTTATTATTTTTAGCAGTCACAATTATTCCCGAGTGTATATAGTCGATATTTTTTGATTGGTTTTTTGAACTGCTTAAAACTGCAAAACCAATGCGCTCTACACCTGGGTCAATGCCTAGTACTATCATGAAATAAAAAAGTAGTATGTCAAATAATTTAGTGTAAGTATACAACAAGAAGAACAAACAAAAGAGATGGGAAACTTCGTTCATTAGTATGTCTCG
>CAZAUL010000018.1:0-5210 GCA_964488545.1 uncultured Gammaproteobacteria bacterium
CACCCGGGGACGCCCGGGTGTTTTTTTTGGTATGATAATTGGTATGAGTAAAACTATTTGCTTTAAAAAGAAAATAGTTTCTCCTGTTTTACTCATAACTGGATTTGCACTAGTCATACTCGCCTATTCGTCGCTTACTTCAAATTCGTCGTTTTTTTCAACGCTATTTTCCCGTGCACAGAGTACACCGAAGTGTTATATTGGTAATACACCGCCAAGTCAATATCCAACACTATCTCAGTGTGTCATGTGTGAACCTACAAAACCGCGCGAAGCATGTGGTGAAAATATTTGCTCTACACAAACAGTAATGTATTCTCAGAGTGGAAGCGTGGCATCTGTAAGTGTTTGTGATAATGGCTCTGTAGTTGTGCAACCAGAGTCAACACCGATACCGCCAACGCCTAAGCCTGAATCAAATTTTGCAGGATTTGGCGAGCAATGTACTCATAATAAATCCTGTGCAGAGCCCTTTTATTGTTTAAAGCCGTTTCCACCGGGTCCATTTCCTACAAGTCTACAAAAAATGAAGGAATATCTACCCGATGCGGGTAAATTCATATGCTCTGATTTTGCAGATATAAAATACATTGTTAGAGCTGAATCAAGTGACCTATCTCTTGGAATTCTTGGAGCCTATGAGATTACCAATAGTAACAGTCTTAAAATAATTAAAAGTCCTGTTAAATCAAATTTAAATCTAGAGTTAAAAACTAACACTGTACTTGCCTTTGTGTTTGTTTCATGTGATGAAAAAAATTATTTTTTAGGTTCAACAATTGGGGGAAATCGTATTACCTGTGCCACTGACAAAGACCTGCAAAAGAAATTTAGAGTACGTGTAAAGGGTATACATTTTCCCACAGATGAAAATAAAATTCAGTTTCGTGATTATATCGCCTTACAAGGTGGTCCGGATTTGGAATCGGTAATTGCAAATGGAGGTAAATATTTTACTGAAGACGAGGTAAGTGAGATTATTAGTAAAGCAGATTCAAATGGGATTTTTGGATGGACAAGCCGCTATCAAGACTTCCAGTATCTTGCAAACAACATTCCATTCCCCGGCGCATGTAAAAATACTCCAGATTATTGTGATGTATCAAAAGAATATTGTATATTTGGCACAAACGATAAAAACGAAAGTGAAATAAAAACGTGGGGTACCTGTACCCCACTTCTTACACAAACTACAGAAGGTACATTACTTGGGTCGTGTCGAGACTATGCCCCCACACAGTGCAATAGTCCCCTCATTTGCCAAAATGGCTCAAAATGTTCAAATGATGCCTCGATAACACTTACAGCATATAAACCAAAAAATATTAAGATTTACACGCGCAATCTATCAGTCAATATTCCTCCAGAAGAACAAAAAGTAATAGAAACAATCGATTTTCCAAAAAGCTCCAATTGGGGTGAAGGCATAGGTAAGTTTGTATTTAGTTTACGTACTAATGTGATTGGGATGCCAAATAGGCCTTACTCATATATGTTTCAGTATAACTGTGGTAAGGGTCCGCTCAATAATACGGTTTCACTTGGCCTAGGGTATTGTCTGCTTAATAACTCAAGCTCGTGCGGACCAGGCCAAGGACCCGGAGTAGATGTGGGTAAAATTTTACAGTCTTGGGACATGCATGACAAAAAGATATTCTGCGACTATACAGACTCAAAACCTGGAAAATATACGCTTACCGGAAAAATTTATGTAAAAGAAAGTGGATCAAACAAAGAAGTAGGGTTTACTGAGTTAATAAAAATGAACCCCTACGTAATAAAACTGAATATTAATGTCCAAGATAAGTAACTATTTTAAGCGCAATATCACGTATTTTTCCGTGCGGCGACATTGAACGGGATAAAGTAGCTATCCCAGAGAGCCTCTGTTGATTTATACGAGTTCTCACCTACAATGTAATCCAGAAGCACTTCACGCATTCGGCAGAGCTCACCTAGTAAGTTCTTATGTTTGGGGTCGAGCTTAGTCAGATCAATTAGTTCAAGTGCTCTGTACAGTGCATTGGTCCACATCTTTTCATTTCCCTTCTTTTTCCAGCTAATACATCTACCTACCTCAGTGCCGATATTGGCCATTTGCTCGTGAATAGTAAAGGTATTCCAACGGTCTTGAAGTTCGGTATGAAACATATGTTTTAGTTATAAAGTCGTAAAGTCGAAAGTCTAAAAGTCAATAAATTGATTTTTTAGATTATCAGTTTATGTACCACTTTTATAATCTGCTCGCGTAGGTCCTTGTCTTCTATGGTCCGCGATCTGTTTCCTTGACTTGGGCGGATATTTATCATTGAGTCAAATTCAATAAAATCATCACCCGACAAATCTGGATACAGATTGATTCCCCAAAGATCCTGTTGATTGGAGCCCTGATCTAAAAGTAGTTTTTCTTCATCCGCGTGCATTGCAGCGTCTACAACTATAATTTCTTTTTGAAGATCAACCACTGCTTTTACCAACCCGCCAAACATTCGTTCTGACATTGTGTGCAATTCAGGGATACTGATAGGCTCTTTTTGTGTAACTAACTTCATAAGTATATTATATAGCACATTTCTAAAACACACGAGTGAGGAAGTGTTATACTCGTAAAGTACAAGTAACCGAAGACTTTATTTAAAATAATAAATAAAGTATTTCGATATAGTTTAGAAAGACGGAGAGTAACACTGTGATAGCATAAGTGCTAATGCACTTAATGCTGGGTTAAGTGCACTACAAAACCCCGCACACTGTCCCCTCTTAGTTAAGCTCTTGAAGGAGCTTGGTAAGATCAGCCGGAGACATACTTTCAAGCCGTTCCCCGTTTAGGTAAAATGTAGGAGTAGCATTTACTCCAAGCTTTTCGGCTAGTTGTAAATCTGCCTGAATTACGCCTTGCAAAGCCCCATCATTGATATCTTTATTGAAGGTATCTATGTTCAACCCAAGTTCGGTTGCCACTCCCGCTACATACTTTTTAATATCAAACCCGGGAGTAAACTGTGACTGGTCAGCAAAAAAGCGATTGGTAATTTGTTCAAACTTATCTTGTCGCCCTGCCGCCTCTGCAGCATAGGCAAGGTAGTATGCATATTCATGTATTTGGTACAACGGAAAGTAACGGAACACGTAAGCCACTTTTTTAGTCACATCTACATTAGGACTATCTGACGCTGCAAGTGTTTCTAAGTGTTCATGAAATGCTTTACATGCAGGACATTGGTAGTCACTCATGACTGCAAGTGTATGCTTCCCTTCTTTATTCCAAAGTGTTCTATTTTGTGGTCTTTCAGTTTTTATTTTCTCTATTAACACAGGGTCTGGCCCGGCGTTAAGTACAGTGTAAACGCCGTACAAGGCTCCAAAAAGAACAACAATTCCGACAATTGAAAGAACGATATTTTTGGTATTCATAGGCCAAAGATTACCCCAAAATATAGGATGTGTCAAGGGGAACCTTGCTTTGGGGTTCTCTAAAAATGAGTAAATAAATTGGATTTAGACTGTCCTGACGCTCTAAATATGAAATATAGGCGCATTAGCAGAGTAGCAAGTAGACTGCTAGCTATACTATAGGTATAAAATACACACCCCGTGTGTATAACGGAAGCCCATCCCCTACTGCTAGTGTTATGGCTCTGTATAACCATACTAGCTATAAGCACCTTTGATGTCAATAGGTACTGACAACTAGAAATTCAAATTGTTAAATTCAAATCTAAAAATAGACGCAGTAATTAGAGATAGTGTTTGAAATTTGATATTTGAATTTTGATTTCTTTTCCTAATATGGTACAGTATGTCGTATGCGGATAAGGAAAAGTAAACTACTTCAGGGCGGTCTTGTCGTCTTAATTATTGGGATAGTTGTGTTCTTCTTCGAAAATCAAAAAGTATTTGTTCAAACAGATTTCTCACAAAAGTATTTTAATCATAAAACAAAAGAGCTTTCCCTATTTGAAATTGGTGATGGGTGGAGAGGAAACTTTACCTACGACACAGAGCGCGCAGTAGAGGGAAAAACAAGTATGACTTTAACTTCGTGGTACGGAGCAAAGTCGGAAGTAGTCCTTACAAAAACCATACCGCTTGATTCGTATACCAAGGGGTATCTCCTTATTTATATTAAAAACAGACAGGAGCTGGCAAAAATAAAGAATATCTATTTGGAGCTCTCTGAAGGCTCAAACAATAGTAAAAACTATAATTTGCTTAAGGATATTTCGGTTGGCTGGAACCGAGTTGCATTTCTGGTGCCAGACTGGAAAAGCATAACTGACTTTGCCATTGGCATAGAATCTCAACCCAACTCCATAGCAGAAGTAAACATTGATCGTATGTGGATTGAAAACACCGATGTATACACCAAAGATCTTGTTGCACAAAAATCGACTTGGCTTAGTCTTCGTACTATTGGCGAGCGATCGTACTTATATTCATTTTCACCTGAGCTAACAACCTACGCTCTTTCAAAACCAAGCTTCATGCGTAGCGGAACAGTAACTGTAGGTATTATTCCTGAACGAGCTAAGACTATTCGCATCGGCATAAACGGAACAGAGGCAGTTCTGAGCAGTAACAATATGAAGACCTGCACAGTCCAAGCAAACGATAAAACAGTGGTACGTAAACTTCTCAAAGATACATCTGGATCAAATGACTACTATGTGTTTTTAAGAATTACGCTCAAAGGTAGTGCAATCACTTACTCAATTTCAAACAATGGTCTCGATTTTGAAGAGTGTGGCTTAGCAACTAGGACACGCAAACAACCTCTTACACTTTCGCTTGAAGGTTCTTATCTTATTGATGGTATACAAGCCGAGTATCTTGATTAATGCACAAGATGTTGGTTAAATAAAACTATATATAAATTCTGCAAAGCTACATTGTATGAATAAACGTGGGTCAATTGGACTTATTGTTGGAATAGTTGTGGGATTAGTATTGCTTGCCGGCGGTTATATGGCAGTGCGCACACTGCTTCGCCCTGCCCCCTCTCCGTCCACCACTACCACATTTACAAACTCGCCAGGCGACATTGACCGTAGTGGATCAGCAGATGAAGAGGATAAACGGCTGTTTACCGGTTATGATGGTTGTGCAAAAGACCAACCTTGCTGGAACCAAACTGTAGGCAAAACAAAAGACGGTGACAACCCTATTTATGTTTCCGACCTTGACTTAAATGCAGATGGAATGATATCGAC
>CAZAUL010000018.1:5310-11301 GCA_964488545.1 uncultured Gammaproteobacteria bacterium
ACAACCCTATTTATGTTTCCGACCTTGACTTAAATGCAGATGGAATGATATCGACCACAGATAGTGAATTAGTCCGCTGAAATATATTTCACGTTATATCATAAAAAATGCCGTAGGGAATTTCTTTGGTTTTTGTAATATGCATGCCATTTTTAAGTAATGCTTTGAGTTGTGAATTTACAAATGAATTATTCATAGTTGATATTTTACCCTGCCACTTAGTAACCAGGTACTTCCAGTTAAACTCAAAACGATACGTGAATTCAGTTGAATAATAAGCAAGTGAACCATGTTCGGTATGTGTGAGTGGTATGTTTGGGACGGCGTAAATAGTTACCCCCATTTGACTTGCTTGCAGACAGTAATCAACATCTTCATGTTGTATAAATTTCATCTGTGAGTCAAATCGAAGTCCTTGTACAACAAGATCTCGTTTGACGAGCATGCAGTAGCTTGGTACAGCATGCACCTCAATGGGATTCGCTAGCTTAGTTTGGTGAATATGAATAGAGCTATGTATAGACGGCATTAGGATTCCACACATTCCAACAATACCACAGTTGGGCAGCTTAGCCATGTGGCTTTGGAGTACCTCCACTACATTTCCCGTCCATACAGTATCGTTATCCATAAAAAGTATGTAGTCACCGGTAGCATACGCCAAACCTTCATTACGTCTTTGGATTGGTCCTGTATTATCGCTATGAATATGAGCCTGAATGGATGGATGTTTTTTTTGATACTCCATGAGTATATTACCCATCTCGTTGTTTGATCCATCATCAATAACAATGCATTCAATATCTTTGGTGAGGTAAGGAATCAGTGAATCAAGACAAATTCGGGTATACTCCACATTTTTGAATGTGCAGATGATTATACTGTACTTCATAGATTAAATATAAACCGGTACAGCGTAACATCTTTTGCTCCGAGGTCATATTTATAGCGTTCATTGCCACGCAGAAAATCAACCACCTTTTTTCCGCTTTCTATAGCATATTTAATTATCCATGCCTTAAGGAGCAGTCCCACGCTATAAAACTTTTGTTCAGGGTCATACCCTGAGTTATACATAAGCACCTGTTCAGTGTTTTCAAATAACAGTACTGATGCAGAAACAGAGTTGTTTAGTGTGAGCGTTGCCAGGGTTTGAGACCAACCGGAAATGGGCAACTGCACAAGATCCCAAAAAAATTCCTTCATTGGTTCGGTCATAAACTGATTTTTTGCGGTATCTGATATACGGTGAAGGTGGATAAACCGTGCAAAGTCGGTATCGGTGATAGTGCGGGTAACATGAAATGAATGAGAGACTGTATCTAGTCGCTTAAACTTACGCTTTAACTCCTTGCGGTCGGTGCGGTCAAGGCTTTCAAGGTATGCATCCCAACTTGTAGGTAGTGTAATTGAGGGGGAAGTTTCTTGCTCTATGGGTAGGTTTGCACCGGTTAGTTTTGCGAGTGTGGTAAAAAGTGGTGAATCCTCTCGTATGTAGTCGTATTGCACAATTTGCACTCCACTTAACTTGAGCGATGCATGAGCTGTGGCAATATCGGTGCCAGGAGCAAGCTCACCAAAGTCGGTAATTTCCTGACCATTTAACACGGGCTTCATACCTACAAGTACCGCGCGATTGTCGGTAAGCAGTTCATAGTTGCCGTCTTTACTTAGACCTCCCCCATTCAAAAAATGGCGGGCAAATAAAGCACGATATTCATGTGTGGAAAATGGATACATATGAAAGGATATATTAGTATATCCTTTTTGTTTGAACAACTGATAATGCGAATTGGCAAAAAATAAGTTTGGGGAATGTTCAAATTGGGAGAAGGATCTACAGCGATCCTGGGACATGCAGTGCATGGCCCCACACCAATTGAAACAAACTCTATCCTTGCGGACAGCAATACCAAACTTATGTTTTGGGATACTTTGAGAGAGAGGAAGAGTCAACTTACCGATTACACAGGTTTTCGCCTGTGTTCGTGGACGCAACTTCAATCCACTTTACATCAATGAGATTCGTGCGAGTGCTTTCGTACGCTTCACTTACAGTTTCGTACATGTCGCACGATTCGGACCCATCGGCAAACGACATTTTGATGCCTGTGGGGAAATTACATCCTCCATTGACAATGTCGCCGTCGAAGCGAAGTCCGAATTGTTCCCAGCGCACACCCTCACACACTTGTTGGAGGGCGTTGAGCAGGCGTTGGTCAGTAACAGGCGCCTGAAAACCACTGACCTGCCGCCATGTGCCATAGCTGAGATTAAACGAGACCTGTCGAGCAGCAATGTAGTCGCCATTGCACTCTTCAGGTTTTTCGGCTAACACCACCACATCGCCAGCATGTAAATCCTGGCTCTTAGTGGCCACTGCGCCGTTTACGAGTAAAAGCGGATTGGCAAAGTTGTAGTCAAGTCCCAACTTGTCGAGGACTGTTGCCATGCCGTATCCGGCCTTTACTACAACAGAACATTCCGGAATAACTTCTTCCGGTGGCTTTGTTTCTGGCTCCTCCCGTGCAACACATCCCATCAGACTTGCAAGGAGTGCAGCAAAGATAATGAGTTGCCCAAAACATCTAAAGATTTTCTTCATGTTTCCCTTTCCTTTCTGATTCTCTCCTCTCTCAAAGCATCCGATTTGGATGTGATGTACGAGTTTCATATCCATACCGGATGCCGTGAAATAAGATAAGAAATCAGAATTTCTCTCAAAGATTGTCAAAGTGCCTGGCAATTAAGTATATGCATATACACTCATTACCAAATACCTTACTCCATGCAGATTTGATACTACCCATCCATGCAAATGGAATGGCTTTGTCGCCTCCACACTCCCCGTACGGGGACAGTGTATATTATACTATAAGCTATTTATTTATTCTACTATGTGAGGCTAGTTTGAGGCTAAAATTGGAGTGAAAAATACAGCGGTGCCACAGTTATAGGTATGAGTTATCTGCATATCTCTTTTTGATGCGATGGGATATATGGTAAATGGAATTGGCTTTGGTTGCACCTTATCATATGCTGAATATGTGATGGTTTTGTACTGCTGGTAGTACCGGATAAGGTCCTGCAGTCTCATCGTGGTATATACAGCACCATCAAGCAGTATGTGTTCACTTGGGTCTGGAGCACGTGTATGTGCAAATTCAAAAGGTATGTATGGGTATGCGGTGGCGAGGTGTTTTTTTATAAGATCTGCCCTGCTATCGAGAGGTAGTACAATACATATACTGTCGATTTGTTTTTGCAGAAGCACTTCATCTATTACGTAGTTTATAATTGACTGGCCATTGTATGGCATAAGCACAGGCGGAACTGGTCCTCCTGTATGATCTGTCATAATATATGCACGCATATAGGCATTATACATTTGAGACATGCAATGATCAAAAAAACGCGACTGACTCAACATGGTTTTGAAGAAAAACAACAGGAGCTTACCAAACTAAAGTCAGAACGAGTAAGTGCGCTCGCCGAGCTTGTGCGCGCTCGTGAGATGGGTGATCTCTCGGAGAATGCGGCATACAAAGTAGCACGAAGCAAGCTGTCGGGTATCGATCGTCGCATCCGCTTTTTGGAATCTATTTTAAAATGTGTAGAAGTAGTACAAAAGCGCACCGACGGCAAGGCGGGGGTTGGAAGTGTGGTTACCTTTACCGATGAAAACCACGAGATTACCTATACGTTGGTTGATGGATATGAGTCCGATATTGGAAAAGGAAAAATTTCTATTTACTCTCCTATCGGCAGAGCGCTTGTTGGAGCACAAAAAGACCAGCAGGTAGTGGTTCGAACGCCGTCAGGAAGTAGACAAATTAGGATACTGCAAATAGAATGACAAATTACAAATCACAAATAACAAATCAATTACCAATGTCAAATGACCAATGACCAATTAAATTCCAAATTTCAATTACCAAAAGCCAATTAAAATCTGCCTCCGCTGTCAACCTGAACTTGCTAGCTTCGCGAAGCGGGTTTCAGGACCCCACATCACATAAATCACTAATCACAAACCACAATTACAAATTATTTATTTTGTTGCTCTGTCCATGAGTAAAGTCGAGTAGTAAGAGCTTCAAATAGCGACATACGCAGACTTTACGCAGGGATAGGGCAACAAAAATAACTTACCTCTGAAGATATTGCTGGCGGAGTTTTTCGGGAAAACGTTCAATTGCGTATCGTAACATAGTTCGTGGCATAGTAGATTTATATTTTTTGAGAAACTCCTCTTCTTCTTTCATCCCACCTCGTTTGCCAATTTCCCGCAACATCCACCCCACTGCTTTATGAATGAGGTCGTGCTTGTCGTGAACAAGTATTTCGACAACAGAAAGAGCGCGGTCAAAACGCTGTTTTTTGATATCTGCAAATAGCGCTACCATTGCAATACGTTTTTTCCAAAGATTCCTTGATTTTGCAAATGTATACAACGTCGTTATATCTTTATCGGTGAGGTACTCCCCTACTATGGAAGGAGCAGAGAGGTCGACAAGATCCCAGTTATTAATGTGTTGTATATTTTGCATGTAACAATCAAAAATATCCTTCCTATTTGCACTATCCCCCTTTTTAAACTGGTCTATCAATATAAAGAGGGCGATTAGTCTGTGTTCATGAATTTGTGATTGCAATAACTGGGCAACGTCGTTTAAGCTAAGTGTGCGAAATTGCTGTGCGACTTTTCGTTGGATTGGCACAATAAGTCCTAAAAAAATATCACCTTCTGCATACTCACCTTTTCCAGTTTTAAAAAAACGCTGGAGCACCCTCGCCTTCTCAGGGTTTGCGTATGAAGCAATATTTTTGAAGATTGTAGGTAACATATGTCGCTATTTGAAGCGCTTACTACTCGACTTTACTCATAGACAGAATACTCAGTCAACCACATTATTCGACTAAGGTGCCTATGGTTTCGCCGTAGACGATCTTTTCGATATTATCAAGCGAGTTGAGGTTAAAGACAATGACCGGAATTTTTTCGCGCTGACACAGTGCAAATGCGGTATTGTCCATAACCGTTAATCCCTGCTCAAGTGCAGCTTGGTAGCTTAGTTTTTTGTAGAGTTTTGCGTCTTTATTTTTTTTCGGATCGGAAGTATATACGCCGTCAACATTACTCCCTTTTAACAGTACGTTACAACTCAACTCTGCGGCCTTGAGTGCGGCGGCTGAATCGGTAGTAAAAAATGGACTTCCGGTACCACCTGCAAGTATGACGATTCTTCCCTTTTCAAGATGGCGGATCGCCTTGCGGCGCACAAATGGTTCACACACCGACTGTACATCTACTTCCGACATAACACGAGTTATGCCTCCAACCCGTTCAATTTCTTCCTGTAGCGCAAGAGCATTCATCACCGTACCCAACATGCCAATATAATCTGCCGCGGCTTTATCTACCGATGTTCCAGCGGTTTCGCGTCCGCGGAATAAGTTACCTGCACCCACTACTATAGCAATCTCAAGCTTAGATTTTTTTTGAAGTTGTACTACATATGCCGCTACTTTTTGCACCGCGGTAAAGTCAAGTCCTTTGTGGGTCTCTGCGTTTCCAAATAGCTCTCCAGTTAACTTAAGAAGAATACGTTTATATTGAGGAATAGTGGTCATACAGAACAATGTGTGCGAATTATAATATGTGCAGAACTCATTATACCAAGCCTGAAGGCGGAATTACAAATCCCAAATTCCAATGTCCAATTACCAATCAAGCCCCAAATTCCAATTACCAAACTGCATATTAATACTTTGGTCATTTATTATTGGTTCATTGGTTATTTAAAAACAGTTACTCTCATTGGGGTGTTATAATTGGAAGATCGCCGGGGTGGCGAAATTGGCAGACGCGCAGGTTTTAGGAACCTGTTCCCGTAAGGGATTGGAGGTTCAAGTCCTCTCCCCGGCACACATCGGACTTTCACCTACGGTTTCCCCCTACGGGGACTAACTCGCCCTAATTCCTCACTG
>CAZAUL010000018.1:11401-19646 GCA_964488545.1 uncultured Gammaproteobacteria bacterium
AAATATCCTGGCCATTTAATAATGGGTTCAATACAGCAAAAATCCTGACTGTATTGCTTTACGCCCAGTGTATTTATGGTAAAACTAGTCCACAATGCAGCCGACTGCAACCCGTGCGACGTGAGCGTGTATGACGCATGAGGAAACTTTATAACGTTTATCTCCTGCAAATCGCAATATCCGTTTTCTTTGACATTTGTCATTTGTGATTTGTTATTTATGGTAAGGTCATCCCACCCTTGTGGGGTATCCCAGTAATAATGAAGACCAACATTTACTGGTACTGCATTGCCCTTTATATTTTCAACCGCAACTGAGTGCATAAACACTTGATCCATGGTAAATGTTTGAGAAAGTTTCAGGAGTGCATTATAAGTTGGAGTAGGTGCGGTATGAGTGCTAATAGTTACACCAGTTTCAGTCTGTTTCTCCACTATCCAGTCGAGCGTACGCGCATATCCATGAAAGGGTAGGTTCCACTGAAGATCCTGTCCCTCTTTGTCAAAGCTGGGTGCGCATATATGGGTACTTCCCACCTTTCCATCAAGCCGAGTATAGGTGCCAAGCATTTTAGTTGCCTTATGTGACAGTTCCAAAATACGTCCGCCCTGAAGGCCAACCACGAGAGACCAATTTTTAATTTTGAATTTTAAGTTTGTATTCAATTTAAATTGAAAATTTCAAATTTAAAATTATTCCTCTGTGGGAAGATCCTTCATCATATTTTGAATCTCCTCCATGTTTATATTGGCACCATTCTCCTGCATCATCGTATCAAACGACGGCATAGGTGTTACATTGACTGGCTTTGTGATTGAAACTGGACCATAGTCAAAGGTCATGGTTATACTCCCCCCGCTTGATGGAGTAACCATTTTTCGTGCAAGGTATTCTTTTGTGTCAATCCATATACGAGTAGATGTACTTGTTGTTTTATCGGTCATCTCAAATATCATACAGGTGTACTCTCCACATTTTTCTGTTCCCTGTTTTTGAACATCAAGATCGTTTTCTTTGTCTTTACTAAACTGAGCCATTTCTGATTTAAAAGACTCTACATCAAAAAAGCCCTGCTTGTCTGATTTACCCTCTTCATTCATGGGCGGGTATGCAATCCACGAGTCGCTATCTGGATTTTTTACATAAGTTGTATTTTCATACACGAGGTATGTTCCTTCTTCTTTGCCATCTATGGTAGAAGTAGAAAGCGTATTGTTTTTGCCATCCATCTGAATTTTGGTCGCTGTTTTTTTACCTTCATATTCAGACTCCGAATTAACGCTATAGCCATTGCCCATTGCAACTACTGCATTTGCCGCGTACATACAAAACTCTTTGTCAAACACACAGTCCTTAAGTACCGCCTCTTGAGCGGCTTTCATTTCGGGTGATAGAGTTGGGCCCTTTTTTTGTTGAAAGAAAAAATAACCACCAATTCCCAGAAGCAAAATTACTGCAATAATAACGGGAGACATTTTATTCCCTGACTGTTTTTGAGTGTCCATAATAATAAGCAATGGATAACAAGATAAGTATACTATTTTGTATGGGGTGGCGAAACAGGTCTTGTTGACCAGCGCCACAGAGTCATTGTTCTACTGTCTAAATCCTTGTCAAGGTACGCATACTGCTCAGCGCTCCCCGGGGGGAAAACTATTGTTCCGTTCGGTTTATACTGGTTATCGGTAAGGTGACATTCATAATAGGAAGACTGGCGTCTGGTGACAAGCCCTTTGTACGCGTCTGGACTTGGCACGAAAAACATATCTATATCAAGTAGCCTCAGTTGGGTTTTATTGATATGAATGTGTAACTCCTCGGAGAGGCCACGCATAAGAGTATCTGTTGGATTTTCTCCAACCTTTCCTTTTTCAGCTAAAGAACCTGGCAGTGTATCGCGTGTTCGTTTTACTTTACCAGTAGGATTTCCTTTTTCGTCGATCTCAAGTCGTTTTTCCTCATGCAAATACCAAACTTTATCATCAATTTCCTTAATGACGGTTGCGTATATTGGATTTGTTTTTCGAAATAGCTCTTTTCCAATGGTAACCAGCTCGCAATCTCTTCTTCTCCATTCGTTAAGCAGTTGAGGAATTTCGTGTTCGGGCCATGTGTCTGCGGGGATATGGTGGTTAAGTAACAGAGATCGTAGAGTATCGGCAGTTTGTATTTTTTTTCTGTCAATCGGAACCGGTTTAAGTAGTTGATAAATATCTACTTCTGTCTCTTTACCCATATGTACAGTATATACATTTTAGGAATTTGACTTATCAGTGATAGATGTCTATAGTACTTACATTACCATTTCTATCATTCATGCCTATGGATAGAAATCTTGCGTTGGAATTTGTACGGGTTACCGAAGCCGCCGCCATTGCCTCCTCAATGTGGATTGGGCGGGGTGACAAACATGCCGCAGATGGAGCGGCCGTTTCGGAGATGCGGAAGCGGTTTAATCAAATTGATTTCCGGGGAAAAATTGTAATTGGCGAAGGAAAAAAAGACAAGGCACCCGAACTATTCAATGGTGAACTGGTTGGTAAGGGAGATGGTCCCATTATGGACATTGCGGTTGATCCGCTTGAGTGTACCGACAGTGTGGCACACGGGAGATATAATGCACTAGCAGTAGTTGTTGCTGGACCTGAAGGCACGCTTCTTCGAGCGCCCGATACGTATGTAGAAAAAATTGTAGTCGGCAAGGCGGCGCGCAATGTTATTGATCTTGATGCACCAACTGGTGACAACGTACGAAAAGTAGCAAAAGCAATAGGCAAAGATGCAAAGGAGTTGACAGTTATGGTACTTGACCGACCGCGCCACGAACAGCTTATTGCCGATATACGTAAAGCTGGCGCACGGGTACGGCTTATTACGGACGGAGATGTGGCAGGGGCACTTGCTACCTGTCTCCCCGATTCGGGTATTGATATGTTGATGGGTATTGGAGGGAGTACTGAGGGGGTACTTGCATCGGTGCCGTTAAAGACGCTTGGTGGACAAATGCTGTTTCGGTTTAAACCTCGTAATGAGGAAGAAAAAAAAGAAGTGAAAGCAATGGGAGTCACCAATCTCAAAAAAATATTTACGGTTACTGACCTTGCAAAAGGTAATGAACAAACGTTCACCGCAACGGGAGTTATCGATGGTCCCCTACTCCCTGGCATTGTCACAAAAAATGAAACGATTATCTCGCACTCGATGGTAGTGCGAGCAAAGTCGGGAACAATTCGGTATATTACTACCCATCATCATTACGATCGCAAAAACAAATACTATGAAGACAATCTACGAAAGCTCGGTTGAGTTTCATGCAGAACATAAAGGAAAAATAACCACTAGCCCAGTTGTTTCCATTGCCAATACACACGATTTATCTCTCGCTTACACTCCTGGTGTTGCAGAGCCTTGTCGTGTTATCGCAAAAAATAAGGAAGAAGCATATTCCTTAACATGGAAAGGGCGTACGGTGGCGGTTGTGTCAGATGGCTCTGCTGTATTAGGTCTTGGTAATATTGGCGCAACAGCAGCGCTTCCTGTAATGGAGGGCAAGGCACTTCTCATCAAACAATTTGGTGGAGTTGATGCAGTACCCCTTGTTATTGATACGCAAAATACCGAGGAAATTATTCATTTCGTCAGACACATTGCACCAAACTTTGCAGGGATCAATCTTGAGGATATTTCGGCCCCCCGTTGTTTTCAAATTGAAGATGCATTGCGTGACATTGGCATTCCAGTTTTTCATGACGATCAGCACGGCACGGCAATTGTTGTACTGGCGGCACTCCATAATGCCGCAAAGGTTGTCGGTAAACCTTTTAACTCGCTTAATGTAGTTGTGGTTGGTGCAGGTGCAGCTGGTCTTGCGATTAGTCGTAAACTATTGGGGCTTGACTGCTATAGCGATTCGTGTAGGTATCTGGATCATGCAGACTCAGTAGGCAACTTAATAGTAGTTGATAAAACAGGGGCACTGTATGCAGGTCGTGAAAATCAAAATATTTACAAGCAGGCTATTGCGGGTATGTCAAATAAACAGAAGGTAAAAGGCTCACTTGCCGATGTTATCCGTGGGGCTGATGCCGTGATAGGCGTGTCGGGACCAAGGAGTATCACGCCGGAAATGGTAGCCTCGATGGCTGATAAGTCTATTGTGTTTGCAATGGCAAACCCCATTCCTGAAATTCTACCGGATGAGGCAAAAAAAGCAGGTGCATACATAGTTGCAACGGGACGAAGTGATTTTCCTAATCAGATAAATAATGTACTTGCTTTTCCGGGTATATTTAAGGCTGTCGTGCAAGGAAGACTCACACGTATTACCCCCCACATGAAGCTTGCGGCGGCAAAAGCTATAGAACAACAAGTACAATCGCCAACACGCGACATGATTGTTCCTAGTGTATTTGACGATGATCTTGCCACTGCGGTTTCTGATGCAATTCGAGCTACGGTACAATCTGAGCTGTTACAATAAGCCGGCGAAGGGTGGTGACGCGCTAAAAATTTTATTGGATTGTCACAAAACTCTTATCATCTTTTGTACGAGTTTATTATAGTTCTCTAGGCTACTTTTTTGTGAAAGTCGGTATAAGATTGTGCAATTATATCTGCACCTCAAATAAGAGAGCTTTGTGGTCGGATACATCATCATCGAGTATTTTTTTGTCGACAATCGCCACATCTGGCGATGCAAATATCATGTCAACCACTGCAGTGGCATACCCTGGATTTGTTTTATGTTTCATATTAAAAGACGATGACAAGTTTCCTTTAAAAACATTTATTAGTTTTTGTTCAATACTACGAATTGTTTGAGTATCAGGTTTGATGTTAAAATCGCCCGCAACAATTACATTTTGTTTGTTTGCAATATGCGAAGTAATAATACTACTCATTCGCAGGCGTTCTGGTGAGTCGCTACCATCAAGTCCCCAGATTCCATGCAAATTATGTACGTGGAGCTCTTTGTTAGTGGGGAGAGCGATGTAAGCACACTGCATGTTTTTAGGATAATGGGAAAACTCAATTGTGTTAGGTCGGGTAATTTTTTGGTAATCGCCATAAAGAAAAATTGTTTCAGAATGAGCAATGGGATATTTTGAAATGATTAAGTTTCCCGTGTCCCCTTCCCCATCGGGTCGAATTTCATAAAGCTCAGGCGAGTATTGATGATAATGATTCGGTAACAATATTCGCATGCGTTTTACTGTTTGGTACTGGAGTGGGGCCGGTGGCGGTGCATCAAACGCCTCTTGTAAACACAATATGTCGGGGTCCTCTCGTTTCAGGAGGTTTACTATATTATCCCAAAGTATTCCCCCCTCCCATAAATTAAGACACAGTATTTTTACTGTCACAGTTTTCCACCGAGTGAAAATGTAACGTAATATATTGTAGGGAGACCGATAAGCATAAGGTACCAAACCATCCGACCTATTCGTCTACCAAATAACTCTCCAATGCGCATGAGTAAAACAAATACCATAAACCAGCCTACAAGCAGACCTCCGCCTGGCCATTCTGGATGGACAAGTTCTGGCCCACCGCCTTTTTTATACCAGGTAATCCACCCGTCCCATTTCATCACAAACACATGAAGAACGGTAAATAGAAAAATAATTCGCAATCCCCAGTACTGCATCGGCCACCACCGACGGGGTGTAAGCCATGTCATTATTGAACGGCGTGAAATAACAAACACAAACAAAAGTCCCACAGTAGCAATGAGTCCAAAAAGAGTAGTGGTTAGCCCTTTAGTAAAAAACCGTTCGAGCGGAAACTTGTCAGGCAGAAAGAAAAAAGATGACACGACATGTGCAAGAGCAGCCCACATTGCAACTACCCCAATGTGTTTACGAAGTTCAAGACTACGATCGGCAAAATCAAACAAACGCGAGAGTGGTCCAATGAGAAACACAATTCCCAGCATGACGGCGGAAGTGCCAGCAAAGGCCTTATTGGCAATATAGAGATCATAGTATCCTCGTCGTAAGGAAATATACTCAGACAGTCCGATAAAAAAGGCAACGGCAAGCAACAGTGCAATTGTATATTTTCGTAGTTCGTTTTCGAAGTGTTCAGTAAACATACTACAATACTAGCAAAGCTGGCACTATGTATCAATTGAGTGCTTCAAGTACTGATGGTAGCTGAATAACTGAATCTATAATATAGTGAATCCCCAACTGAATCGCAGTCTGTCTATTTAGATGACCAGTAAGTACCGCAATTGGAGTAACACCAGCAGAAACTGCCATCTGCATATCTGTAGCTGCATCACCAACAAGTACTGTTTCGTTTGGTCTTACCCCTACATCATTCATTATTTTTTCTACCATGTATGGATGCGGCTTCATTTTGTCAACATCGGTTATTTCGTGAGAGCTAATGATATGTGAAAATACATTAGGAATTCCAAAGTGTGGGATTTCATGCTCTTTCAGCATTTTGGGATGTTTACCCGTTGCAACCGCAAGGGAGTACTTTTGGCTTAGTTGTTTTAATAATTCTAGAACTCCTGGGACTAGTTTAAGTTCTCGCGTAAACGTATCACCCCAATATTCTTTTTCGTAAAGCTTGCAGGCAGCATCTACTTTTTCTGGATTATCTTTAAGTAATTCTTTAAGCTCCTCTCTGTAGGGTTTGCTCCATTTTGCAAGAATTCGTTTTTTTTCCTCTTCTGGAGTTAGGTATACACCTACCCCCTCAACCGCTTTATGATAACAGGCAAAATACCCTTCTTTTGCTCCCATTACAATAACATCATCCCAGTCAAAGATAATAAGTTTTATCATGAGCTGAGTATAACAAAATTACATACCTGCTGAAGATGATGCAGGGGAAGGTTGCGCCGTAGGTGCTACAGCACCTTGGTACACAAACGATCGTTGCAGTGTGGTTTCGTCATTTGATTGTGTGCTTTTTACCTTGACCTGGACGGTGTGGTTTCCATTGGATAAGTTATACAGACATATATTTTTGTCTGAGTATTCAGACCAAGCATCTGCGTTGAGTTTATACGACCACTCAACTCCACAATATTCTGGTTGAGTTGCAATAGTAATACACACAGGATTTTTAGTAATCACTTCGCTTTCCCTCGGAGATGAAATGCTTACCTGCCCTACTTCTTTAATACACGCTTTGCTCGTTGGTGATGGAGCAAGTGAGGTATTAGGTGAATAACTCACTACTGGGCTTGGTTCAAACAGTATTGAATTATTTTTTTCACCCGTTATCACAATTTGGATTGGTGTAGTTTTTTCTTGAGGAGCCTGTTTTTGCGAGTTAACTTTTTGCTGGTTAAGATTATTGAGGTTAATAATAATCACAGTCAACATAACCGGCACCGACAAGACGGCAGTAACAAATTCAACATACTTTTTCTTTTCGGGAAGGCCTCTATACCACTCCACTAGGTTTTGGCCTATGTTTTGCATAATGTATATTATACCTGCTTCACCCCTCTTTTCTCCACTATTTCATCTGATTATTCGAATAATCAGATCTATATTCCCGCTTTCTTTTCCTTCTCATAGCGGTGTTTTTCTCTTAGGTTTGCCGACCAACTACTCCCTATTCGTCCTGGGTACATAATAATATGTTCGATATCACGTATAAATAGGTCAATTTTTTGTTTGTGGACGAGCGCTGTAAAGTGCTCGCGTACCGAGGTGTTATTTGCAAGAATCATCGCATATTTTGAGATGGTTGAGTGTGACACCTTTAAGACGCTATGTATGTGTTCGCGGTCAGCGTTTTTAATGAGGAGAAATATAACTGCAATTCTCCGTGCAAAAACATCCAATTCAATTTTGGATATAATGCCGATTATGGTATGTTGAAAATCTGATTGTGTATGAATACAGGATAATACTGAATAGAAAAGTGTCTCAATGCGTTGGCTAACATCTGCATCAAGCTTCTTTTTTGAAAGTTGAACCATAGTATCTGATTATTCGAATAATCAGATATGTAATGCAATGGTTTATATGCAACAAATGATAGTAATCAGGTTGTTAATTCAATCCGATTTTGTTCATTATTGGTTAAGGACATGGGTGTGAACGTGATATAATTTGAGCTGGAAACCAGCAATTGCCCTCCTTCGTCCTCCAATTTGTTGGGACTTCGGCAGGGCATAAGAATCCGTAAGTTCATCTTTTGGATTCACAACGGATTCTAATGGAGGAGTCGCATAGTGGACGAGTGCGCACGCCTGGAAAGCGTGTATAGTCGA
>CAZAUL010000019.1:0-19477 GCA_964488545.1 uncultured Gammaproteobacteria bacterium
GTCTTCACATTATGAATGATGGATTTAAAGCAAGCATATTACTATTTCTTCCCTTTATTGCAAAAGATTTAGGAATTAGTCTTACAAAAGTCGGTTTTTTGGGATCCGCAATGAATATGCTTGAAATATTCTTAGCTATTCCCGCTGCCTACTTAGCTTCGCGGGTAGGTGGGTTCCGACTTCTCATTATAACCATGCTTTTTTATGCCATAGGTTTTTGGCTACTATCTGTTTCTCAGATGTATAGCTTGATAATTATTGCCTTTCTCCTCGCAGGAGTAGCCTTTGGAATTTTCCATCCAGTTGCATTTTCTGTAGTTTCTGAAATGTTTGAAAAAAATGTTCGAGGTCAACAGCTTGGCAACTTTACTGCACTGGGAGATTTAGGAAGAATGGGAATAGCAAGTATTACTACCGTAGTAATAGCTACAATAGGTTGGCGAATGAGTTCATCATTGAGTGGTTGGTTTATATTTATAATATTTATAATATTCGGATTTATTTTTTCAATCCAAACCAAAAAGAAAGGACAAGAACAGACTAAAAAAAATGATGACGGACCAAGTTATTTTGACCTACTCAGGAATAAAAAATTTACATTTGCGACCACAGCCTTTATTATTGATCAACTAGCAAGTACTGCACTTTTTGTATTTATTCCATTCCTCCTATTACAGCGAGGTGTTAGTCCTGCCCTACTTGGGGTACTCACATCTACGTTTTTTATTGGTAATATGGCTGGGAAGGTATTATTAGGTAGACTTGTTGATAAACTGGGAAACACAATGGTTTTTATGGTGTCGGAATTTCTTATGGCTGTATTTATTGTTATTCTTGCAACATCATCACAGATTTTTTATATCATTACATCTTCGATAATTCTTGGAATATTTACCAAAGGAACTGTGCCAGTACTCACGGCCATGATTACCGAGTCTGTGGAGCATCACGGCAGGTTTGAAAAAGCCTTTTCACTCAATGCTGTTTTTGTGGGGATAGGCTCAAGCATTGCTCCATTATTGCTGGGTTATTTATCTGACACATTTGGTATAGTTCACGCATTTTATGCATCAGCTCTGTTTGCGTTAGTAGCAATTATCCCAGCCTATTTATTTAGCCAGATCAGGAAATAGTTTTGAGAAGAATGTTTTTTGTCGTTTAGAGTACTGCATTTCTTTTGTAATCCATTGCTCTATCATTTGCTCTTTGGTAATTTTATCTGTTAAATAGTCAGCAATTTGTCTATATCCAATTGCGTTTAGACCTGGATCGTTAAGAGAGTAGCCGTCTAGTATGAGTTGTTGCAGTTCTTCAATTCCCCCCTCTTGAATACGGTTTAGTACTCGACTTCTGATTTTTAGCTCTTTTTCTTTTGAGTCTACGTGGAAAAAGGGAATAGTTACTAACTTAATTGAGTCAATACTGCGACCTACGAGTTTCGAAATCCGGTAAGGGAGAGTCATCGCAGTTGGCATTGTGGGTATTACACCACCAAGGTTCAGTATTTCAAGACGACGAATAAGGCGTCGCGGGTTAAAGCGATCACTTTCATTCATTGTTGCGTATGTTTTCTTGTCTTTTTCAATAAGTAAGCTCTGCAACTCTTCAACAGTCTTGTGTGACAGATCATTGCGAAAACTCCAGTCTTGGGGAACATCGATTTTTGGCACACCATACAATAGGTGATATAAATAGTATCCGGTACCTCCAACTAGAATAGGAGATTTACCTCGTCGCACTATGTCTGTTAATACTAATTCGGCACATGCTACATAATCTGCGGATGAAAATGGCTGTTTGGGGTCGACTACGTCGTAAAGCCATATACGAGTCGTAAAATCTGAAAGTCCTTCAGTCTGAAAGTCATAATACCCTATTTCGTACTCTTTATATTTGATTTTTGATTTCTGATATTTGCTGTTTTTCGGAATATCTTTTCCGGTCACAATGGTAAGCTTTTGGTAAACTTGGCGGGAGTCAAAGTTAACTATTTCTCCATCATGCACTTTTGCAAGTTCAAGCGCTTTTGCCGTTTTTCCCGTCGCCGTCTGTCCGAAAAGAATATAGATGTTCATTGAGAGTTTAGGGTCTAGAGTATAGAGTCAAAAGTAAATAATTTATCTGTGTTTCTGCATTTTGGCAGCATCAAGAAGATTTTTGTAGAGATACAGCACATCAAGCGGGCCAATACCACCGGGAGTTGGAGTCCAGTGGGCTGCAATGGGGTCTACTTCCTTTTCATCGTAGTCACCTTTTAGCTTATTATCTTCGTGGCGCATGCCAACATTAATGAGTACTACTCCGGGTTTGAGCATTTCGGGTGTAAGAACCTTTTTTCCTACAGCGCAGATAATAACATCTGCCTCCTTATAGTATTCGTGAGGATTAGGAGTTTGGGAATTGGTGCCCATAAAATTAATCTTTGCCTCACTTAACGTTTTTACAATGGGGGCACCTCCCGTCTTTCCTCGTCCAATAATAATGACCTGCTTGTGTTTGAGGGCTCGACGCAATGACTCAAAGTCTTTTTTCTTGTTTATAAACAAATTAAAATCGACCTTTGGGTGAATATACACATACTTAAGGATTGTCATTACGGCAAGTCCAAGCGGTGAAAAAAACTCAGTCTTTCGGCGGTGACCCTCAATCTCCTTTTTGAGGTCTATAAAGTCGTACATACTTTCCGTTGAAAGCTGAGGCGGAACTGGTTGTTGAATGATAATTCCTGTTACTGATGGATCTTGTGAAACCTCCTTTATTTTACGAAGAAAAGGTTCAAATGTTGGGGGTTTAGTATAGTGTATAAGCTCAAAATCGACACCGAGAGATTTAGCAGTACGTTGTTTAATCCGCACAAATGACATCTGCTCTGGTGAATCTCCTACGAGAAATACCACCAATTTGAGCTTCCGTTTCTTGCTAATCTTTTTGATTTCTTTTTTCAGTTCACCTTCGAGTCGTGTCACCACTTTTTTGACATCAAGTATCATTGTGTAGTGTTCCAATTATAGCAGATATTAGGCTCAAATTCCAGGTTAAAATAGTGGAAAAAAAGCTATTACTATAGGTATAATATTCTTTACTCATCATCTTTTACCCTTGGATTCTCAAACGTCAAGAGTCAAGATTCAAGAGTCACTGCTTTATACAAGTGTGGCACTCACCACTTTGTCTGCCTTGTCTGAAAAGCGCATAAGTATTACGCCTTTTGCCGTGCGTGATCGAGGCGGAATTGAGGCTAGTGGTATTTTGACTATCTGGCCTGACGAGCTGGTCATAATGACCGTGGTGTCTTCAGGGTTGATAATCTGCACAAAGGCGATTGCTCCCATTTTTTCGTCAACTGAGGCAACTTTGACGCCCTTTCCTCCTCGGTGTTGACCTTTAAATAGCTGAAGGCTGGTTTTTTTACCTATACCTCGCTCCCCAATGACAAATATATTCTTTTTAAATTCAGCCTGAGAAAACACTTCCGCACCGGCTACCAAATCATCTTTTTCAAGTTCAATGCCGCGCACACCGATAGATGATCTGCCTGTTGGACGTACTTCGGCTTCTTTAAAGACAATAGCTTTCCCGTGGCGGGTTGTAATAATTACAAACATGTTTCCGTCGGTAATTTTCACCCACTGAAGTTCATCTTTGTCTTCAAGCTTTATAGCTATAATACCGTTTGAGCGAATATTTTCAAAATCTTCAAATGGTGTTTTTTTGACTGTTCCATTTTTCGTACACATCAGTACAAAGCGTTTGGCAAATGCCGCGAGCTGTTCTTGTTTTTCTGCGGCTGTTACCCCGTTTGCTCCATAGGTAAGCACCGAAGTGACAGTTTCTTCAGGCCGAAGTGACAATAAATTTACAATTGCCTTGCCTTTTGATGTGCGTGAACCAACTGGTATATCCCATACACGGTTTTGGAAAATGCGCCCTTGATTGGTGAAAAAGAGAGTATAGTCATGAGTCATGGCGGTGGTAATATAGTACACATTGTCGGTTTCTTTTGTTTCAATGCCCGACACACCTTTACCTCCTCTGTTTTGCACTCTAAATGTTTCTCGGGGAACTTGTTTAATGTATCCTTCTTTGGTAAGTACAACTATAACCTCTTTGTTTTCAATTAGCTCTTCGTCAGTAATTTCTCCTGGTCGCGACTTAACCACCTTTGTTCTTCGGTCGTCTCCATATTTTTTAGTAAGTTCAATTAGCTCATCTTTAATAACTCCTAAGATTTTAAATACATCTTTGAGCAGTCCCTCAAGATAGTTTATAAGCTTTTTCAGTTCCTTTAGTTCATTTTCAATTTTCGACCGTTCAAGTCCGGTAAGTCTTCGTAGTTGCATCTCAAGAATTGCCTGTGACTGAATAGCAGATAACCCAAATTTTTTCATCAACTTCTCCTTGGCATCTGGTTCATCTTTTGCTTTTTTGATGGTTTCAACAACTTCGTCAATATTGTCGAGTGCAATTATATATCCTTCAAGTATGTGTGCACGTGCCTTTGCTTCTTTGAGCTGGTATTCGGTGCGTCGTGTTACAACATTCACTCTATGCTTGATGTAATGCTCTAATATCGAATGAAGCCCTAATGTTTGAGGTACTCCATCAACAAGGGTCACCATATTAATCGGGAAACTCGTCTGCATTTCGGTGAACTTAAACAAGTTGTTGAGTACTTTACGATACTGAGCATCTCTTTTTAATTCGATCACAATACGAATACCATCGCGATCTGATTCATCGCGTAGATCTGAAATACCCACAATTTTTTTATCAATAGTAAGGTGGGCAATTTTTTCCACAAGATTTGCCTTATTTACCTGATAAGGAATTTCGTTTACGATAATTGCCATTTTACCCTTACCCAAATCCTCCTCATCAACCTTTGCACGAATCATTACTTTACCCTTACCGGTTGCATACGCCTGTTTCAGATCATTCCACCCGTAAATTATTCCGTGAGTTGGGAAGTCAGGCCCCTTAACATGTTCCATGAGTTCGTCAAGCGTAACATTAAAGGTAAGCGGAACATCGGTTGGCTTCATTGTTTTTTCTTCTTTGGGGCTTACTGCTTTTTTTGCCTTATCAATCATCAGACAAATGGCATTGGTGAGTTCACGGAGATTGTGAGGTGGTATTTTTGTTGCCATACCAACCGCAATTCCCTCAGCACCCATCAGAAGCAAATTAGGAAGGCGGGCCGGCATAAACATTGGCTCTTTGAGGGTTGCATCAAAGTTGTCGGTCCACTCTACTGTTTCCTTGTCAATATCGTCTATAAGTTCATCTGCAATTTTAGAAAGCTTGGCTTCGGTGTAACGCATTGCCGCTGGTGGATCGCCATCTACCGATCCAAAGTTACCCTGCCCCTTAATAAGAGGATAGCGCATAGAAAAGTCCTGAGCCATACGTGCCATAGAGTCGTATACCGCCGCATCACCATGAGGATGAAATTTACCCAACACCTCACCAACTACCTTAGCGCTTTTTGAAAACCGTGCACCTGAGGTAAGCCCCATCTTGTGCATTGCGTACAATATTCGTCTGTGCACGGGCTTGAGGCCATCACGCACATCAGGAAGAGCACGGGACACAATAACAGACATTGCATAGTCAAGGTATGCTCGTTTCATCTCGGAAACAATTTCTGTTGTATTCCTGCTTTGGTTAGATACTATCGCCCCTTCGGTTGGTTTTTTTTCTTCCTGATTTTCAGACATAGTCTATCAAAATCTAATCTTACAAATAACACAAATCCACAAATGAAATTCAAATAACAAATTAAAAAATTATTTTGTCATTTAAATTTCAAGCTTCAATTGTGTGATTTGTTTATTTGATATTTGTAATTATTAGGCCATTCCCTTCTTAATTGCTTCCAGCGCTTCTTTTTTACCTAAAAAGTTACGCGTCTTTACCCACTTACCTTTTTCAAGTTCTTTGTAGTGGTTAAAAAAGTGCTGAATTTTCTTTTTTGCAGTTTCATTGAGATCATCAATATCTTCTATATCTGCATAAAATGGATCTACTTTTTTTGTGGGTACAGCCAAAATTTTGGTATCAATTCCCTCCTCATCTTCCATTTCAAGCATACCTATTGGTCGGGCGGGAATAACAGTTCCAGGATGTACTGGATAGGTTGATATAACAAGTACATCAACCGGATCACCGTCTTCTGCATGAGTATTGGGAACAAAACCGTAGTTGAATGGATAGACCATCGTAGTAAATGCAAAACGGTCAACTACAACAAAGCCTGATTCCTTATCCATTTCATACTTGATTGGTGATCCCTGGGGAATCTCAACAAGTACGTTAACCTCATCTGGTGGGTTTTTTCCGACTGAAAGCTTTGAAAGATTCATACTGAAAATAATGACAAATCATAAATTACCAATTACCAATCAATTACTAATCACCAATTACAAATGACCAAAAAGGAGATTTGTGATTGAGATTTTATGATTGATATTTGATTTGTTATTTATGATTTGAAATTTGTAATTATTATTTACAGGTCTAGATTCGCCATCTTTGCATGGGTAACAATAAACTTTTTGCGAGGTGGCACTTCGTCACCCATAAGCATTGCAAACACATGATCCGCCTCCTGTGCATCATCAATAGTTACCTGCTTTAAAATTCTGTTTTCAGGATTCATAGTGGTTTCCCATAGCTGTTCAGGATTCATTTCTCCCAGACCTTTATAGCGCTGAAGATTATAGTTTGGGTGATCTTTTATTATTTTTTTGATAACTCCATCACGCTCATCATCTGAATATGCATATTCAACCTTTTTGCCATACTGAATTTTAAAAAGTGGCGGTTGAGCAACGTAGAGATGTCCGTTTTGCACAAGATTTGGCATGTGGCGGAAAAAGAAAGTTAAAAGGAGAGTTCTAATATGTTCACCGTCTACGTCTGCGTCGGTCATAATAACCACTTTGTGATAGCGGAGCTTTGCATAGTCAATAGTCTCACCAATACCCGTACCGAGCGCAATAACAAGATCTTTGATTTCCTTAAATGAAAGCACTTTATCAAGATATGCTCGCTCAGTGTTCAAAATTTTTCCTCTCAGTGGCAAGATGGCTTGAAACCTTCGGTCACGTCCCTGTTTGGCGGTACCACCTGCCGAATTACCCTCTACCATAAAAAGTTCCGATTTTGCGGGATCTCGCTCCTGACAGTCTGCAAGCTTACCAGGCAATGCAGATCCTTCAAGTGCTCCCTTACGAAGCACCGCTTCTTTTGCTGCCTTTGCCGCAAGACGAGCCTTTTGTGCGAGTAGTATTTTTCCTAAAATTTCCTTTGCAACTTTTGGATTCTCTTCAAAGTAGGTATCAAGAAATTCTGAAACAGCTTGTTGCACTACTGCCTGCACTTCTGAGTTGCCTAGCTTTGTTTTAGTCTGACCTTCAAACTGCAGGTTGGTTGAAGGCATTTTTACGTATACTATTGCGGTGAGTCCCTCTTTTACATCATCGCCGGTTAATGCATCTTCTTTATCTTTTTCTGCAAGCTCTTTTTTGGCATAGGTATTGATTGCCTTGGTGAGTGCTATACGGAAGCCGGTAAGATGAGTGCCTCCTTCGTGGGTATTGATGACGTTTACAAACGAGTGCACACTTTCGGCAATGGAGTCATTATATTGGATTGCGACTTCAACTTCCTTATCCTCAACAGCTTTATTAATAAATATTGCATCGTGAAGTACGCGTTTTCCACGGTTAAGATCGTTGATGAGTGACAATATACCACCATCAAAGTAGTATGACGTTCGGTCATTTACTTTTTTATTATGGATTTGGAACATAACCTTCTTAATAAGGTATGCTCGCTCCTTAAGTTGCTTTTTTAGTGTTGGATAATGTATTTCTATCGTTTCGGTAAAAATTGTTTTATCAGGAAGAAATGACACTGCTGTACCCTGCTCCCAGTCAAAACCCAGAACCGATGTGCGCACCCGCTCAACATCACCCTGGGGTCGGCCGCGTTTATATTCTTGTCGATATAGCTTACCTTCACGGCGAACCTCCACAATAACATGGTCGGATAGGGCGTTGACTACCGATGCTCCTACTCCGTGCAGTCCACCTGAAATTTTGTATGCGCCCTGATTAAACTTTCCACCAGCGTGGAGTTTGGTCATGACTAATTCAAGAGCTGATACTTTATACTTAGATACTTTTTCAACTGGAATACCACGGCCATTATCAAATACAGTAAGGTACCCATTCTCTTCAATGGTTATTTTTACATTTCGGGCAAAACCGGCCAAAGCTTCATCAATGGAGTTGTCGATAATTTCGTTTAGACAGTGATTTACACCAAGTTGTGACGTCGTACCGATATACATTCCCGGGCGTTTGCGTACTGGCTCAAGTCCCTCAAGAACTACAATGGACTCTGCACCGTAATCTGAAGATGATGACATAAGACCACGATTATAGACAAATTTATGGGCAATTGCAACAACCAAAAGCCTTAAATCAGCCTCAAAATGGGCCTGTAGTAATCGAATATTGCTATATCTATATCAATATCGTAAAACAACCACATTATTATCAATATAGGATATAAATCGTGAATCGTTATGTGATATATTTTGATATAATATGAGTATGTCTAAAGAGTTTATGTCAAAAAAATATGCACGATGGGAGAAATCGGGAATAAAAAAGGACTCACAAGCATATGTGCACAGATCGTCCGAAATTGCCAAATTTACTTTTTTACGACTACTTCCCACACTGCAGACTCTTGAACGTGTGGGTGAAATGAGAACCTTTAGAACCGATTCACAACCGCACGCAGACCCTTTTTTATATGGAGACTTTAAATCGTTTTGTCAAATTGCCCATTTGGGTTTAACAATGATGGCATTCGGTAATGATCAGTATCCTTATGGTTTTCGGTTTAATTTAGATAACTCAATTGACGTTGTAATAAACCCTGACTTTGGTCACGCAAACATTCCTCATTGGGTCAGAAAAAACGGAAACATTAGTTTCACAAATGGTTATTTTAGAGAAATTGAGTCATTTCCTCCCTCAGATATGCAATACAAGGAGATACCTAGTTTTATGTCCTTTATTAAGGAGAGGAAAAATAAAAGACAATGGCCAATCTTAGTTTTTGGCAACCTCACATCGCCAATTGTGTCTGTAGGTTACGAGGTACCATGGGAAAATCAGATAGTAAATTCGCGCAGTGTTAAACGAAAAGATAGAATTAGGCAGAGCACTTCTTAAAGAAAAATTTCTTATTAACAAAAAACCTCCCCCAACGGGGGAGGTTTAAGTGAATTGCAAATTCAAGTTATTTCATCTCTACTTTACCACCTGCAGCTTCAATCTTTTTCTTTGCGTCTTCTGCTACGTCTTTCTTTGCGTCTTTCACGAGTTCATATGGTAATGTATCGACTGCTTTTTTAGCATCCATGAGTCCAAGTGTTGGGTTAACCTCACGAACTGCCTTAATTACTGAAAGTTTATTTGCTCCTGCATCGGTCAGCACAACGGTGAATGATGTTTTTTCTTCTGCCGCTGCTGCTGCTCCTGCTGCTGGTGCTGCTGCAACTGCTGCTACTGCTGTTACACCGAATTTGTCTTCGAGGTATTTAGCAAGTTCTGCCATTTCAAGAACAGTAAGTCCTTCAATTTCTGTTGCAAGTTTTTGCATCTTTTCTGATAGTTCAGCCATTGTGTATCACCTCCTTTAGATAATGGGAATTATTAACCTTGTTTCGCTGATTTTGCATTCAAAACCATCGCAAACTTTTGTGCTGGGAATTTGATTGCGCGGACAAATCGTGATGTTGGGCTCTTCATGCTTCCAATAATCTTTGCAATAAGTTCCGCTCTGCTTGGGAGCTTTGAAATCTTATCCATCGTGACTGCGTCGTAGCCTTTGTTGTCCAAAAATCCTAGTTTAAATGTAATGCTTTTGTCGTTTTTTGCAACTCCAGCAAATGCATTCATGCCGTTTGACCAGTCTTTTCCCAACGATACTACTGCTGTGTTATCACGAAGGTTTTTTACCTGCTTTTGAATAGTTTTAAGCTCCGAAAATTCTTTTTGAGAGGCAAGTTTGTTTACTGCTTTTGCAAGAATAGTGTTTTTTACTACTTTAATCTTTGCACCAGCTTTGCGAAGTTCTTTACGAAGGCCTTCAAGTGCGATGTGTGTTGTTTTTTCGAATTTAACAAAGGCAAAGTTACCCGCTGAGGATAAGTACGAAGCTACATCTTCACGTTGATTGAGTTTTTTTTGGTTTTTCATGGATATCACTTTTCCGGACGCATCCGGAATCTCTTAGGAAATAATAATAATTTTATAATCTTGCGATTAACCTAAGATCGTGGTGACTAACGACAAGTATATCATATATACCTATCATTGCAACCCCCACAATATTACGATTCGCTCAAAAGCTCTCGTAATGACTTAGTTTTCCGTTCACCCTTTTCTTCTGCCTTTTTCTTGCTAGCAGTAATCTTTTTCTTCATTTCAGCTGCAAGTTGTTGCTTTTTCTGGAATTTCTCTACCTTACCTTTTGTATCTACAAATCGGTGTTCGCCAGTAAAGAATGGATGGCATTTGTTGCAAACTTCAACCTGAATAAGTTCACGTGTTGAGCCTACAGTGTATGTGTGCCCGCATGCGCAGATAACTTTGGCGTCGAGTTTGTATTGGGGGTGGATAGATGCTTTCATAATTATGAGGCTAAATATGCCAATGAAAGATAATTATAACACAACCTAAATAAATTACAAATAACAAATAACAAATCGACTAATCAATTACCAATTTTAAATGACCAATGACAAATCAAGCTCCAAATCTCAATTACCAAACTAACTATACATAGTTGGTCATTGGACATTGATCATTGGTTATTTTCCTGGTAATTGGTAGTATTGGCTCATTGGCCATTTAATTTTGCTTTGTCATTTGTAATTTTGTGTTTGTATCCCATCAACTCCGGAATTCTCGTTGCAAAAAAGATAGTGGTAATTATGGTGGCTATACCACCAACAACTACCGTATACGGCGTACCAATAAGTGAAGCTAAAAAGCCTGATTCTACCTCTCCAAGCTGTGGACCACCAAGATAAAATATCATATTAATTGAAACCATACGTCCGCGCAGATGATCTGGTGTTATCATCTGACGGATTGTGCTTCTAATAACACTACTTATCATGTCGGATGCTCCTACTATACCCATAAGAAGTAGTGACAGTTCAAAGTTATTTGAGAGTCCAAACAACACCGTTGCTGTTCCATAGGCAATAACTGCAATAATAAACACATTTCCCTGACGCTTCACTTTTTGTACTAAAGAGAAAAGTAAACCCCCTAGGAGTCCCCCAATTGAGGGTGCCGCGTATAGTAGTCCCAACCCTTGCGGGCCAACCTTAAGTATGTCCTCGGCAAATACAGGCATAAGTGTCATGCTAGAACCAAAAAAAGTCGCAACAAAATCAAGAAGCATAGTGCTCCACAAAAGCCGAGAAGACCTTACAAAATGGATACCTTTTAAAATTGAATGCACTTTTCCCTCTGTTTTTGATGCAAGTGTTTGTGGGTGTCTCCCAATAATAACGATAATAGTAAGAAAATATACAAGACAAATAATATTTACACCAATAGGACCAATAACCGAAACCTGAGCGAGAATAAAACCTGCAAGCGAGGGACCAATAACCATTGCCGCTCGATAGCTGATTGAATTGATGCCAACCGCACTCATAAAATCACGCTGAGGGACAAGTGCAGGCAAGAGTGCCTGACCTGCTGGAGACGCAAAGGTAAGCGCTATCGAATTTACCACAATTGCGGCATAGATAACGTAAGGAGATACGTTGCCAGCTACAATAATTCCAGCAAGAATAAGCGCATTTAAAAGTAGGATGGTTTGTGCAGTGACAAGCACTCGTCGGCGTGGCCGAGTATCGGATACATGACCTGCAATGAGAGCAAAGAAAAAAACAGGCAGAATTCGTGCGAGCCCCATAAGACCAAGTGCAAGTGGAGACCCGGTAAGCTTATACATGTACCAGGATAACGCAACATTTTGCATCTCATAACCCATCTGAGCAATAAAAATGCCCGAGGTAAATAGCCGAAACGAGCGATGCTTGAGCGAAGTAAACATAAACAATTTTTAATTTAAAATTCGAAATTTGAAATTAAATTGAAACTTAAAATTACAAATTAAAAACTCAGGAAGTACATACTTGGTAAGTATAGCACGATCTAGGCAAGTTTAGCTATCTGTAGTGCTTCGAAAACCTTATTCCAACGTCCTTCTGCAATAATATCTTCAAGATTATGAAAACTTTTACCAATACGATGATCGGTAAGTCTGTTTTGCGGAAAGTTATAGGTGCGGATTTTGTCTGCTCGGTCTCCGGTGCCCACATTTCGTACAAATGACTGTGCTGCACCTCGTTTTCGTTCTTCTTCAAGTTGGTATAACTTAGCAATAAGTAAATTCATTGCAATTTCTCGGTTGGCTAGCTGTTGTCGCTCACGGCTTGCAGTGGTTACAATTCCTGTTGGTTTATGGATGAGTCGCACAGCGGTTGAGACTTTATTTACATTTTGTCCGCCATGTCCACCTGATCGATAAAACTGCCACTCAACGTCGGAAGGACTAATTTTTACATCTGACTGCACAATATGCGGAAGCACCACAATAACGCAGGTAGATGTATGAACACGACCTTTGCGCTCAGTTTCAGGAATGCGCTGAACTCGGTGAACGCCAGTTTCATTTTTAAAAAGTGCATAAGCATTTTCACCCTGTATTTTGGCGACATTATCTTCTAGATAACTTACCTTAAAGTTCTGCTTCTGAGCGTATTTAAAGTACGACATGAGTAGCTCCTGCATCCAGAGCTTACTTTCGTCACCACCTACACCTGGAAGCGATTCGATAAGTGCTACGTTTGGGTTGATCAGCATATGGCAAACAATTTTGAAGTTTTAATTTTAAATTTTAGTTAATTTAAAATTGAATTAAAATTTGAATTTTATAAATTAAAATTCAACTAAAGTACTATAACGCTCTGTTCCCCTGTTTTCATGTTTTTAACCTTTATCGTTTTATTTTTTATTTCCTCGGGACCGGCAATATACACTGTTTCTATATTTTTTTTATTTGCATACTTCATTTGTTTATCGAGCTTTACTTTTTCGTCAGGATACAGCATAACCTGATGTCCGTTTTTGCGAAGTACTTGGGCAATGCGGAACGATTCTTCTGCAAGTTCTGGGCTAAAAATAGTGACCAAGCCCATTCGCGAGGAGCCATACGACAAAAGGTTGCGATCGCGTACCACCTCTATAATTCTTTCAATGCCAAATGAACCACCTGTTGCAGGCACATCTTTGCCAAGATACAGTCCAATAAGTTTATCGTACCGTCCGCAACCCGCTACCGAACCCACTCCTCCATCTTTTACTGAAAACTCCCAGACAGGACCTGTGTAGTAGGACAATCCACGAATAATGGAAAGATCAAAGTAATATTTGGTAGGATCTGTTCCTGAAGTATGCAGGTAGGAAAACAGCTGTGATAACTCGTCAAGTCCTTCTATCGCAATTGGAATATCCTTCATCCGCTCCTTAAGAAGCGTAATAAGTTCTTGATTTGTGCCGGAAAGTGAAATAATTTCAACAATTTTATCAATAACATCAGCGTCGATTTTTTTTGACTCCATTTCTTTTATGACCCCCTGTATGCCTATTTTTTCAAGCTTATCAACTGCAATACAAATAGCATAAAACTGTTTGTTGCTGGCACCAGCATACTGAACAAGGCCATCAATAAACTTGCGATTATTAATGCGTGCGGTATAGTCAGTAAATCCAAGCTTTTGCATAATCTGCAGACCAATCTGGATAAACTCTGCATCTGCAATAACCGACGATGATCCAATAGTGTCGGCATCGCACTGATAGAATTCGCGGAATCTCCCTTTTTGTGTATTATCTGCCCGCCATACCGGTTGGATCTGATACCGTTTAAATGGGAGAGGGATTTTATCAGCATACTGTGCTACTACTCGCGATGTAGGTACAGTGAGGTCATACTTCATGGCAACCTTGCGCTTGCCCCGGTCCTCAAACTGGTAGATGAGCTGTTCTGCCTCATCGCCATATTTGCCGAGAAGTATGTCAGCATGTTCAAGAGTGGGTGTTTCAAGCGGCTCGTATCCGAACGACTCAAATACCTCCCGGAAGAGCGCGATTACCTTTTGTCTGATGCGCATATCATCGGGTAAAAAATCACGAAAACCCTTTAATGTCCGTGGCTGTATAGTCTTCATATGCGACTATTATACATGAGTGCGTGGGCCTTTTTACAGAGCCAGGAGAAAGAGTGAGGCAGAGGCAAGGACAATAGCTATAGCCTTAGTAATGGTGATCTGCTCTCCTAAAAATATAAATGAGAGAACTGCGGTAAGAGCGGGGTACATTGCAGTAACTGAGGTTGCAACGCCAGCATCTTTTTTAGCAATAAGCAAATAAAAAGCAATAAGACCAATTGCACCTATGCCACCCGCAAGGAGGCCATAGACAACACCCATTTTGTCGCCTCCAAAGATATCCTTTGCCTTAAACGCAGACAACGAAAATAGAATTACAATAGGCACATACCCGATTATGTCCCAAAATACCGAGCTTTCCCCTATGCGGTTTGTTGCTAGTTTTGAAAAAAAAGCACCGAGACCCCATCCAAAGAGGCTCAATGCGGCTAAAAATACAGTGTCAGTGTTCATGCCTTATTATACCGCAAACCACTCGCTTTTTGTACTCTTTTGATATATACTGTATATGTATGACACTCGGACAGATCGAAGATGCAATCGCAAAAGATGTTACGCGGTTTTATGCAGAGGTAGTTGGCAACGGGCCACGCCAGGCAAAAACCTATATAAGCCATGATATGGTAATTGTGCGACTTAAGGGGAATACTCACCCCTATGAGCATGTATTACTTCGAAAAACAAAAGGCATCGAAATGGTCAAACAATTACGCACCGCAGTGCTTGAATCGGTGGTGGATGACCTTACTGAAATAATAGAAAAGCATACTAAGGCATTGGTAATCAGCGTTCATGCTGACTCGAGTACTCGCACGGGCGAGCGGTTCGTTTTGTTTGTGATGGATAAACAATTTAGTTAACTTGGCTGTCGTTACGGTACGGTCTACTTTACATTGATCAGACCCGAGAACGCCAAAATCAACATTTCAAAATATGAAGTGGGATTTGGCGACAATTCTCGGTACAGCTCTGGTAGTATCAAATGCAGTCGGCATACTTGTGTTATGTGAGAGCATTTTGCTTGGGTTTCCCTATATCACCCTTTTTTGTGTGATATTCTTCATGATGTATGAGCTAAACAGACGTCTTTTCTAGATCATAGCCTTCTTTTGTGTCTTTTACTGTATATCCTAAGTCTGCAATTTTTTTTCTCAGCTCATCTGCTTTTGCAAAATCTTTTTGCGTTTTTGCCTCTCGTCTTAGCGAAGCCAACTCGATTACTTCAGTTGGGATAACATCTGTTTTATCTGAATGTGAGAAGGTAAAAAGGTTTAGGCCAAGCACCTCATCAAATGATTGGAAGAGTACAAATTTCTCTTGGGGTGATAGTCCAGATTTAAGAACGGTAAAAAGAACAGCAACCGCCTTGGGGGTTTGCAGATCGTTGCTCATTGCACCTTTAAATTCATTATCAAAGCGTTGAGCATCTGACGATAGTACTTTTACTGACGAATCTGGCAATTTTTGCACCTCAGACTGCAGTCGGCGGTATGCCTCATCTGCCGCATGAGCCGAGACCCAGGTAAAGTTCATTGGCTGGCGATAGTGTGACTGCAGAAAAAGAAGACGAAGTCCCATAGGTGAGATACCTTTGTCATCCACATCCTTAATTGTGTAAAAATTACCAAGACTTTTACTCATCTTTTGCCCATCCACATGCAGATGATGATAATGCATCCAATAATGCACAAACGGGACGCCATTTGCCGCCTCTGATTGGGCAATTTCGTTTTCATGATGTACCGGGATATGATCGATGCCTCCCGTATGAATATCTATAGTCGCTCCAAGATATTTCATGCTCATTGCGGAGCACTCGATATGCCACCCCGGAAACCCATCACCCCAAGGGCTATCCCAGTGCATGGTGTGGTCTTTAAAACGCCCTATGCGTTTAAACCATAGTGCAAAGTCGGCAGGGTGTTTTTTATCTGGATCAGCATATACATCGTCTCGTACTGCTTTTAATTTATCATCTAATGCTTGGTTGGATAGTTTGCCATATGATGGAAATTGCGCAACATCAAAATAGACCGCCTCTTTTGTCTCATAGGCTTTTCCATGCTCAATAAGTTTTTTAACTAAGGCTATCATTTCTGGAATATGGTCGGTTGCTTTTGAGACTATATGTGGACGGAGGATATTCATCCTATCTGTAGTATCAAAAAAAAAGTCGGTATAAAACCTTGCAAGTTCCCACACTGTTTTACCATACTTGCGACTGCCCTTTTCCATTTTGTCTTCACCACTGTCTGCATCATCAGACAGATGTCCTACATCAGTAATATTCATTACATGTTTTATGGGGTAGCCAAGGTATGGAAGTGTACGGCGAATAGTGTCATTTACTACATATGCTCGAATATGCCCGATATGTGCAAAATCATATACTGTTGGCCCACATGCATAAAAAGAAACCTCTTTTGGATTAATTGGTACAAATTCTTCAAGTTTTCGTGAAAGAGTGTTATAGAGTTTCATGCGAATAGTATACCTAAACTAAAATCACAAATGACAAATTACAAATATCAAATGAATTACCAATGTCAAATGACCAAGTAAATCTCAAATCCCAATTACCAATAACCAATAAAATTCCAAATCTCAATGATCAATGACCAATGACCAAGGATATGACCAATGATCAATGACCAATGTTCAATGTACAAATAAATTTGTGATTAGTTATGTGTAATTGAATTGTGGATTTGTAATTTGTCATTTGTAATTTGTAATTCTTTTGTGTGATTTGTGATTAGACATTTGTATTTTATCTTTGGTCATTGGTAGTATTGGCTCATTGGTCATTGTTTTGTTTATTCTGTATTTCGAACCGTGCGATTATCGGGAAATGGTCGGAGTAATAGGCATTAATTTTTGATGCTGAAATAACGTTGCAGTTTTTAAAAAAGCAGTAGTCGAGTTTGTAGAGTTTTCCAAAAATCAGCTGAATGATTCGCATAAGGATTTTTTCTAAAAATGCATAGTGAATAAGTTTGCCATCAGATGTAAATGGTATTGCCGCGGTTGCTTCGGCAAAGCCGTTTACCTGCATGAGTTCCTCTAGTTTTTTGCGTCCGTACGGATAATTGAAATCGCCAACAAGAATGGTTGGTTTTTTTGTATCGATGTCAATATCTCGCAATGTTTTTTCCAACTGTTTGATACGGATTCCGTTTGTGCCATGTGCTGATAAATGTATGTTGTAAACCACAAGCGGATCACCTTCAATAGTTTTAAAAACAGTCTTTAATACTGTTCGGTCCTTTTTTTGAGTTTTAAATACACGGAGGATAAACGCTATTGCCTCGCCTATCCCGCGTGGAAGAGTTATTGATTTCGAACTAAAAAATGTAAAACGCGTTTTTTTATAAAAGGTCGCAACTCCAAACACCTTACCAAACTTGATAAATCCATTTGAGTAGTCAGCAAGAAGGTATCCTAGTTTTTCAATGGATTCTATATTTTCAGGTGAAGTATCAACCTCTTGAAGACACACAATATCAGGCTTATGCAATGCAAAAATATCGCGCAACTCTTTTTGCGCATCGTTAAGTAGTGTGTTGTAGGTCAGCAATGTAAACTGCATGTATTTCTATTATACATTGAGAAATGATAAGGTAGAATGACGTGTATGAACAAGCTGTATATTATGTTTGCCGGCTACGTGATACAACTTGATCTTACTCGCTCGGAATATGAACAGGAAAAAAAACTATTTTTAGATAATCTTTACAATGTATATGGAGGATGTATTGTTAAAACTACAAATTCAAAAGTACACTTTAAAATAGTAGTTGTCCATAAAGGCTTTACTCACACCAAAAAAGACAATACAGATACATTTGTTCAGTACTATCACGTTGTAAGTAAGAACTGTATCGAAACGTACTACTCTATAAGTATTTTTCAGCTATCGTTATTGTTACACTATGTTTTGTTTCATATACTTCGTGATGGTTTTTTTCTACATGCATCAAGTTTTATTTACAATGCGAATGCGTATATATTTATCGGTCCTTCAGGTGCAGGAAAAACTACCACTATCACTATATCACGCAAGCAAGCGACTCCGTTCGCCGACGATACACTCATTGTGCAAAAAACTGGTAGAAGATTTTTGTGTTATCAGGCGCCGTTTATCGACAAACAGTCATATATTACAAAAACGAAAAAAGGATTTCCAATTCAAGGCATATATATCTTAAAAAAGTCTAAAGTGGTGAAGGTACACACCATTACCCGTGAAACGATGCTTATGCATTTGCTGGAAGCACTTTTCGCAAATTCAGAAACAAAAAAAACAACTTCAAAATCGCTAGGTGATTTTGTTCGCAAAGAAATAAACTGTGTTTTTGGAGTATTTTATTCCACTGGCAAAAAATCTGCGCTAACAACAGCTAAAATCACTCGGTGAGTTACATCCTCCACCATTACAACAACATGCTCCGCAATCAGAACAGTCTGCAAGTAACGTTCCACCTTGAAAGAGTCCGAATAAATCAGGACTCTGTAATATAACATTGCGAATTTTTTTAACCTTAATTTTCGGTTCTAAATAGATGCTACTTTTTCGCTTCATTGAGAAGGTGAAACTCAATAAATAATTCGTTTGGTTTGCCTGGTGCATACACTGACGAATACTCTCTCACATCAACAATACTCCCTTTTTGGAGATTGTCGACTGACAGTTGTTGTTCTGAGGATGGTGATGTCTGATATACCTTCAGTATAGAAAATGGAAATGCTCGGTATTCGCCAACAACGCCACCTGATGCATCTGATAGAACTATTGTCGCAGTTTCAGATTGCGTATCTTTTTGGATTGTTGTTATCGTGCCACTATAGCGCATCACTGTATACATACTTTTTTTAAATGACTGTGATTTTTCAATGTAGGCTGAAGCGCGGGTTACAAAGGAGTTTAAGCTTTTGTGGTATGGTGTTTCTTGAGGAGTACTGCTGATTTGAGGAATAACCTGACTAATTACTTTTTGAGCAGGTAACTGCTTGAGCATGAGATAAAAATATGCTTCAACCGCAACTACTATAATTAATACAAGCGAAGCCGTTGCGAGAGTCTTATGCAGTTGCATACTTTACTTTAATACATTTAGTATCAAGAATTCAAGTTGGTCG
>CAZAUL010000020.1:0-12770 GCA_964488545.1 uncultured Gammaproteobacteria bacterium
AAACATACCTATAGTATATCATGCTATAGGCATAAAATCAAGCTAGAAAGTATGTAATAAATGTGTATAAATGAATCACAAATTACAAATGACTAATCATTAATCAATTACAAATTACAAAATTTGAATCACAAAACAGTCTTGTCATTTGTGATTGATGATTAGTAATTGATTTGTTATTTGAAATTTGTGATTTATCATTGCGGACTATATCCAAACCGTTCTTTGGAGAGTTTTATGATCTTGTCCTTATTTTCATTTTTAAGCGCTGGAAGAGGCAGGGTATTTGCAGGAAAGGGGAGTGATGCAAGTCCGTCGATTGACAGTTTCATGACAAGCTCAAACTTGCCTAATGCAACCAAGTCGTTTTCGGTGTACATTTCGCCATACTCCCGAGATAACATATGTGCGTCACGCGCACCCACGACAAAGCTCATCAGTGTACCTACGTTGCCAAATATCGCACGCTCAATATCTTCATCAAGTTGGCCAATATACTGGTTCGTTAGGGTGAGCGAGAGCCGAAACTTGCGGGCTTCAGATAATATTTTGATAAACGATGATGTGGCAAAATTTTGGAACTCATCTACATACAGGAAAAAGTCTTTCCGCTGATTTTCAGCAACAAATGCCCGGTTCATAGCAGCAAGCTGTATTTGAGTAATAATCATTGCGCCAAGGAGCGCCGCATTGTCCTCACCAAGCTTTCCCTGCGACAAGTTGAGTAGGAGAATTTTTTTCCCGTTCATTATTTCCTCAAGGTTTACAGTGGATTTCGCACGTCCAACAATATTGCGGATCATTGTTGAGGTTACAAACTGACCTACCTTATTTTGGATAGGCGAAATTGCCTCAACACGTAGCTTTTCCGACATTTTTGCATACTCAAGCTCCCAAAACCCTTTCAGCACTGTGTCTTTCAGTTGGGACACTATTTTTTTTCGGTAATCGGCATGTGCAAGAAGCGGGAGCACATCGGCAAGGGTGGTGCCCGGCACATTGAGGAGAGTCATGATGACATTTCTCAAAATATATTCAAGTCGTGGACCCCAGCTATCTTTGTATAGTTTGCTGAAAATCGCCACAATACCTGACGACACCAAATCCTTGTGTTGTTGCCCATGCATTTCAAGTACATTCAGGGCAAAAGGGCGATTGGTGTCAAACGGCTCAAGATATACCACATCATTTAGCCGTCGCTTCGGTATATAGTTCAAAATAGTTTCACACAAATCACCGTGCGGATCGATTACACCAATCCCGCGGTCTTTGCGGATATCATCAATTGCCATGTTGGCGATAAGGGTCGATTTTCCAGCGCCCGTCTTACCCACAATGTACATATGTTTGCGGCGGTCGTCTTCACGGATGCCAAATATTGTAGGTTTATTGCGGAACTCTGTTTTTGCAAAAAAATTAATCTTTTGTTTTTCTTCTTCGCTTAACTTATCGACTACCGGCAGGTTTTCGGGAGGCTCACCAATAAGTGTCTTCCCCCAGCTTATGTTTTTGAGGCCTCCGAGCAATATGCCAGGTGGGTGCCACAGTGATGCAAGCTCTTGAGCATTAAGTACCTGGCCTTTGTTTTCAAAGTAGCTTATTTTTCGCTCTTTAATACGCTCAAGAAATTGGTTCTTGAACAAGAGAGGTCGTCTAAACACGAATTGATTTCCTTCACCCAATGAAAATGCACCAAATGTACCGGCAAGATTGGATAAAAAGGGAGCCGGGTCAAGAGACTTGTCGGACGAACCAACCACGAGTCGCACACAGGTTTTACCCCCCTGAAACTGAGCCTTGCGCATAATGGCCATTTTTTGAGGATTCATAACATATTTCTGTGACGCCTCATCATACAGCTGGCCGCCAGCATTTTTGACTGCCAAGTCTTGCCATGCAAAATAAGGGGGAGTTACCACTATCTGAACCGCCATGCGAATATGAGGGGGTTGTTTTGCCATGAAGCCTAAAACTGCCGACATAGGGTCAACATCTTTAAAGTCGTAATACGTCTTAATAGGTAAATATGAGTACGAGTTTAATACTACCTCGCCAAACGAAAGGTACGGTGCTTTGAGTACTAATTTCATGGGGTCGGTTGTGCGCACAATTTTGGACTGCGGAAACGAAGAGCTGATTAAGCTTTGAATAAACGTTTCACTTTCCTGGGGAACAGTGGCATAAAAATAAATCAGCTGATTCAGGAGAAACAGTTCAAACGAATACGTTTTAGGATGTACAAGGAGAAGACGTTTCCACAAGGGTAAAAAAGGATAGGGGAGCGCAGATGAAAATATCTGGGTTGCCGACTCAATAGGAGTCTCATCCGTTTTAGGATTGCGAACATGGAGGTGTGAAAGGAGGGACATACTTTATATTACATGAAGAGAATCACAAATGACAAATTACAAATAACAAATGAATTACCAATGTCAAATAACCAATGACCAAGGGAATGACCAATGCTCAATGTATAAATAATTATGTGATTTGTTATTGAATTGTGGATTTGTGATTTGACATTTGTGATTTATCTCTGGTCATTGGTAGTATTGGATCATTGGTTATTTACCCAAATATTCTTCCAAACAGCCCCTTAAACCAGTTGCCCACCTTTTGCCACCATTTGAGCGGTTTAGGAGGGAGAGGGGGAGGCTCTGTTGACTTTAGATTCTTGACCTCTGACTCGGCTTTAGGTTGTTCATCTGTTGGTTTTTGATCATCGACTTTATGACTTTCAGACTTTTGACTCTGTTGTTTAGACTCATGGCTTTCAGTCTTTCCCTCATTTTGAATAAAAAGCTGCGCTTCTGCCCCCAACGTATGATTTAACGCAGCTACCCGACCTTCACGAACTCCGTCTTTTGCAATGGTTTTAATATTGGCAGATACGAACGGCGGTAGACGTTTTTCGTTTGCAAGTACCGACCCCTTGTCTATTCTGAGTGCAGAGTCTCCTCCCACTCCTTCAACTTTGAGATACTTTGTTTTTATTCCAGAAATAGTTACATCTTTAAAGCTGTGGTGAACTGCAAGGTCTAGTGCTGAGGCTCGGTCGAGTGGTTTCTCTTTTGCCAGATTCGATGATTTAGCTGTTTTGACAAGCTCCTGATAGAGGTCGTAGACATCCCGCATAACATCTGCACGGAGTCCATGATCCTTTAACCACGCATGTTTATTGTCTTTTGGTATGGTACCGTAGGTGTGCAAGAGGTGCACAAGAGGTACAAGATCCGATTTTGTATGTGCATATTTGTCTCTGAACGACAACAGTGTGGTGTTTTTTGTATTAAATACATCCGGATATGTTTCAAGCATAGCTGCGAGTGCCGCAGTATCTTCAATATTTCCAAACCGCACGCCTTCAGCCACCAAACTTGCATGATTAACACTAAGCTGCAGGTCGGCCATAAACAAACCTTTTTCTGTAAGTTTCTTGTCCTTGAGTGCACCTATTCTTTCTAACCGTTTCACTGCGGCGGTAATATGGCTTGGATTCGGTTTATTGATAAACTCGAATTTATAGGGGTCCTGACCCGTTGCAAGCAGGGTGAGTACTTCAGTAGTTATATCGGTTCGCATTATTTCGGCGTCCTCATGCTTTTGACGGCTATTCCAATCGGACTCAGTGGTAAGCGCATAGTATTTATCTGCAATTCCATCATCTGTTTTCCGTCGACCCACACGGCCCTTCCGCTGTTTTAAGTGATCAAGGGGAGCAGGACCTTCGACGAGGTAGTCTTTACCTGTAACCGGATCATATTCTTTGTGCTTATGGGTACAGGTATCGACCACTACTCGTATAGGCCAGGTCAAACTTTCTTGTGCGGCGTTTGTGGCAAGTACAACCACGCGCTTATCTCCAAATTTGGCAACTGCCGCATCCTGTTCTTCTTTGCTCATTCCACCAAAATAGGGGACAATTACGGTGTCTTTGAGATTCATGCCGTCAAGTGCTTTCTGCGCTTCCTCAATTTGTGCACGTCCGGATAAAAAAACAAGAATATTCCCTGGGTCGCCTTTATCGATAGAAAACTTAACCTTTTCTGCTGCCGCTTTGGGAAGTTCTGCCATAGGTACGCGTTTGTCATGCCATGTTTTATCATCTATGGGGAATGTTTCACCTGGTACTTCAATCTTTACGGCACCCTGAAAGTTTTTCTTTAATTTATCCTCATCCATTGTTGCCGAAGTAAGTACAAGTTTCAATGGTTTACCGGCCTGTTTGCGGTTTTCCTGTATTTTTTTCAACATGGTAAGGAGGATTTCATTACTTTTTGATTCTTTGTGTACTTCGTCTACCATTACAAGGTCATACTGCAAAAGGTTAGGATCATGTTCCATTTTGTTGAGGAGTGTTTGGGTTGGACAAAAAAGAAGTCGTGTTTTATCCGACACATTACGGCGATACCTGTTTTGTACACCCACTATGTCACCCACTTTTTCACCTCGGTCTTCGGCAACTATCTCGGCGCTCATCTCGGTTGCTTTGCGGAGGTTTTCGGTCATCACCATATTGCCAGTATTACCAATAGCTTCAAGCGCTATCTGTGCACCGCCACGTGTTTTTCCGGTGCCGGTACCGGCAATAAGAAGCACGGTTGGATTGTTTTTTATCGCATCTACTATTTCTGCGCGCTTTTGCCACACCAGAAGATCGGTAACCGGTAGTTTAGGGGAGGGCTTTGCTTCGGCTTGTTTTGGAGCCTCAATTCCAGCAGGTCTTCCAGCTGGTTCTCCCGCGGCAGGAACTTCTGTCATGGATAGAGCATACCCCTTTTGAGCCTAAAAATCAATAAAAAAGTTTAGCAATTAATTTTGGAATATAAAACAGCGAATTAATTTAGTCTGTACACTTCAATATCGTCGTCCTTCCAAAGTAAATTAAGATAATAAGGATATGGCTGTTTGCGATTATAAATATTGCTTAATGAACGGTTTTGATCCATTTCAAAATAATAATAAATCATTGGGTATATTTCGGTTTTTTTACTTGACTTGTTTGAAAGTAGTTCAATATATTCACCTTGACGGAGTGGAAAAAATACACGAGGAAAATAATCAATAATGAGATCATTATTATTTATAATTGCGTTGTTCCAGTTTGGTGAAATTAAGCCACCTGGAGTGGCAACTGTAATATCATCAATCGATCTGGGCCAAACAGTAAGTCTCTCAAGACGAAGAATCCCATCTGTATCTGCATAAATGCGCTTCTGTATCGTGTCTGAGGGTTCAATAAGAAATTTATGTTCAACCACTCTATCTTCATCTGTCATTATCCTGTCCGGAAGTAATATATCCCAAGCACGACGTACATATTTACATTCCGGATTGTGCCAGTGGTCTCCGTTTTGTCCCTTTTTAATAAGTACTATCGTGAATATATTGTTTTTCTTCAGTTTTTGAATAAACTGATTTGGATCAAATTGAAGGAGTAAATCCGCATTACTTGTTTCACAGTTGAAAACAGCAAAGTCACCTTCCGCAAGAAACGCATTTGAGTGTGGGGTATCGGCAATGTGGAGAAAATAACCGTCGACCACTGGTTTTTGCCAATAATAAGACAGTGCAGAATGATAACCCTGACTGGTTACAAGGGGCACATGCATTACGGCGTTTCCAGGCTGTTTTTTTACTACTTTGGCTGCGTTTATCGGGAAGGGAGAAGTTGTCATTATTGCATAAAAACTTCTTTCTATAAGTAAGAGGATAATCAGACAAAGTAATACCATTTTATTTTGAATGTGTATACGTTGGGAGATTGCGACTATTATGGGAAAAGAAAAAACTATCCAAATCCGTGCAGGTTCTGGTACAAAAAGTGGCTTGAGAAATAATAAAGAGATAAACAAGAGGATAAACAGAGCAATTATTCTATAAAGATATTGTTTCTGCTTTTCATAAAATAAATATCCTACAATTATTAGCCATCCGATTATTCCAAATCCAACTAGTTTTTCAATTGTAATATACGTAGGATTTAAAGTGCTCCACCAGTCACCTAAATATGCATTAGGAATGAATATATCAAAAAGTGTTGGTCTTATTTGAGGATTGAGGACTTTTACACTGTCAAGATTAATTTGATTTGTGAAAATTGCCTTTAAATAGCTTCCCTGGAAAAATAGAAAAGGTGTCAAAAATACTACGATTGCATAAAATATATTACGACTGTAGGAAGCAATAAAAACCACCAGTGTAGTAAATATACTCAAACTTTTCTTTCTAATAATCCTCCAAACAAGAAAGCCAACACCTACAAAAAAGCTTACTTGAACTGTGATAAGTAGATACTGTGCTGATGAAAATGAAATGAGAAGGTACGCTAAAGCAATATGAATAAAATGAGATGCATGTAGTCGAACATTATTTTTTAGAGCCAAATATAGACGGAAAAATGTGTAAAACAAAATTGGCATACCAATTCCAAGTGATAGATTAAGCTGGCCGTTAAGTCTGGAGAACAAATAAGGAGACCATCCCTCAATAATTGCTCCAATAAAAGAAATATAATTTATGGAATCTGTGCGTGCGTGTGTAAGTTTTAAAATTTGACGGAGGATAAAAAATGGTACCGCCAAGTTAAGCCAAAGCACTGCAATCACTGTAAAATTATATGCTAGGGGAAGGGGTATAATAAAGCCAAGCAAAGCCCCAAATAGCACGATTATTATTCCATCTCTGCCGTAGCCAAAATCGAAACCTTGCGGATATCTTAACGTGTTTGTGTATGAAAATGGGTGCGCCATTTTAGATATATTTTGGTTTGCAAGATGCATGTATCCAAAGTACTCGTATTTATCACCCCCATCACCAACAATTTCAGTGAGTGGATTAATTGTCCAGATTCTACTTGCTACAATTGCTAGTAAAAGAAAAAAAATACCAATAATAAATGGCTTATAATATTTTTTCATGTCCTCGGATGTAATTGTAACTGACCCATAAAATGTATGCGATGCTCGATATCATTGCAAGAAGCGCAATAATTTGAGGTAGGTATATAATATATATAGTAGAGCTTTGATCGACGCTCCACATATTGGCCCAGCCATTGTATGTAAAGTGCGGTAGCACTTTGTATGATGAGTCGAGTGCAATCCAACCCTTATCGAATGCCTGCTGTATACCGATCATACATTTTTTTGATTGCGAAACATCACATTTCACTTTAGATTCATAAAAAAAAGTTGAAAATTTTGAACTATCCGCAATGGTAACACCATTTTCTACAGGGGAATATGTATTTGGTTTCAATAAAATTTGGCTTGCAATATCGAGTGGAAACGGGTTAAGGGTGATTTCGTGAACTTCGTTTATGCTCTGTTTTCCAAATGACCTGGTTTCCCAATTTACTGCGTAAGGTTGAGGGATAAACGACGTTATAGGTAGTAGAAGAAGTGAGCTTTGAAATGAGCCTTGGGGGAAAATAAAGGCTTCAGGGATAGTGTTTGGCTCGTTATATCCAATAAAGAGCTTCAAACCCCTCCCAATTATATTTTTGCCCTTAATATTCAGAATGTAAGGATAATCTGCTGTAATTCCATTAAGATCGGTCCATGCACAATTGACAGCGAATCCAGTTGAAATATACCGAATGCCAATGTTAGTCTCAATTGACTGAGTATCTCCAATATCAAAATCATCTGCACAGTTTCGTGACTTTTTGGAATCTAATGTCACTGGAATTTTGACTCCGCTTGAAGTCATCTTAATTGTAGACAGGTCACTCAACTCAAAATCTGCCGATTGATAAGAATAGTCGGAATGTGCTGAAAGAGGTAGAGTATTAAAGTTAATTGATTCTAGATCACTATCAGATTCAAACTTCCCTGAATAAGACAATCGAGATTCATCATTTTCATTAAAATGCGCAACAGCGTGCGTCGATTCATTTTGCCGCACTTCATACATCGTCGATCCTAGCCAGAAAACAACAGAGTCATATTGCTTGTCCATGGTTACATATATATTATTTATTTGAGGGTATATATACTCATATTCATCATTGAATACAATTTTGGTAACAGGAAATTCTATTGAAAAGATATTATTCTGAAAAGTAGATTTAAAAAATGAACGTTTGTATGCAAATAATACATTTGGAACCGAAATCTGATAATCATTCTTTGGTACATCTGCACTAATAGATACTTCCGAGTCATTGTAAATAAATTTATTATTTTGTAGTTTTGTTAGGTCAGCGAAAGGAAAAACGATTGCATTCTTTTGGGCTAAAATACTTTCAATATTTGGCCCAAATGTTGAGTAGGCAATATCCGTGCGCTTCCTTTCTTTTTCCTGTTGGATTAAATTTAAACGTTTTGGAGTAATTACACCTACCTCATCTCGCAATATGGGTCGTTCGTAAATAATTAGGTTTGATCGTTGCCATTTCTGAATAAAGTCTGTATGTTCAATAATTTCAATAAGACGCTCATAGTTATAGTCAGGCAAATTAGGATCTATAGAGTTTTTGTCAATAATTATAATATCGATGTAGTACTTATTAAGTATGTTTTGAATTGCTCTATGGTCTTTTGAGTTAAGTGCATGACGAAGTTCATGATAAAAAAAATCGCTAGTTTCTGTCCACCTTGCATGATCAGGAGTAAGTAGGGGTTGATTCATACCGAAAATATAAAATCCCATACCCTGATATCCTGAGGCGCCAGGCTGACCATGCCAGTTGTAATATAGCCACCCGGCATCACTATAAAATGGCAGCTCTAGTACGCGTGAATTACTTGGGCGAGTTTTTAAATAATCAAACATAGCGCGATACTCACTCGGAATTCCAGTTTTTAATAGTGGATTCAAAAAATAACCGTATATAACAGGCATTGAGACAATCAGAAGCAATATAAGGTTAATAGAGGAGAATAGAGTGAATAGTAACATTGAATACCTCCGTCTTTGTAAGTGGATTTGCCTCAAGATAAAGTCAATTGCGATAGAAATTAGCACTGTCGTGTAAAATGAGTAGAAGTTAGAAAGTTTAGTAAATGGATTACGAAACGCTTCTCGAAATGGACCAAAAGTATATAGTTTTGATAATAGGTTTTGAGAGTCAAATGCACCTATCCATATAAATAAGAATATGAAAATAAATGGAAGAATAAGTCCACCATAAAATACTTTTCTACGCGATAACACCGTTATAAATATTCCAATGAGAGTTAAACCTGAAAAAAAATACAGTGATGACTGTATAAGTGGTGCGCGGTGTAAGTAGTAGTCAATCCACGGTTTGAAAATATATTCATACTGTTTAGTATAAAAGTTATAATCTTTCCAATGAAATAAATAATGTGTTCCTGTCAAAACGTTATTCAAATTACCCGATTCTTTTACACTAGCAAGTACCTCTTGTGCAAACAGTTGATTTGACCGGCTATTTTCAACATAGCTAGAATGGTTAAGTACATAATAGACATTTGGAATGATCCAATAACTATTTATGAGGAGAAAAATAAAACCTACAATGCAAAGTGATTTAAGTGCTTTCATCGTAAGACCAAATTGTTCGACCGACGTAAACAAACTAAAGATAGCGAGCAGCGCAAATGCGATATATGCAATTGTTGGAACAAATGCCGTAGGGATAAAGAGGATTAGTGTACATATGTATATAAGAACTGATTGAAATGTTAGATTTTTTATAAGTTTGTCTGCGGTTAAAAGCACGAGCGGAAAAAAAGCAAACTGGACTGCGTATAGCTCAAAGTTTATATAGAATTGCTGAATAGAAACTATATTAAGAATGTAATATAAGGCGCCAAAAAGTGCTGTGTATTGTCTCCAAACAAATGATGATCTGTAAAAAATACTTTTTACTAGGAAGTAGTACATGAAAATCCCCCCACAAAACACGAGTACAAAGAGATTTACATAACGTACAAGGTGATTGGGTAAAATCCAAGTTAAAAGTGCAATGAAGGGAAGTCTGGCAAGTTCTGCAAGTTGTGATTGAGCGGCTGGTGCCCCGGTACCTTGGTACTGAGCCCAAGCACCACCGAACACTCTACGAGCAAATTCCTGAATATTAAGTTCGGGATGTGTATTATCCCATCCTGTATAGTATGCGCCTGGTGTGTAATTTTGTACACCAATAAGAACTACTACTGAAAATAGAATAAGTAGCGGCAAATACTGTATAACACGGCGCATAAAAAAAGTATATCAGTAAATCGACCATCAAAAAACGGCACTTGTAAGTGCCGTTTTTGAATTAATTACGATCTAATTTTATTGGATAACGCTGTTTGTAGCAACTAGCTTGTATCCAGTTACATCTCCTACAGCGTTAAACTGAGTTTCAAATACGCTCCAGCTACCTGTCGCAGAATCAACATAGATCATGCTTACTTCTTTTGAACCATCCGCACCGCTGCTATTTGCAGACCCTTCTGCAGTATGCATTGCTCGGGCAATCTGATCAACCATTTCTTGACTCATAAAACTACCTTTTCCAGTCATTGTTGAATTTGAGAAAGGATCTTTTCCGTTAAGTTCAAGAAAGATATTATTGTCGGCCGGTGTATTTCCATCTTGAGTAGGAGCTTTAACAACAATCATCCATGCATGGTTTTCCTTAGGATCAAGTGTTAAATTGATCTCACCATTTGGTGTATGGATAATCCAGTTTCCTCCTGCAGTTTCAACCTCACGGAATGTTCCTTCATTAACAGGCGCGGATACGTTTTGTGCACCAAAGTTAATACGTGTATCCGAACCCTGAACTGAACATACTCCGCTTATGATATCGCGAGCAATATTTGGATTTTCCTCCTGTGCAGCTGCCAAATTGCCATCATAGTAATAAGCACCTGGGCTTGCAATGCCAGTATATTGTCCAAGTTTGGAAATATGGTCATTACCATCTCTGTCAGGCCCATTATTTGGCACATGATCTGCATCTGTAGGAATATACACTACACTAGGTACACCATCAACATCAAATCCAGGGGATACTCCACCGGTTTCTAGGGTAGGATACACCGCACTTGGCGTAGCAGTTTCTGTAGGTACTGGTGTAGTAGTTTCGGTTGGAACTGCGCTTGGACTACCAACTACTCCAGGAGTAACGCCAGGATTAACAAGAGGTGTAGGTGATACATCAGGAGTCGCTGTAGCTGTTGGAGAAGCGGTTGGTGTTTCAGTGATAGCTGAGTTGCCACCAGGTATCAAGCCATCTTGAAAACCTTGAAGTGGGTTTACAACTGCTAAGGTACCTGTTGGTGTAGGTATTTGAGCTTGAGTTTCGGTTGGAATATTACCGCCCGCGAGTGCTTGACAAGCAAGCTGAGAAAGTCCAAGCACGCCAGAAGCTTTAATAGCTGGATGCACTTGAGGTAAGGGGTCAAGTCCTTTTAAAGTTGTACCTACCTTTCGAGCGGCCGATTTTATTGAATATTCACTCATAGTTATTTTAAATCTATAATACCTATAGTATAACAAATATTCATGTCTTGTCAATAGGTAAATTGAATATTGATATCCTATAAGATAAATAACCTAGAAAGCGGTTATCATTACGACTAGGGCTATTGTAGTGAGAATACGGGTAAAGTATGATGTAGTATGCAAAGTTCCGAGATGACGCGGCCACAAACTGAGGCTGGACGCATGAAACATGTACTGAAAACGCTTGCTAAGTGGGGAGAAAATACAGTAGAGAAAAAAATTCTCTATCCAGAATATGAGGCTAAGGTAGAACGCATGCGTGTGAAAGTGTCTGGATTTAAAGCCCGTTGGGAAGAGGCTGGTGAGGAAAAACGACAAGAAATAGTCTCAGAAATATACAGTTCACACAAATCTTACATAAACGCACAGAACGCCACATCAGCACTTGAATCACTTTCTCAACAGTTTTTGACTACCGAAGAACTTGCACAACTTGACAAAAAAATACGACTTGCACGAGCGCAGTATGGACTTTTGGTTATGAGTAAAGATGAAGGTCCCAAGGCTGCGAGGGCAAAATACGAGTGGGAATCACTCGTAAAGACACGTGATGAGGCGGTTCAGGCACAAAGCGTTTTCCAAAAAAGGTTTAAAACACAGTCAGTCGCCGATCTCAATAAACAAACCATTCAGGAGGAAGTTACAAAATCTGCATCCACTCTTGAAGAAGTTCGAGAAATGTATCAAGCCCAGCTTGCAGGATTCTTATTTGCACGCAACAAGGAAGAGTTTATTCAGAAGAAATCTCAGGATGCATTTGATCCCAACAAAGAACAACGACAAATAGAAGGTGTGATACGTGCTCTCCAAGGTCAACATATGCATATGGGTACCGGCGAAGGAAAAAGTACCGTTGTCCTTCCTATTACCTCACTCATTGAAGTTGCAACAGGCGGAGATCGCAGGGTAATAGTTGGTTCTGCCAATGCCTTACTCGTGGACGAATTGAAGGAAAATACTCAACGGATGAGTTCCATCCTTGAAGAACTACCTCAGTTTAAGGGTCAGTTACGACATCATGATATTGAGCTTGCCAAAGGTCCAACGGATTCCGCCAAGCTATCTGCAATAGTAAAAGACAAAAATACTGCATCGCTAACACACAATGATGCAATTGAGTCGCGAGTAAATGAAGATCAAAAGGAGCAGTATTGGGAATCCGTAGTTGCAGGAATAAATCCATCTGATAATGAATTGCCCTATCTTGACAAAACAACATCGGGCTATGACCTTTATTTTAGCGGTGAAAAAGAATTGGTATGGCAGTGGATGGATAATAAGAAAAAATTTGCTTCAAACTG